>JAJZDM010000146.1 GCA_021806005.1 Acidobacteriota bacterium | reverse complement strand
AACTGCTGCTGCAACTGATTCGGATCATCCGAGAGCGCATTCAGCGACTGGCCCGTGACCACAATCGAACTCGAGTTCGACTCCGGGCTCACGCTCAGGTGCATCCGGTCGTTGGCCTGTACCGTAACCACCTGCGCCTGCACGCCAACCTGCAGCTTGGCGTTGATCGTCATCTCCGCGGCGGAAAGATCGACTCCAGCGGCGGAGTAAGAGGCAAAACCGGGCATCGAAACCTGGATCGAGTAGCTCCCCGGCTTCACCGTCGTCTGATAGGTCCCATCCGTTCCGGACTTGACGATGACCGCCGCTCCACGCGCCGGCTTGAGCGTGATCGTCGCCCCCGGAATCAAAGCTCCATCGGGATCCGTGACCACGCCATGAACCAGAACCCGGAAGGGAGCGGTCGCTGCCCCGGTCCCGCTCTGGGTACCGCTCTGGGTTCCGCTCTGGATCCCGGTTCGGGCCCTGGTCCGGGTTCTGGGCTGGGCCTGCACCCGAACTGCTCCTGACACCAGCATGATCCCAGCCAGACTGCTACTCCACGCAAAAGCCGCGCTCCACCGAAGTTTCATCCCTCTCCTTTATGCTTTCCCAATCTCGCTCATGCAACTCTGCAAAATCCGGGCAGGCCGACCGTCCTCTGCGACGGACTCCGCATCCCCGGCCTGATGACCGCCAGACCCGACAACCCACTGCCGACGACAAACACCGCGACCCCCTCTCCAACGGAAGACCTTGCGCGGTAAAGCATTTTCAGTGCAGGTGTAGAGGGTCACCTCGATCTCTATGGGCGTCTTCCTCCAATGAAAACGCCGCTGCAAGCCCGCTTCGAGATACCCATCAACACTGGAAATGCTATAAAGCTGCTCAAGGATCGATCAGTGCAGATGGACTCATCTGCACTGGATCTGCCCTATTGCTGCGCCCCTCCTCCGCCGCCACCTTCAGCCCCAGCGCCACCACCCAGACTCCACGGTGAAAGCGTCATCTGCTGACCTTTGGGGGAGGCCGTGAGAATCGGCTCCACGCCCGTCAACAGTGTCACCACCTGCGGCGTCTGCTGGCCCTCTCCGGGAGCCGTGGCCACAATCATCACCGCGTCTTTCACCTTGAGCCCCGCCAGCGTCTCGGCAGGCAGTCGCGAGAGCATATGGGATAGATCCATCCCGGCCTGGCCCGGACCTCCGGCCGCTCCCGTGGGAGGCGGCGCTCCCGGCCCAGGCGCTCCTGGGGGTACGGGGCCGCCTGATCCCGCTGCGCCAGGCCCCGCATGGCTGCCACCGTGACCCTTGCCGCGCATCTGGGCAGCAAATCGCTCCGCCAGCGCCTGCGGCAGGGCGCGCAGGTCACTCTTCGCGGTCACCGCCACCGTCACTTTCTTCCGGCTGACCAGGTCTGACAGCGTGATCGTCCCCGCCTGCTGATCGATCGATACGATCAATCCCGAGTAGTTCCCGAAGCTCCCCGCCACCAGCGCATCGGCCGTGATCGTACTCCCGTCGGCCGACTTCGCACCCCTCACCAGGAGCTGATCGCCCTTATGAATCTCCGCGATCGTGCTCGGACTGGCGTCGGCAAATCTCACCGAACCGGAGGCATACCGGCGAATCACCGTCTGCGGCGTCACCTGCACGGTCACCATCTTCTGCCCGCTGGCCACCACAATCTTCCCTGCGGCGGTATCCACGGATTTGACGATCCCACCCCCACCCTTCTGCCATGCCTCCTGCTCCGCCGTGCGCGATGCTGCAATCGCCTGCGCCTTCATCAGGATCACGCGCAGCGCCGTAATCCCCTGTGCCGCCGCATCGCCGGAGATCAGCGCCCGATCCCCCACCGCGATATCGCTGAGCGTTCCCACCGTGGCCGAACTCAAATCCCTGCTGCCGGGAGCCACCACCAGCACCTTGGCGGACGCCGGCACCTCCACCGCCACATCCTGTCCGGCGGTTGTGGTCAGCGTGAACCCGGTGGAACTGGTCGCCTTCACCGTACCCACCGCCTGCTGGACGGTCGACGCCCCGCCCTGGGCTGCCGCCTGGCCCACGCCGGCCACCCCGACGCACAAACCCACGATCAGGACACAGCCAAAGGTCAGAGCCATCGCCTTCCGTCTCAGCCCGCACCCTCTCGCCACATTCATCATTCGCATGGTTCTTCTTTCCTTCGTTCGCAGCATCGTTCCGGCTGCGCCGGTCCGCTCCCGGCAGCCAGTCCGGGAACAGCAATGAGTTTTAGACCACGACCTGAGAAGCCCTTCTCGTTCCTCAGGGCCCGCCGCAAGCCTGGCTGGCTCTCCCATCCTCCGGGAGATGCCCCCTTTGGATGCCCTGGGCATCTCTCGATACATTGAGCGTTTCTCAATACATTGAGCATTTCTCGAAGCATTGAGACGATCGGCCCTCTCTGGCCAATCGACCCTTCGTTTGCAGCGAAAAATCCGGGAAGTGGAAGTCCCGGCACATCAATCTACTCTTAATAGAATACGAGCTTAGGCGCTAAAAGTTTCTCGGGGAGATCTCTCCGGATGAGGAGTACCATTCACCATCCTCCTCCGGTGCACCCCTGCAGCCTTGCGGCAACGATCGCGCCATCTTCCTGCCAACATCCTGCGGAACCTCGGGACGCGCCTTCTCCAGGGGTAAAGATGCACGCTGCGCGCCCGAAGCCCCCCGCCAGGCGACCTCACCGGGCGATCCCTCAGGGAAGCACCGACTCATCCGCCACTGGCAGATCCAGGTGGGACGGATATGCCGCCGATCCATAGACGGAGATCGTCTCGGCCTTGTAGGCCGAGGCCGGCGCGGTCATGATGTTTTCCACATACGTCTGCGGATTGCGGTCGTAGAGCGGGAACCAGCTCGACTGCACCTCCACCATCATCCGGTGTCCCTTCAAAAAGGTATGGTCCACGCCGTGCAGGCTCCAGCGGTACTCCACGATCTGGCCCGGCCTTACCGGCTGCGGGTGGGTAAAGCTCTTGCGGTAACGTCCGCGTAGAATCTCTTCGGCCACCATCAGCTCATATCCGCCGCTGGCTCCGGAGGCCGTGGAGGCCATGCCCATCTCCGGCGAACTCACCCCGGCGGCATCGAAACCACCGGCAGACGCCTGTGCCCGGTGGTGTGCCGCATCGGCTGGATAGACGTCGATCAGCTTCACAATCCAGTCCGCATCCGTTCCCGTGGTGGCTGCGAACAGATCCGCAACCACATCGCCGGTCACCGTCAGGTTGCCGCGCAGCACGGGTGTCTCAAAGTTGGCCAGGTCGCCACGCCCACTCACAAACCGCTGATCCTCCACCAGCCAGGTCCTCCAGGCAGAACCCTTCCCATAGGTGGACTGAATCGGCCTCTGCCGATAAGGAACCGGGTTCGCCGGATCGGCCACATAGGCTGCCGCCTTCTGATCCTGCGGCCCTTTGGGGGCCACAAAACTCAGGCTGTTCTGCGCCTCCAGGTACGCTCGGACGGAGTGATATCCGGACTGCGGAGGCCAGATGGCATAACGCCGCCACTGATTCTCGCCGGTACGGAAGCTGGCCGTATCCTGAAGGTCGAAGCCCGCTCTGCCCTTCAGATAAAGCTCAAAGAACGGAGCCTCAAAGTGCGCGCGGTAGTAGGCGCCAGTATCCTGCCCACCAAAGTAGATGGCGCCAAACCTCCCTCCCAGCCTGTCTCCCGGGCCAAACTCCCATCCCCCGTGGTTCCACGGCCCCAGCACCATGAAGACGCGATGCAGCGGCTGATCAGGTCGCTCATGGGCGCGCAGCGCCGCATACTCAGCCTGCGTGCCCCACATATCCTCCTGATCCCAGTACCCGCCCACCTCCAGCGTGGGAACCTCCGGCTGCAACAGGCGCGACTCCACGGCCATCGCCTGCCAGAACGGCGTATAGGTCGGCTGGGTTAGGAACATCTCCGCCGTCGGCAGGTGGCTCATCCCCGCCGCCTGCGCCGCTCCCGCAAAGTTCACATGATCCAGAAAGAAGTTGTACTGGTCCTCATCCGAACTGACCACACCATCGGTCTTCTGCGCCTCCATCTCCTGCACGTAATCAAAGCCGTAGGACTCACGAAAAGCCCCATTATGGAAGAAGTCATCCCCCAGCCATACATCCGTCATGGGCGCCTGGGGGCTTATGGCCTTCACCGCCGGGTTCGCATCCAGACCGGCCATCATGGCCAGAAAGCCGGGATAGCTGACGCCCATCACGCCTACCCGTCCGTCGTTGTTGGGTACATTCTTCAGCAGCCAGTGGATGGTGTCGTTGGTATCGGTGGTCTCATCCACATCCTGCGAGGTACGGTGCGCCACGATCGGCCGGTTCATCACAAACTGCCCGCCTGACCCATAGCGGCCGCGAATATCCTGGAAGACAAAGATGTAGCCGCTGGCGGCCAGCTCCGGCTTCAGCATCTCCAGCATCGCGCTGGTGTCGCGCGCCACGCCATAGGGGGTGCGCTCCATCAGGAACGGCAGCGCCGGCCCACTGCGCTGGCTACCGGCAGGCCGCAGGATCACGGCATGCAGCATCACCCCGTCGCGCATCGGAATCATCGCCTCGGAACGCACATACATGGGCCCGCTGTAGGGGTTCGGCGGCGGAGCGTTCTGCGCCCTGGCCACTGCAGAGGGCTGCGGTCGCATCCCGGCGGCAGCGGCCGGGGACCACGCCCAGCTCCGGGACGCTCCGGCCACCAGCGCCACCATACCCATGCACAGACACAGCCGCAAACTCCCCAGGCGCATTCGATCTCCCCTTCCAACAATGTTTGGCCAATGTCTGGCGCGCAGAGCCTGCACCACGGGAAGGCCGCGCATCCAGAATGCCCCCCGCAAAGACCACCGGACAATCCCAGGCTCCCTCCGGGATTCTTCCTTCAGGACAGGGAGAGAGACGCAGCGGCACACGAGACCCTCGACCAGCCATCCTCGGCCCTGGACTGGAGGGGAGCAAGGTTCCTCTGCCACGGACGACTAGGCCTGTGCAACGGCCTCTCGCCAGACAAAAACCTCGCAGCATTCGCCCCAGGCACGGCCACCCTGTCCTCCGCCGCAACAGAAGATCAGGGGCTCTCGCCGTGGCCTTGCAGCCTTCGATGCTTGTGTCCTGATACCCCCGCTCTCTGCGGCCCCTTAGGTCAGGTTGCCCGGCGGGGCCGTCTCACACTGCCAGCCGTTGCGCCCATGCGCCCCATCACAGAACGGACGCTTGTCGCTCATGCCGCACCGGCACAGGCTTATGGCTGGCTTGCCCTCAAGATTCCACTCCCGCCCATCGGCATCGGTGAGTTTAATGTGCCCCTCCACCCGTAGGGGCCCGTTCGGCCGAACCGTGATATGCACTACCTTCTCTGACATCGCACTACCTCCTTACCACCTCTGTTTGAAATCCACTCCGGGGACAACTGCGATGCGGCTCGCCCGGCTCCATCCCAACGGCAGGCTAAAACTCCACCATCACCTCATCCCGGTAACACCAGCCCCATGCCTCGCCCGGTTCTACGGAACGCACCACCGCGTGCTGCGTGGCTGAAAAATGCCGCCTCGCATGCTGATTCTTCGAATCGTCACAACAGCCGACATACCCACAGATCAGGCACTCCCTTAGATGCACCCATGCATCTCCCGCGTTGAGACACTCCTGGCAACCCCTGGCGTAGCTGGCCCGGGCGCTTTGCACTGGCTTGAGATGTTCAAAGTGATGACACGTCCCCGGATCGGCCATGGCCCTCCCCCCTGCAGCGAGTATAGCCACCGGAGACCCGAACGGGGAGGCCGCCGAAACTTCTCTGGTTCAAGAAGAGGATCTTCTTTCGCCTCCCGGCAGACTGGTTTCGCGCAGCCGCTCCCCGCCGGGTTCCAGCCGGGTTCCAGAACCTCTGTCCTAGTTGACCCGCTGCCCGAGTCCCGTCACCGCTCTCTGCGCCGCCAGCAACTCGCGAATCCCGGCCTCTGCCACATCCAGCATCTCATTGAGCTGAGCGCGAGAGTAGGTTCCCTTCTCCGCCGTCGCCTGGGTCTCCACCAAACCGCCGCTGGATGTCATCACAACGTTCATATCCACCGCCGCTCGCGAGTCCTCCTCGTAGGCCAGGTCCAGCAATACCCTGCTATCCACGATGCCCACGCTGGTGGCGGCCACCATCTCCCGCAGCGGCGACTGCTTCAGCGTACCCGCCTCCACCAGCTTGCCCAGCGCCAGCGCCAGCGCCGTACAGGCTCCGGTGATCGCCGCCGTGCGCGTCCCTCCATCGGCCTGCAGCACATCGCAGTCCAGGATCACGGTCCGCTCACCCAGCAGCTTCATATCCACTACGCTGCGCAGGCTGCGCCCGATCAGACGCTGGATCTCATGCGTTCGCCCGCCCACCTTCCCCCGCTCCGCCTCCCGCGGGGAGCGGGTGAGGGTCGCCCGCGGCAGCATTCCGTACTCCGCGGTCACCCATCCCCGTCCCGAGTTCCTCAACCACCCCGGCACGCCGTTCTCCACGGTCGCGTTACACAGAACCCTCGTATATCCCACCTCAATCAAAACCGACCCCTCCGCCGTCGCCACAAATCCCGGCGTCAGCTTCAACTCCCGCGCCTGGTGCGCCCCCCGTCCCCCGCTACGATACAACTCAATCTCGTCGATCTTATTCATACCGTTCATTATAGGGACGGAATCGGACGCAGAGAGCGGGATCCCAGCCAGCGGCGGCAGACAAATATCCAAAAGGATCTGTATCCTGTAGATGGTCGGCCTGGTCCGTGCCTTGTAGTCCTGCGCGAATTTCTTCCGGTGTTTTACTGTGCTTCACAGTATTGCTTGTTCCAAGTTGGGAATTTTTCAGGAAATTCCTCATCCTGTACGCCAAACTGTCGATAAGAGTAGGTGACGATTCTTTTTTGGCGATCCAGAGATCCGTTTTGGAACGGATTAACCGGTTGCAAGAGCAGGTCGAACAGACATTCCGGAGACCACCATGCAGGCTCAATCCCAGAGCTTTCCAGCCGCACGGATTCCATCCCATCCCTCGGCGCAGAGCGCCCTACCGCCCCCGTCTTCCTTAGAGTCTGACCTTGAGTCCAACCTCACCGAGGCTGCGGGACTGGCTCACGACGCCGGCAATCTTCTGGCGGCGCTGGGTCTCTACTCCGAGATGCTCAGCGTCCCCGGCGTGCTGGCTCCCCGGCATCAGCACTATGCCACCGAGGTGCGCCTGATCGCAGACCGAAGCACGCGGTTGATCCAACGCCTGATGGCCATGTGCCATGAGCGAGCCCGGCGGGAAGCCGCCAGGCAGGGTCTGCCGGCGGAGCAGGGTCTGCCGGCGGAGCAGAGTCAGCAGGCCGAACCCTCTCTGCCGCCGGCGCTGCCGGCACGCGAACCGGCCCATCTGCCGGAGGTCGCCGCACACACCTCCATCCACTCCGCGGCCCTGCACCATCTGGCCCCGGTCTTGGAACAGATCGCCACCGGCGCTGCCGAGGTGAGCATCACCTGCTCCCCATGGCTACCCGGTCTGGACCTCTCCACCGAGGTTCTGGAGCGCATCATCGTGAATCTGGTCTGCAACGCCGCGGAGGCCATCCGTGTCCAGCGGGCCCTGCCCCCCGGGACCGGGGCCGGGCCGCTCGGCCAGATCCGCATTCGTCTGGAGGAGGACTCCGGACAGGTCAGATTGACAATCGAGGACACCGGTCCCGGGATGAACGAGGAGATGGTCGCTGCGTACCTGCGGCCTGCGCCGTTGCCATATGGCGCCACTGAGGGCCTTGGCCATCGCATCGTTCATCAACTGGTGGCCGAGAGCGGAGGCAGACTCGCTCTCCGTGTCCGCCCCGGCTACGGGACCCTGTTCAGCGTCCGCTGGCCCATCCAGAGCGTCTCATCGGAGACGCAGTCCGGCGACCCTGCTGCCACGGCCCAGAACTTCAACTCCACTCCATCTCCGCTCACCGCCTGACCCAGGCCAGAAGGAATCCGCACCTTGTTCTCCCCCAGGCATCACCCCGGCGACCCCTCCCCCAACCAGACGACCGGCTGGCTGCAGCCCATCGTTCCTCCGCTTCCCTACGCCACCGCGCAGGCCGCGACCCTTTCCGCTCCACCGCCCGGCAGTCAGCCTTTTCTGGCCCGCCCCAACGATACCGTTCCCCTCCCTCCGCTGCGCGTCCTGGTGGTCGATGACGACCCGCCGGTACGCAACGCTTGCGCCGAGAT
>JAJZDM010000145.1 GCA_021806005.1 Acidobacteriota bacterium | reverse complement strand
CAGCGCCGTTAAAGGCGCCAAGGCCGAGCCCCGCCCGGGCTCGGCCTTGCACTCTGTGTGCTTTCGGGAGTTCTGTGCTGCCGGGGATACAGATGCGGGCACCCGCCTCCTCCGGGCTTACGGGAGGAGAGACTCCCCGCTCAACCCGGCCCCCGCTGGAAGATCGCCTTAGACAGAGACGACATGGTGGCGAACGTCCGCGCCGCGCACCCAGAAGATGACATCTTCGGCGATGTTGGTGGCGTGGTCGCCAATCCGCTCCAGGTTCCGCGAGATGATCAGCGTATCCAGCGCCTGGGGAGCGCAGTCCGGCTGGCTCTTGATCAGCGTCGTCAGCGAGTGAAACGCCTCGCGATTGATCTCATCCACCTGGTCATCCAGCATCAGAACAGACTGCGCCAGATCCGCATCCCCTTCGATGAAGGCCTGCAGAGCCTTGCGAACCATGGCGGAGGCTAACTGCGCCAGACGCGGAATATCCACCGGCAGGTCGACCTTGGGCTGTTTACCCAGGTCCATCACCCGCATCGCAATCCCTGCGGCCTGATCGCCCATGCGCTCCAGATCGACGTTGATGTGGATCACCGCCAGAATAAAGCGCAGATCCACCGCCAGCGGATGCTCCATGGCCAGCAGATCCAGCGCCAGTTGATCGATCTCCAGCTCCATACGGTTGATCGCCGGCTCAGAGTTCCGCACCTGCTCACAGAGACCGTACTCACGTGAGGTGTAGGCCTCGGTGCTGCGCTGGATGGCCTGTTCCACCAGGCCGGCCATCACCAGAAGGCGCTCCTTCAACTCATCGAGACTCTGCTGGAACTTGATCCGTATCATTCAAACCTCCCCGTGTTGCCGTCTTCTCTTCGCTTGCTGGAGGGGGGTCGCGAGGAATCCGGCGGGCGTATACCCCTTCACCCGCCTGTCCATCAGGAAGAACCCAGCCTTCTCCACAGCTCGCGCCGCCTCTTGCATAGGATGCTTACAATCCCAATCGTATACTGGCTCCTCTGGGGCAGCCCGGTTTGTTCCAACAGGTTTTTCAAATATTTGAGTGAACAAGTTGATCCTGATCCCGGCAGCGCGTGCAGAAGGATCCATGGGATAGAGCATCAAGGCCTGTAGCCGGTGAGGGAGATCGCTTCATCGTCCCGCGACTCATCCATCCGGCCTGCATCTCCCGCGCCCGCCAGACCGCTGCTGCCACCTGCGACTTGCAGCCGGCGGAGGGCTCAGGCGCCGTTGGTCGCCGCACGCCGCCCGCCCCACCTGCGGCAGCGCATACCGCCTTCGATCCTCGTTCTGCAGCCTTCAGCGTTGGCGGGGCAACGCTGCCATGCGCCCTTCACCAGCAACTACCTTCCGCTTCTGGCCTGCACTGCTGCCCTGCCGCGCGCCGCCGAAGATCATCCCCGGCAGACGTTGCGAAGGGGGCTGGAGCAGCCTCCAGCCCCCTTCGCTCGCACTTCCCTTACGGGATGTAGTAACGCATGCTGACGTGGATCATCGGCTCGGTAGCGCGAGGGCCGGTCGGGGTGGTGGCAGAGCCGATACCGGACCACAGGTTACGCTGAATGTAGCTGTAGGTAACCCAGTACTGGAGCCGGCCCTTGGTGGCGCTGTCAAAGACGCGATAGATGAAGCCGCCCATCGCCTCCTGAATGTACCGCGTGGGAGAGGCGCAGTTACTGGCCCCGGAGGTCCCGCCCGCGCCGGCCGTAGCGATGCCGCTGGGCAGGTTATAGCAGCCCGTGTCGTTCAGCGTCTGCGGACCATAACCAATCAGCTCGGTGGTGGTTCCAAACGTCACCGGGTAGACGGTGCGCTGATCATACTCGCCACCGTAGTAGGTAAACACCTCCAGCTTGCGGGTGGGGTGCCCTACCAGGCTGAACATGCCGTGGTAGTTCCGAATCGGCTCCAGAGTCTCGTTCGGCCTCAGGGTGGCATCGGCAAGTTGAGACGAGCCATAGCGCCCCACGCCGGGGCCGCCCATCCCCTGGACCCCAACCTCCCATTTCCTGGTCGGGTAGATGCGAATGGCGCCAAAGACGCCGCCGGCCGTCGCGGTGTTGCTCTGCAGTGTGGTGCCGTAGGTATACGTGTTCACTGTGGTTCCTGGCGTGGCCGCAAAGAACTCGTTGCGCATGAAGCGCGCGATGCCGCCGAACTCGAAGTGAATCCACGGCTGATCGTACGCTGCCTTCACAATGAAGTCAGGCGCCAGGTTATTGGCGTAGGTGGTAATCGCGCCGGTTCCCGCGGTATTCCCTGCCCCAATGCTCTGGGCGGCGTTATAGAGACCGCCACTGTTACCCACGCCGCCAAAGAAGAACTGGGTTGGAATATCGCCGGCGGCCGTAAAGTTGGTGATCTGCGCCTGGGCGACGGAGGCCGCGATCGAGAACGCTCCGGAGTCATAGTTGCCCCAGCGCTGCTGCACACGAATCTCAGGCTGACGGGTCCACGTATAGCCGACCAAGTACTGTGGATCGATCGTCTCCGGCTGGATCTCGGTTCGGGCGTCGGTTCCCTTGCGGTCCTCGGTGGTCAGTGACCACATCTGGCCGCCGGTCACGGTAAAGCCGTTGGGCAAAGCTCCCTGGCCCCAGATCTGCCGCTGACGCAGCACATAGCTGTTGCTCTGGTTGTTGTTGGACGAGGTGCCGGTGCCCAGCCAGTCCATCTCGTAGTAGCCGGCCAGCTTGTAGCTTCCGGCATCACCTGTCACCAGCATGGAAAGCCGGCTCTGGCGTCCGGAGAAGTTCATCTCGCTGACGTGTCCCTCATTGGCGCCGGGGAACGGAACGCCGTTGAACGGCGTGTTGATGTCTGAGTTCGTCGAGTGCTGCCGCCACACACCTTCAAATGCGGCGAAGCCGCCCGGCGTGATGTCCACTCCCTTGTAGTGCACGGCGGTCGGTGACTCGGTCTCTTCCCGAAGCTGACGGTCGGTAAGCATCACGGTCTGGTTCAGGCTGGCCTGGCTGCTCTGGATCTGCGCCACACTGCCGGAGACCGCGCTTACCTTGGCGCTGCTCTCCTCCGCGGCCTTCTTGGCCTGCTGCGCGGAGGCCGCCGCCGCCGCGGCCTGCGTCTGCGCATCGGCTGCCGTCTGCTGGGCGCTCGCTGCTGCCTGCTGGGCGGTGGCGGCTGCGCCGCTCTTCACCTGGAGCTGCTGCTGCAAAACATTGATCTGCTGCTGCTGGGCCCGCAACGCCTCGCGCATCTGGCGCAACTCGATCTCTTCGGGCGTCTCCTTATGATGCTTGGCGGGTTTGGCGTTCTGCTGGGGCGCGGTGGAATCCGTCGTCTGGGCACTCACCTGAAGCTGCGCCCCCAACAACATCATGACCACCAGAGCAGTACTCATCGTGCGATTAGGTTTCATCGTTCCTCTCGGGCGATGGCTAAGGCGGGATCGCTCCCGAAATCTGTATCTGACAGTCTTGCCACTTTCGTCCGAGCCTTAATCGTCGCAATCTTGTGTGAATGACCGGAGAACGAATGATGAACAGACTGTGAATCGTCCCGGATTTGGCCGTAATCTTCCACAAGAAAAACTGCTGAGCGGGGTAGTACCCGAAGCAGGAACCGGACGGTGATCCCCGGCAAGCCGCACGCGGCACGGCTGCACGTCAGCTAGGAAACGGCACGCTCCCGGGAGCGGCAGACTCTTTCACCGCCTCTGGTTTGGGTTGGCTGCGCCTCCTGCGAGAGCGCGGGGCAGCCATCCGGCTCATCAAAGAACCGGGGCCATCACAGACCCCGTTTTCTCCAGAACCCTGAGCATTTCAAAGACAGCCCCTCATCCCCTGGAAGGCTGCACCGGGCACGGCAGGGTAAAGTAAAAGCGGCTTCCCCGCCCCAGATCGCTCTCCACCCAGATCTGCCCACGGTGCGCCTCAACCAGGTGCTTGGCGATCGCCAACCCCAGGCCCGTACCGCCGGACTCTCGCGAGCGGGTCTTGTCCACCCGGTAGAACCGCTCAAACAGGCGATCCAGATGCTCAAAGGCGATGCCGGCGCCAAAGTCCTGCACGCAGAAGCGCACCGCCTCGCCGCCCGGCTCTGCCTGCACACTCAGCACCACCCTGGCTCCCTGCGGCGCCTGCCCGTCAGAGGAGGCCGCTGAACCGGCCGGGACCGCAGCCTGGACCGGCGCCGGAGCCACTCCGTAGTTGAGGGCGTTCTCAATCAGGTTGCTCAGTACCTGGACGATGGCGTCCAGATCAGCGATCACCACCAGATGCGGGAACTCGGCAACCTCCAGCACGCCGCGCTTGTCCCGGATCAGCGCAGCCACGGCGCTGCGCGCCTCGCGGATCAGGACCTCCACCTCCACCGGCTGCGGCTGCACCTTGTGTTCGCCGGAGTCCACTCGCGCCATGGCCAGCAGATCGTCGGTCAGCCGGCTCATCCGACGGGCGCTCTTGTGAATCGCCTCCAGAAACTCGCGCACCAGCGGGGTAAGCGACGGCGCGGCGCGGCGATCCTCCAGCAGCGTCTCCACGTACCCGGAGATGGAGGTGAGCGGCGTGCGCAGCTCGTGGCTTACGTTGGCCACAAACTCTCGCTGGGTGCGCTCCACCTGCTCCACCTGGGTAATATCCTGCAACACCACCACCGCGCCGTCCTCCGGCATTGGCGCAGCGCTCACCGCGTAGATTCTTCCCATGGGCATGGGAACGGGACGAATCTCCGCGTAGGTCCGCTGCTCCAGCGCCTCTTTGACGCACTCCAGCACCTGCGGCGAGCGAATGGTCTGCACCAGCGAGCGGCCCGCGCGCACGCTGCCGGAGGCCTGGGCCACCAGCCGCTGCATGGGGACGTTGGCCCACACAATCCGGCCCCCGCGGTCCACGCTGGTCACGGCGTCCTGCATGGAGTCCAGCAACGCCTCCAGCTTTCTGCGGTTCTCCGAGCTGGCCTCCAGTTGGCGCGCCACCTGCCGCCGGGAGAGCATCAGCGCACGCAGCAGCGGCTCCAACTGCCGGACCGGCGCCTCCGGCCACTGCCTCTCCTGATCCGCTACGCTGGCAGCCGCCGCTTCCATTGTCTCGATGAGACGCGTCACCCGGCGGGTGATCCACGCCGCCATCCACAGCGCCACCAGCAGACAGGCGCACACGGCCATCCAGCGGGCCGGCAGCAGCGTGGCCACAGCAGCGGCCAGCCCTACGCCCAGGATCATCCGCCACAGCAATGCCAGGTACAAGCTCTTACGCAACCACGATCCCATGGCAGAAGACTACTCGGTTGCCGCGGCGGCTGCATGGCCCGCCGCGCTGCCCGCCGCATCGTCGGACGGGCTGGCGGATGCTTCTTTCACACGAGGAAGATCGAACCGGTAGCCAGCCCCGCGCATCGTCTTCAGAAACCGCGGCGTCTCCGGATCCACCTCAATCTTCTCCCGGATGCGGCGCACGTACACATCCACGCTGCGCGGCGTCACAAAGCGAGCATCGCCCCACACCGCGTCCAGCAGGTGGTCGCGGCTGAACACCCTGCCGGGATGCCGTGCCAGGTAATCCAGCAACCGAAACTCCGTGGCCGTAGTGGTCACAAGTTCGTGATTGACTCGCAACTGCATGGAGCTTCCATCGATCTCGAGCATGTCAATCACCAGCACCGAGGGCGCGCCGGATGTCTCCACCGGCCGCTCAAACCGCCGCAGCACCGCCTTTACCCGGGCCAGCAGTTCGCGCATGGCAAAGGGCTTCGTAATGTAGTCATCCGCGCCCAGTTCCAGGCCGTGCACGCGGTCATTCTCGGCCGCACGGGCGGTCAAAAAGATGATGGGAACGCTGGCCAGCACAGGATTCTGCCGCAGCCGCCGGCACACCTCCAATCCATCGCCGCCGGGCACCATGATATCCAGCAGAAACAGTGCGGGCCGCTGCCTTTCGGCGTCCTGCACCATGGTTCCCACCATTGGATACGCCTTCACCGTGTATCCGGCGCCCTCCAACTGGAACTGCACCAACCGCCGGATGTCCGCATCATCTTCCAGGACGAAGACTACCTGACTCACACACTCTCCAGTTCGCGTCAACACACCCGCGTCCGCGTTCAGCTTAATCCATTCCGCCTCCGGCGTTGAATAAAAGACGGTTAAACCATCGCGCTGCCCGCATTGCCCTGCACCATGGCCAGCAGCCCCTCCTCGTCGATCACCGCCACGCCCAACTGGCGAGCCTTCTCCAGCTTGGACCCGGCCTCAGCGCCCGCCACCACAAAGCTGGTCTTTTTGCTCACCGAGCCCACCACCTTGCCCCCGGCCGCCTCAATCCTCTCCGCAGCCTGCTCCCGGGTCAGCGTGGGCAGCGTGCCGGTCAGCACAAACGTCAGCCCACTCAGCGAGCTTCCCCGCACCCGGCGCTCCGCGGTAAAGGTCAGCCCATAACCGCGCAGCCGCTCCACCAGCGCCCGGTTGCGCGGGCTGGCAAAGAACTCCCGCACCGTCTCGGCGACCTTCGGCCCAATGTCATTCACCCGGGTCAGATCCTCCACGCTGGCCGCCATGATCGCGTCCATCGACCCAAACTCCTCAGCCAGCGCCAGCGCGGTTCGCTCTCCTACGTGGCGTATGCCCAGCCCCAGAAGAACTCGCTGCAACGGCTGCTGTTTGGACCGCGCAATCTGCTCCAGCAGCGCATCCGCCGTCTTCTCCCCCACTCGATCCAGGGTCAGCAGAGTCTCACGGTTTACCCGCTCCGGGTCGTACAGGTCAGCAATGGAGTGCACCAGCGCCGCCCGCGTGGGCCCAGGCTCCGTGCCTTCCCCCACGGCGTCCTCCATTCCGGCCTCTTCGCTGCCGTCCGCCGGGCTCCCGGCGGCGGGGCTCTCTGCCGCGGCGTGTCCCAGAAGCTGCGCCACCATCACCTCGCCCAGCCCCTCGATGTTCATCACCCCGCGCGAGGCGAAGTGCCGCAGCTCCTCCTCCAGCCGGGCCGGGCAGCTCACGTTCACGCAGCGCAGGTCCACCTCGCCCGGCTCGCGCACCAGCACCTCGCCGCAGCGGGGACAGACTGTCGGGAAGACGATCTCCCGCTCGCCGCGCGGGTGCTCTGCATCACGAATCACCTCGGTGATCTTGGGAATCACGTCGCCGCCCCGCTCCACGGAGACGAAGTCACCGATCCGCACTCCCAGCCGCTGCACCTCATCGGGGTTGTGCAGAGTGGCCCGGGTGACGGTGGTTCCTCCAATTGCGACCGGCGCGAGCACAGCCACCGGCGTAATCTTGCCCGTCCGTCCCACGCCGAAGCTCACCTCCAGCAGCCGGGTGACCGCCGCGCGCGCGGGGAACTTGTAGGCGATCGCCCAGCGCGGCGCCTTGCCGGTAAATCCCAGCCGACGCTGCTGCGCCACCGCGTCCACCTTGATCACCACGCCGTCAATCTCATAGGGCAGGCCATCGCGCAGCGCCTCGGCCTCGGCGATAAACTGCAGCACCTCCTCCATGGACTCCACCGTGCGCGCATGGGGATTGACCAGGAACCCGGCCTCGCGCAATGCCGCCAGCGCCGCGCTCTGGCTCGCCAGCAGCGGCTCGCCGGCGGCCTCGCCCGCATCCTCACCCCACAGCAGAAAGTAGGCAAACATCTCCAGCCGCCGCTGCGCCACAATATTCGGCTCCAGCGTGCGGAGCGTCCCGGCGGCGGCATTGCGCGGGTTGGCCGCCGGGGCCAGACCCTGCGCCTCCCGCTCCCGGTTCATCTGCTCGAAGGCCTTGCGCGGCAGCACCACCTCGCCCCGCACCTCAAAACCGGCCGGCAGCCCGGCCCGCTCCAATGTCCGCGCGGAGACCTGCAGTGGAACCGTGCGGATGGTCCGCACGTTGCTGGTAACATCTTCGCCGATGGTCCCGTCGCCGCGGGTAATGCCGGTCTTCAGAGACGCGGCGCCGCGCGCTCCGGGCTGGTACTGCAGCGCCAGCGACAACCCATCCAGCTTGAGCTCGCAACCATAGCGTGGACGCTCGCCGGCGGCCAGCCCACCGGCCACACGTTCAGCCCAGGCCCGCAGCTCCTCTTCGTTGTAGGCATTGTCCAGCGAGAGCATGGGCCGCGAGTGCGCTACCTTGGCAAAGCCCTCCCTTGGCTTGCCGCCCACCCGCTGGGTCGGCGAGTCCGGGGTGATCCACTCCGGGTGCTCCGCCTCCAGGGCGCGCAACTGGTTCATGGCCACGTCATAGCGGGCATCGCTCCACTCGGGCGAGTCCAGCACGTAGTACAGATACTCGTGATGCCGCAACTGCTCGCGCAGCCCCTCGATCTGCGCCGCGGGCTGCGTCTCGG
>JAJZDM010000144.1 GCA_021806005.1 Acidobacteriota bacterium | reverse complement strand
GCACACTGAACGGCAGCAAAAGGCAATAATTTCGCGCATTTTGAGCGGCTGATCGGCGATTTTCGAGACCCACCGCCAGATTTGAGTCTGCCTCGAATTTCGAGCGCCTTGATCAGAGCTTCCCTAGAACTCCACGGGCGCTTGTTTGTCCTCCGCGGTCAGCGTGCCGCCCTCCGCGAGCTTCTTCATGTTGCGGAGCATCTTCTCGAAGAGCAGGCGGTATACCTCCACCTGCCGCAGCCTGGCGGCATCATTGGGCTGCGCAGAGGCGTCCCATACAAGTGTGTAGTAGAGTCTTGTGCGGTCTGGGCCCAGCGGACGTGCTTCCAGCGTTCCGTGATACATCGGGTAGAGCCCAGTAGCCCGCAAAGGCTGGGTGTACGTATAGCTGTACTGCGTCTGCCCAACGATGATCGAGTGGCCGACGCTGCGAACCGCGCCCAGCTCGCCCTCCTTGCCGCTGATCAACTTGCAGCTCCGGAAGCCCCACTCCCCGATGTCGCAATACTTGCCCACGCGTGCCCACACCCTCCGGATCGGTGCATTCACCACGATAGACATCGGCAGGCTGGCATAGTGCGGATTGGGGTTGAGCAGAGGCGTAGTGATCGGCGCGCGGAGCTGCCCCGGCGGCTTGGGCGGCAGCTTTCCCCCTTCAGCAAGCACCTTCATGTTCTTCAGCCACGCTGTCACCAGCGCGTTCCGCATCGCCTTGTTCTGCCGCCTCGCCGCCTCGGTCGGCAGAACTGAATCGTCCCATAGCATCGTGTACGTCAGCCGCGTGCGGCTCGGCGTCACAGCCTCGGCGGCCAGCGTGCCGTGTGCCAGGTTGTAGGGCGTGTTCCGTCTGGGTGGCTGGGCGTAGGTATAGCTGTACTCTGTGGGACCTGCCAGCACCTCGTCGGCGATGGATCGCACACTGCCTGCACCCCCGTCACCCTGCAGATACCTGCAGTCCGCCCACTCGGGCGAGTTCATCCATTCTGTAATCTCGCAGAACCCTCCGATGCGCTTCCACGTTCGGTCTACCGGTTCGTCCACCAGGATCGAATCATCGATCATCACATAGTGAGGATTCGGAACCTGCAACGGCAACTCTGCCGCGCGCTGCTGTGCCGTGCAGGCAACACCCAGCAGCAGAACAGCGGCTATCAGACCCCAGCAGCGAACCTTCATGGAACGTATCTCCTCAAGCCTGGCTCAGGGAATTGATTACGGTTCATGGTTGCGGCCCCCGATACTGCACGTCGCTCACCTTCTCCATCCACTCCACCGTCTTCCCGTCCAGCGCCTCTACAATCGCAAGGTGGGTCATGGATGTCGATGAGGTTGCGCCATGCCAATGCTTCACACCCGGCGGTATCTGCACCACGTCTCCCTTGCGGATGATCTCCACCGGGCCACCCCACTGTTGCACCCAACCAACGCCATCGGTCACGATCAACGTCTGTCCCAGGGGATGCGTGTGCCACGCCGTCCGCGCGCCGGGCTCGAACCCCACCAGAGCCGCACCTGCCGGCTCTGTCCCCGTCGTACGGAGCACCGGATCAACCCACGCTGATCCGGTGAAGTGATCTGCCGGCGCTTGCTGTGCTGTCCGAGAGCCGCTGTGCGTGATCGTGATCATCGGTTGACTCCGGACAATCTGGCTCTGCGCGCCAATCGCGAGCGCGCACAGGGAGATCACCATCGTGGTCACAATTCGCATGGTACGCAACCTGCCTCTCGCTCCTGCAACGCTCAGCGACCGGTCATCTTCAACATGGCCTCCGGCAGCCGGGCTCCCTCCAGGTTCAGCCTGGCGGCTGCTTGCCCAATCTCCTCCAGGTCGCTGGCCGTCAGCTCCGCGCTGACTGAGCCCAGGTTCTCCTCCAGCCGGTGCAGCTTCGTGGTTCCAGGAATCGGTGCGATCCACGGCCTCTGCGCCAGCAGCCAGGCGAGCGCAACCTGCGCCGGCGTGGCGCCTCTGCGCTCGGCAACACCCTTCACCAACGCCACCAGCACCATGTTGGCCTTGCGTGCTTCCACAGAAAAGCGCGGGACGATGTTGCGGAAATCCGTAGCATCGAACTTCGTGTTCTCGTCAATCTGCCCGGTCAGGAACCCTGCGCCCAGCGGACTGAAGGGCACAAACCCGATCCCCAGCTCCTCCAGTGTCGGCAGAAGCTCTGCCTCAGGACCACGCCAGAACAGGGAGTACTCGCTCTGCACCGCCGTCACCGGATGGATCGCATGCGCCCGCCGAATCGTCTGGACACCGGCCTCGGACAGGCCAAAGTGCCGGACCTTGCCCGCGGCGACCAACTCTTTCACCGCTCCCGCCACCTCTTCGATGGGCACCTCCGGATCGACGCGGTGCTGGTAGAACAGATCGATGTGATCGGTCTTCAGACGCTTCAGCGAGGCATCGGCCACCTGCTGGATGTGCTCTGGCCGACTATTCGTTCCCAGGCCGCGCCTTCCGGTCTCGGGGTCGATCTCGAAGCCGAACTTCGTGGCAATCACCACATCGCTGCGAATCGGCTGCAAAGCTTCGCCCACCAACTCTTCGTTCGCGAACGGCCCGTAAGCCTCGGCGGTATCGAAGTGCGTTACGCCCATCTCATAGGCTCGGCGGATCAACTGGATCATCTCGCCCTTGTCTGCCGGCGGACCGTACCCTGAACTCATGCTCATGCAGCCCAGCCCAATGGCTGAAACCTGCAGCCCGTTCCTGCCCAACGTTCGTCTCTGCATCTCTCTTCTCTCCCTCTGCAGTCTAGAAACTTCGCGTGACGAACCGTTATCCCGTTTCTGCCGATTCTTTGCCTGATTCTCTTGCCGGCAAGCCTCAATGCTGACGTAGCACTGCGGCCTTGGTTATGCTGGAGCCTGAGGCGACCCGGCCCGGCCCCTGAGGCGACCTGGCCCGGCCCCTGAGGCGACCTGGCTCGGAGCCTGAAGCGACCTGCGTCGGCGTCGGAGGCAACATTGGCATGAGGCAGAGCAATCAACCCGTTCTCTCCGCCGCCGATGCACCCTCCAAACAGGATCTCAGCGCGCTGCTGGCCAGAAAGATTGCTCGTTCCATCGGATCATCAGAGCGCCTGATCACCCAGATTCCGGGGCTGGCTCTGGTGCGCAGAACGGCGCCCACAGAGCCCTGCTGTGGGACCTACACTCCGAGCGTCATCCTCCTCGCCCAGGGCAGCAAGCAAGTCACCCTCGACCAAACCACCTTCGCATACAACCCGTCACGGTTCCTGCTCACCTCCCTTGATCTGCCCATCGTCAGCCAGGTGGTTCAGGCCAGCGCAGCCAAGCCGCTGCTCGGCCTGGTGCTCCAGGTGGAGATGCCGATCATACGCGAACTGCTCCACCGCGAAGAGATCCCGATCGGCAACGCTCCATCGGACGGCCCCGCGATGGTGACCGGTGCGGTTACGGTCGAGCTTCTCAGCGTCTGCTGTAGGCTGGTTGACCTGTTGGCCGCTCCGCAGGATATTCCGTTCCTGAGCGGCCACATCCAGCGCGAGATCCTTTACCGGCTTCTGCGCGGTCCTGAAGGGGCTCGCCTGCGTGCAATTGCAACCTCCGGAGATCAAAGCCATCACACCGCGCGGGCGATCGCCTGGCTCCGGGACAACTACACCAAACCGGTGCGCGTGGAGCAACTGGCAGAACTCGCCGGCATGGGCGTATCCACGCTCCACCATCACTTCCGCATCCTTACCCACATGAGCCCGCTGCGATACCAGAAACAGCTTCGGCTGCAGGCAGCGCGTGGGCGAATGCTCCTCGACGGTACAGACGCTTCCACCGCGGCCTTTGAGGTCGGCTATGAGAGCGTGAGCCAGTTCAACCGGGAGTACAGCCGCCTCTTCGGTCAGCCGCCCATGCGTGATATCAAGACGCTCCGTGCAGACAGGACCACAGAGTTGAGCATTGCCTGAAGGCACGGAGCGCCGCCCATCCACTCCCTGGCTGGACCCCTCGCCCCGCCCGGCTGCAGGCTCACCTGCCGCGCCTCGCCGGAGCCGGCGCCTTCGCGAATCCAGCCCTGAACCTCCGCATTCTCCGGCCTCTCAACCACCGCAGACTCTCCAACCCCTCGCCGGCAAACAGTTAAGTGCCGATCTTCAGCCCGCCCAAACCCCCAATCCTTGCGGTCTCCGGCATTCAAACCGATAATTGCACCATGCAACGGTTGCAGAAAGCAACGGTCTCCTCCACCTCCGCGGCGGCCTGCGCAGCCGAGATTCTGGACGCCGTCCCGGTCGTCCTGCAGTTCATCCGGGTGCAGATGCGGTTGTACAACCGACCGGATCTCTCCGTACAGCAACTCCGGGCGCTGGCCTTTGTGGACCGCAGCCCGGGTGCCTCGCTCTCCATGCTGGCCCAGTTCCTCGGGCTGTCGCTGCCTGCGGCGTCACGCCTGGTGGACGGGCTGCAGGCGAGGCGTCTGACTCTGCGCCGCACTCCCCCACAGGATCGCCGTCTGCTGGCGCTGGCTCTCAGTGCGGCCGGCCGCAGGACGGTTCGCGCCGCGCGCCGGGCCGCCGAGGAACGGCTTGCGCAGATTCTGGCCCCGCTGCCCACCGCTGAGCGCGCCGCCATGCAGCGCTCCCTTCGCATCCTCCGGCAAACGGTGCAGTCCCCCCCGCCAGAGACCCTATCACCGCCCTCGCCGCAACCGGCCCGCGGCCTCAACTCCGCGCCTCCCTGGCCGCGTTGAAGCAACGCCTCATCATGGCCACTCCCGTCAAAACCCGACTGATCTCCAGGCGCTGGCTGGTGGCCATCGCCGTCATGACCAGTGCGGTCATGGAGGTGCTGGATACCACAGTGGTGAACGTCAGCCTGCCGCACATCGCCGGCAGCCTCTCTTCGTCGGTGGATGAGGCCACCTGGGTCCTGACCTCCTACATCGTGGCCAACGCCATCATTCTGCCCATCACCGGCTGGCTTTCGAACTACTTTGGGCGCAAGCGGCTGCTGCTCACGGTGGTCATCGGGTTCACCGTCTCCAGCGCTCTCTGCGGCATGGCGCCCAGTCTGCCCCTGCTCATCTTCTTCCGGGTCCTGCAGGGCATCACCGGCGGCGGCTTGCAGCCCATCTCCCAGTCGGTTCTGCTGGAGGAGTTCCCTGGCAGGGAGCGCGGCAAGGCGATGTCCTTCTGGTCGATGGGCATCATTGCGGCTCCGGTGCTGGGCCCCACGCTGGGCGGCTGGATCACGGATAACTTCACCTGGCGCTGGGTCTTTTACATCAACCTGCCGATCGGCCTGCTCAGCCTGGTGCTCATCTCTCTCTATGTCACGGATCCGCACTACATCCGGCGCGGATCCATGCGTTTTGATGCCTGGGGCATGGGCATGCTGGCGCTGGGCATGGGATCCCTGCAGATCATGCTGGACAAGGGCCAGGAGGATGACTGGTTCGGCTCCCATCTCATCACCACCCTGGCCGTGACGGCCGCCGTCATGCTCACCGCCTTTCTCATCCGCGAACTCCGATCCGCCAACCCGCTGGTCAAGCTCTCTCTCCTGCGCCATCGCAACTTTGCCGCGGGCATCGTGGTGGTGGTCGTGCTCAGCTTCGTGCTCTACGGCAGCCTCATCCTTCTGCCGCTCTTCATGCAGGAACTCCTGGGCTGGACAGCGGAGACCGCCGGCCTATGGACCAGCCCGCGCGGCCTGGCCACGGCCTTCTGCATGCCGCTGGTGGGTTATCTTCTGGACCGCCAGATGGATGCCCGCTGGATGGTCTTTGCCGGCTGTGTCATCGGCAGTCTGGCCTTCTTCGGCTATGCGAACATGAATCTGGACTCCGGCACCTGGGACATCCTTGGCCGCCAGATCAATCAGGGCATCGGCCAGACCTTCATCTTTCTTCCCTTGACCATCCTGACGATGGACCCCATCCGCAAGGAAGAGATGGCCTACGCCACCAGTCTCTACGCGGTGATGCGCAACATCGGCTCCAGCATGGGCATCTCCTTTGTCACCACGCTCACGGCGCGCCGCCAGCAGTTTCATCAGACCCGGCTCTCCGCCACTCTGGCGCCCTCCAGCCCCTGGCTGCAGCAGATGCAGCAGGGAACCGCGGCCTATCTCAGCCGCCACGGCACGGCCTTGGCTGGCTCCATGCACCAATCCCTCGGCTCCATCTATGCGATGCTGCAGCAGCAGGCGGCGCTGATGAGCGATGTAGACGTCTTCTATCTGCTGGCTTGGCTCTTTCTGCTGGTCTCGCCGCTGGCGCTGATGATGCATAAACCGCTGCACCAGCCCCACCCGGAAGCCGCCGCCGAACCGGCCGCGTAGCCGCTCCCGGCCTGCCCAGCCCCGGCTCCTGCGCCGGCCACGGGTGAGCCGAAGGCTGTGCCGAATGCATATCAGGTTCGGGCGCCAGGGGCAGGAACAGGTCCCGTTGGGATGGATAGCGGAGGACATTCGCATTCTGGCGGCTGGAGACAGGGAGGGTGCTCCCTCCCCTCTGAAGATCAGATTTGTCTGGCCAGGAGAGAATGCCTAGAATTACAGGTGTAATAGTTTGTCATAATGTTTCTCTTCAACTCATCGACGCTGATCCTGACTGCGAAGATCGAATTGCTGGACTTGTTTCTCAGCGAAATCGGGGTGGAAGTTGCGATACCGCGAGCTGTCGAAGAGGAGTGCTGCGTCGGCAAGAAGACTCTGGACGCCTTCATGATTCAGAGGGCGGTGGACGAGTCGAGGATCACAGTACGGAGCGTGAAGAATCGGAGGCTGGTGCAGAGGCTCGCGGCGGACTTCAACATGGGACGCGGAGAGTCGGAGGTCATCGCGCTCGCCTTGCAGGAGAATGCGCGGCTGGTGGGTGTCGATGACAAGCGCGGTATGGATGCCTGCAAGCTGACCGGAGTTCCTTTTACCACGGCGATCACGATTCTGTTGCGAAGCCGACAGAAGAGGCTGATCGACAAAGACGATGCGCTGGCTCGTCTTGCGTCTCTCGCCAGGTACGGGCGTTACCGGAGTTCCATTCTTGAAGATGCAAAGCGGAGACTGGAGGAATAAGCCATGACGAAAACCATGAGCATCCGCATGGACCGCGAGAATTATGAGTTCCTCAATGCGATCAGCCGCGAGGAGCGGAGCGATCTGTCGAAGGCGGTGCGCGATCTGGTGACGCGCGGCAGGGTGCTGCTTGCCGTAGAGAAGTACCGCAAGGGCGAGGCGTCACTGGGCAAGGCTGCCGAGGTGGCGGGGCTGCCCGTGGGGCAGATGATGACGCTCCTCGGAGAATTCGGAGTTCGGCTCAGGATCGATCAGGACGATTACCGTCAAAGTCTGGAGAACCTAGCCAGGGTCTGGTGAGATCGTATTGAACCGGCATGAAACGAATGCCATTTTTGAGCGTCTGCCGTGGCGTGGGTGCAAGCGACGGAAGGAAGTTATCCGAGGCGGCGTTGAATGAGCGGCGTCGACGGGTAATGAAGATGGTTCTGAGCGGGACGACCATCGCTGCGGCGGCAGAGCAGTGCGAGTTGGCCGTGCGCACAGTGTGGGGAGCGGTCAAGGCGTATCGGCAGGGCGGTTGGCCCGCAGTGACGGTACGCCATGGGCATCGGCCGCAGGGGGTGGGGCGGGCGTTGAGCCGGGAGCAGGAACGGGAAACGCAGCGACTGATTCGCGACCATGTTCCGGACCAGTTGAAGATGAACTACGCGTTGTGGACGCGCCAGGCGGTGGATGAGTTGATCGCGCGGCGCTTCGAAGTCCGCCTGGCGGTACGGGCAGTGGGTCAGTATCTGAAGCGATGGGGATTCACTCCGCAACGGCCGCTGAAGAAAGCCTATGAGCAGAACCCTGCCGTCGTCGATCGGTGGGTGAACCAGAGGAGTATCCGAAGATCGCCAAAGCCTCGAAAATAGAGGGTGCGGAGATCCAATGGGGCGACGAAACCGGCTTACGTTCCGACGACGTGCGCGGCCGCGGCTATGCACCCAAAGGCAAGACGCCGGTGGTGCTGGCCAACGCCAACCGCTCGAAGCTGAGTGTGATTTCAACGGTGACCAACAAGGGGCAGATGCGCTGGAAGGTCTTCTCCGGGGCGTTGAACGCGAAGATCCTGATCGGCTTCATGAAGCGTCTGGTACAGGGACGGGGGAAGAGAGTCTTCCTGATCCTGGATAACTTGCGCGTGCACCACTCGAAGGTGGTGAAGAGATGGCTTGCGGACAACGAAGAGAAGATCGCCGTCTTCTATCTTCCCAGCTACTGGCCCGAGTTGAATCCGGACGAGCTGCTCAACGCAGATCTGAAGCAGCGCGTCACCCAAGCGGCTCCGCCCAGAAACAAACTGGC
>JAJZDM010000143.1 GCA_021806005.1 Acidobacteriota bacterium | reverse complement strand
TCAACGTCACCCGCACCACGTTGGGCGCATACGGCTGAACCACCACCGTCGCATCGCCCCGCTGCAGCGTCAACTGCTGCGCTCCGGCGCCGGAGAGGGCCATCGCCATCGCCATCGCACCGATCCACGAACTCACCTTGAATGCCCACTGGCTCCGCTGAAGACGCCTCATACCAATCTCTTCCCTTGAAAGATTCCGCGCTGGATAAAAATAGAGATGAATCCGACTGGGGGCCGCTCTCCGGCAGGCTCCCCATCGGCTTCCGATCAGTTGCCGTCCTCCGCGAGCAGAGCGAGCGGCCTATTGCGCCGCCAGTTGCACCTCGGTCCGCAGGGGCAGATCCGCCGAAGAGCCTCCCACCTCAAGGGTGTACGCTCCCGGCAGCCGCTCCCAGCTATTCTTCTCTGTCGAGAACACCTTCAGGTACAACGGCCGGATGGGCACCGTCACCGTCTGACTCTCGCCTGCCTTCAGACTCACCCGCGCGAACCCTACCAGCCTCCGGAACGGTTCCCCGGAACTGCCGGGCAGCGTGGCGTAGACCTCGGCAATCTCATCGCCGGCGCGGGCTCCCGTGTTCTTCACCACAAAGCTCACACTCCCCGCGCCCGGCGCGACGTTCAGCCCGGAGTAGGCAAAGCGGGTATAGCTCAGACCGAAGCCGAACGGATAGAGCGGCGTCTCGTGCTTCACCTGGAACCACTTGTAGCCGACCTCCATGCCCTCCACGTTGTAGTCCACCGTGAAGCTCTTTGCCTCTTGGCTGTGGCCACCACCGTTCATGCCGTTGTTGCCGGTTTCAGGCGTCAACCCCGTCACCTGCGGATGAGGTAGCTGCGCCTCGTTGGCGGGGAAGGTCACCGGCAGCTTGCCCCAGGCGTTCACCCGCCCATAGAGCGCGGCGGCGATCGCCTGGCCCCCGCCGATACCTGGAAACCACGCCTCCACGATCCCCTTCACCTTGCCGCTCCAGGGCATCGTCACCGGGCCGCCCGTCTCCAGCACTACCACGGTGTTGGGATTGGCCCTCGCCACAGCCTCCACCAGGGCGTCCTGGTTGTCCGGCAGACTCAGCGTCGGCCGGTCCATGCCCTCACTCATCCACTGGGTCACAAACACGATCGCCACCTTGGCTCGTGCCGCCGTCAGCGCGGCCTGCGCCAGATCAGTGCCCGGATCAAAGCTGATCTTCACCGCGGACGCTCCCCTGCCGGTAGAAGCGAGAGCGCCACAGTCTGCCAGGCGCTCCGCCTGTTGGGCCAGGTAACGCATCGGCGACGAAGGAAAGTACACCGGAGTACCCCACTGGGATCCTCCCGGCCGTCCTCCCGGCGCGTCCACCTGGGCCGAACCACCGCCCGAGAGCACACCAAAGTCGGCCCGGCCGCCAATCACCGCGATCGTCGCATCCTCTGAGTTCAAGGGCAGAATCCCACTCTCGTTCTTCAGCAGCACCAGGCTGCGCTCCTCGATCTTCTTCGCGTCGTCGCGGCCTTGAAATGGATCCACCACGCTCCGCACCGGAGGATCATCCACCACGCCGTTGGCGATCATGCTGCGCACGATCCGGTGCACCATGTCATCCAGCCGCGCCATGGGGACCTTGCCATCCTGCACCGCCTGCTTCAGCGGCGCTCCAAAGTACTGGTCGCCGGGCTGCTCCATATCCAGCCCCGCCAGCGCGGCCTTCACCGTGCTATGCGTTGCCTCCCAGTCTGAAAGCACAAACCCCTGGAACCCCCACTGCTTCTTCAGCACATCGGTAAGGGTGTACTGGTTCTCGCAGGCGAAGTCGCCGTTCACGCGGTTATAGCTGCACATCACGCCCGCGGGATGCGCCATCTGGATGGCGATCCGGAAGGCCAGCAGATCGGTCTCCTGCATGGTCCGCCGGCTCATCACCGCGTTAAAGGTGTTCCGTCCAGTCTCCTGGTCGTTGAGCACGTAGTGCTTGATGTCGCCCAGCACGTGGTTGGACTGGACCCCCATCGCCAGCTCGCCCACCATCGTTCCGGCCAGCACCGGATCTTCACTCGCATACTCGAAGTTCCGCCCGTTGCGCGGCTCGCGAATCAGATCCACGCCCCCGCCGATGGACATGTTGAATCCTTGTTGGCGCAACTCCCTCCCAATCACCGACCCATAGAGGAATCCCATGCCGGGATCCCAGCTCGACGCCATGCCGATCGCGCTGGGCAGCAGCGTCGCGTAGCGGCTGTCCCAGGCCCCCATACGCACGCCCACCGCCGAGTCCGCCAGGTTCAGGTTGGGCAGACCCAGGCGCGGAATGCCGGGGACGAATCCCGCGCCGCCGTTGTCCTCGGGCGGCACATAGGCTCCCGGCCGCAGCGGTCCCCAACCGATGCCGTGCACCAGTTGAATCTTCTCATCCAGGGTCATCTGTCGGATCATCAGATCCGCCCGCGTATCTGGATCGAGCGCCCTGTTCATCCAGGGCATACCAGCCTTGGCCGCGGCCTCCGTGCGAACCGGCTTTGCTGCTGACTGCGCTGCGCCCACTGCGACCCAGCCCATGCCGGTCAATCCGCATCCTATCGCCAGGCTGACCCTGGCCAACAACCTCATGCTCATCTATCTGCCCTTCCCAGGCCACAGCGTGGCCCTTGAACGTTTTTCTGGAATTGAAACAGTCTCTGCTGCTGGCAATCGGAGCTGCTGTTGGCCGTGCTCCAGGCGCTTGCCTGGAAGGCTCTCAGCCGTTCTTCCAGTGCTGGACCATTCCGGCAAGACCCGGCCAGCACGGCTCTCCTAGCAGACTAATTGAAACGGTTTAGGCGTGTACCTTGCGCCGTCGAAGTGTATCCTCCGGAGGGGGCCGTTGGACAGGCCTTCACGGTTCGCAACCAACAATTCCACAATTGCGTAGGATCGCTCTATGAAGATCTCTCGTCTTCCTCTACCTCTCTGTCTTGCGGCCGCAGTGATCTTCTCCGGCCACGCCCACGGCGCAACTGGCGCACAGCTCTCCCCAACCAACCCTTCGCCGGCTGCCTCCACCTCCGCGCCACCCGCTCTCTACCTGGGAACGGCCTGGTACCCCGAACAGTGGCCGGAGTCCCGCTGGAACACTGACCTGGATCTCATGGAGGCGGCCCACATCCGCTTCGTCCGCATCGGCGAGTTCGCCTGGTCGCGGCTGGAACCCTCCGAGGGCCAATATCACCTGGACTGGATGTTCCGCGCCATTCGAGCCGCCGAGCGCCACCACATCGCCGTCGTCATCGGTACGCCCAGTGCCGCCCCCCCTGCTTGGCTCACCAGCAAGTATCCTGAGACCCTGCGCGTAAAACAGGACGGCCGCCTGGACCAGCACGGCAACCGCCAGCAGTTCAACTGGGCTGACCCCAAGTACCGCCAACTGGTATACGCAATGGACTTGCAGGAGGCCAGACGCTTCGGTCATGATCCCAACGTCATCGGCTGGCAGATCGACAACGAGTACGCCGCCTTGTCCTACGGCCCCATCGCCAGGGCGCAGTTCCAGAACTGGCTCCATGCCCGCTACCAGAACCTGGACAACCTGAACACCCGCTGGACCACCGCTTACTGGAGCCAGACCTACACCGCTTGGTCGCAGGTCCCCATCGAGACCAACTACGGCAACCCCGGCCTGCTGCTGAGTTGGAAGCGCTTCGCCTCCGACACCTGGCGCAGTTACCAGTGGAATCAACTCAGCGCGCTGCGTCCCAACATCAGCCACCAACAGTTCATCACCACCAACATGATGGGCTTCTTTGACGGATACGACGCCTATACCGTCACCCGCGATCTGGACAGGGCCTCCTGGGATGACTACGTCGGCACCGGCCAGCTCGACCCGGTCTATAACGGTGCCGAGCACGACCTCACCCGCGGCTTCCTGCGCAAGAACTTCTGGGTGATGGAAACCCAGCCCGGATTCGTCAACTGGTCCCCGGATAACAACTCTCTGGACAAGGGCGAAGTTCGCGCCATGGCCTGGCACGACATCGGCCACGGCGCCGATGCCGTCTCCTACTGGCAGTGGCGCTCTGCCCTCAACGGCCAGGAGGAGTACCACGGCACGCTGCTGGGCGCCGACGGCACCCCCGTCCCCCTTTACTCCGAGGTCGCCCAGGTCGGCCGCGAGTTTGCCCAGGCCGGCCCCGCGCTCGCAGGCACTACGGTCCACTCCCAGGTCGCGATCCTGCACTCCTATGAGAGCTACTGGGCCATTGACTGGCAGCGCCACAACAAGGCCTTCAATCCAATCGCCACCATGGTCTCCTACTATGGGGCTATCCGCTCCCTGGCGCACTCCGTCGACATCGTTAGCCCGGACGTGGATCTCTCCCAGTACAAGCTCGTCATCGCCCCCGCGCTCAACCTCATCACGGATAAGCAGGCGGCCAACCTGATCAGCTACGTTCACAACGGAGGCCATCTGGTGCTCACCCAGCGCTCCGGGATGAAGAACATCGATAACGGACTCCAGACCGAACGCCAGCCGGGTCCGCTCGTTCCCCTGCTGGGCGGAAGGGTGGAACAGTACTACGCTCTGGACTCGACCATCCCCGTCTCCGGGGTGTGGGGCAGTGGCGATACGCACGTTTGGGCAGAACTGCTCTCCACCTCCAGCCCTGATACCCATGTTCTGATGCGCTACGGCAAGACTCCCCTGGGCTGGCTCAACGACCAGCCCGCAGCCATCACCCGCAAGGTGGGCCAGGGCAGCATCACCTACATCGGTGCCGACCTGGAAGGCTCAACCCTCAACAACGCCGCATCGTGGATGATGCAGGAAGCCGGCGTACATCCGGAGTTCGGCACCCTGCCCGCCGGCGTCGATCTCTACATCCGCTCCGACGCTCGCCACGAAGTCTGGATCCTGATCAACTTCGGCCAGGCCACCCAGACCGTCAACCTGCCCTCCGCCTTTCAGAATCTGCTCTCCAGCGGGTCGCAGCACTCCGTGACCCTCAAACGCCTTGACGTGGCCGTCCTGCAGCGGCCCATCCCCTGAAGTATTTTTCTCGTAACTCCACCCAATGCCTCGACCCGTCTGGGCGTTTTCCCTCAATGAAAACGCCACGGCAAGCCCTCTTCGGGAGGCCTGTCAACACTGAAACGGCCATACCGCGGCAGTACCTGGCAGTATCCCTCCGACACGGCTTCCGTGCCGGAGGGATCCGCCTCCGAAGATGGCAACCGAAACACTCAAAACAAGTGAGGGATCATGGAAGAGAATCTATCCAGGAATATTCGCCGGGAGTTCTTGAAGTTTGCCGGACTGGGAGTTGCCGGCGCCGCTGCGGGTGTGGTGCCGCGCGCCGTAGCCGAGTCGCCCCACCAGACAAGTGCAGCCGCTCCAGCGGGTCAACCGGCCGGGGTGCTGGATGTGCGCAGCTACGGCGCTCGCGGCGACGGCCAAACCCTGGATACGCCGGCGATCAACCACGCGATTGAGGCCGCGGCGGAGCGCGGCGGTGGAACCGTCTACTTCGCCGCCGGCCAGTACCTCTGCTATTCAATTCACCTCAAGAGCAACGTGGCGCTGTATCTGGATCAGGGCGCTGTCATCATCGCCGCCGATCCTCTGCCGGAAGGTCAGCCCGGCGGCTACGATTCGCCCGGCCCCGCGCAGCCCTGGGAGGCCTATCAGGACTACGGCCACAATCACTGGCGGAACAGCCTGATCTGGGGCGAAGATCTGCACGATATCTCCATCTCCGGTCCGGGACGCATCTGGGGCCGCGGCCTGGTCCGCAGCAACGACCCCCACAGCAAGCATCCCCAGGAGCAGCGTACCGAGGGCGTCGGAAACAAGTCCATCAGCCTCAAGAACTGCCATAACGTGCAACTCCGCGACTTCCAGATCCTGCAGGGCGGATGGTTCGGTATCCTGGCCACCGGGGTCGATAACCTGCTCATCGATGGCCTGACCATTGATACCAACCGCGATGGCATGGACATTGACTGTTGCCGCAACGTGCGGATCGTCAACTGCGCCGTCAACTCGCCGTGGGATGACGGAATTGTGCCCAAGAGCAGTTATGCGCTGGGTTATCTGCGCCCTACTGAGAACCTGGAGATCGCCAACTGCTACGTAACCGGCGCCTACCAGTTGGGCGCCATGCTCGACGGCACCTGGAAGAAGTTTGATGCTTCCGTCCGCGCGCCTCAGGTGGGACGGATCAAGCTCGGCACCGAATCCAACGGCGGCTTCAAGAACATCACCATCTCCAACTGCACCTTCGACAACTGCCAGGGGCTGGCCCTGGAGACCGTCGACGGCGCCCACCTCGAAGATGTCACCATCACCAACATCACCATGCGCGGCATCGTCTCCGCGCCCATCTTCCTCCGCCTCGGCAGCCGCCTGCGCGGTCCCGCCGGCTCGACCCGGACCGGCGTCCTGCGCAGGGTGAACATCAGCAACATCGTCTGCTCGGACGCCTCCTCCGAGTACGGCTGCATCATCAGCGGGGTCCCAGGCTACGCCATTGAGGATCTCCACCTGCACCACATCTACATCCAGCATCGCGGCGGCGGCACAAGGGAGCAAGCCGCAATCATGCCGCCGGAAAACGAAAACCGCTATCCCGGACCGCACATGTTCGGTCCGATGCCTTCTCAAGGCTTCTACCTGCGCCACGTCAGAAACGTCAGCCTCTCGGAGATCGAAATCACTGCCTTGGCCGAAGACGCTCGTCCAGCGATCCTCCTCGAGGACGTTCAAGGCGCGGACCTCTTCCACCTCAGGACCCCATCCACAGCGCCTGTCCTGGAGATGCACAACACCGCCAACGTGGACGCTCTCTGGGTACGCGGCTTGAAGGACGGAGCCCAAAGCTGATCGCGGAGGTAAACTCCGCAACGACGCCGCCGAGTTGCGCCGCCGGAACTCCCTCTCGCTGGCATGACCAGGTATAGGCGACTTCGACCTGCTGTCGGCTATTGAAACTGGAACCAGTTCACATTGGAGATACTGTCCGAGTTCCCTCCTCCGCTAAAGACAACGTACAGGCTGTGCGTGCCGGAGACGGTAGCCACCGGAGCGCTGACCGTCTCCCAGTTTGACTCCCAGCTTCCCGTCACCGGCAGGCTCACCGTGGCCATCGGCGCGCCTGTCATGCTGTCCAGGTAGAACGTGGCTGTCCCGCCGTTGCCGTCGCTGGAGGTCCGCACGGCAACGCTGTTGACAGACCCGGCCGCACCGAAGTCAACGTTCGGAAAGAATACATACGCACCTGAGGTCAGGTAGCCCAGGTCGTAATCCCCCGTCGAGTCCCCTGTATCCTCGGTCTCCAGCCCCTCTTCCTTGCTGTAGCTGGAGCCCTGGATCTGAGCAGTCGCGGCCACCGTGGGCGTGCCGGACTGGGTGCCGCTCCAGGTAAACGTGGCCGCCGCCAACGCCGGCAAGGTATAGGAGAAGCCCTGCGTCGCTCCCCACTGCACCTGGAAGCTCTGGCTCGCCGCCGTGTTGTTGTACACCACCAGTGCGATGGACCCATCGGGATTCTGAAATGCCACCGAGGCCAGAGAAGGCGTATTGCTCGAGTAGATGCGCGTCGCCCCAGGCAGAACAAAGCGGCTGTACTGTCCCAGCGTGTAGTACTCGATGTTATAGGTAATATCTCCGCTGCTGCTGTTCACGGTCACCAGCGGCGTGCAGGTATCACAGCCTCCAAGGCTCGCGTCCTGGGTAAGATTGGGGCCCAGGTTCTGGTTCAACGCCAGGCTCCACTTCACATACGCCTGCGCGGAGTTGCGCATCACCTGGGTGATCTCCAGAAAGTCGCTGGTGAACTGGTCGCTGATCCAGGTACCTCCGGAGTGCTCGGTCATCCAGGTTCCCAGCGCTGGAAACTGGTTCTGCACCGTCTGTTGCGCCCCTGGCGTTCCCTCGTATCCGTGCCACGCCGTTCCCGCGATCTGCGTCATCTGCTGCTGTGTAAGCCCGCTTAGAACCGTCTCCGGATAAGACGGCTCGTTCCAGTTGTGGTCGTACACCATCACCTTGGTCGAGACGCCGGAGGCCGCCAGCGCCGGCAGAACATACCCCTGCAGCAGGCTGAGCTGGTCCTCGGCGCTCATGCCCATGCTGGGATAGGACGAGGTCTCATTCAGCGGTTCATTCTGAATGGTCAGGTAATTCACCGGAACCCCCGCTGCCTGGTACGCCTGGAGAAACTTCACAAAGTAGTTCGCATACGCCGTCTCGTTTACCGGCGTCATCAGCAGCGTCCCTCCCAGCATCGAGACCGGGCTCATCGAACTCGGGTCCTTCATCCAGCCCGGCGGACTCCACGGCGTCGCCATCAGCGTCATCTGCGGATTCAACCCCTTGGCCTGCTGGATGATGGGGAGAA
>JAJZDM010000142.1 GCA_021806005.1 Acidobacteriota bacterium | reverse complement strand
CTCGCCTCGTCATTGGCGGCTGGAGTTTCGGTGGCTTCATGACCTCGTGGGTTGTCACGCACACCAATCGCTTCAAGGCCGCCATGGACGGAGCCGGTGTCACGGATCTCTTCAGCATGGCCACCACCACGGACATCTCTCCCAGCTTCTCGCAGAGCTACATGGGGCCGCTGCAGCAAAACGCGGCCATCTACGATCGCGAGTCGCCCGTCCGCTACGTCGTCAACTGCCACACCCCTGTCCTCATCCTCCACGGTGAAGCTGATCCTCGCGTCCCCATCTCGCAGGGCGAGGAGTTCTACAACAGCCTGCGTTTCCTCAACAAGGATGTCCAGATGGTCCGCTATCCCCGCGAGCCGCATATCTTCAAGGAGCAGGCGCACCAAATCGACTCCCTGACCCGCATCCTCAACTGGTACGGCGAACACATCCAGAAGGAATGAACTCACCCCGCGAAGACTGTCCACAGCCTCCACCACTCCATCCCTCTCGCGAGATGCCCGTGTCCTTCCTCCACCACCTCCGTTATCATCCCCGCAAGCTCTTCCTGCGCCGGGTGCTCCTCCAGATCCATCTCTGGTCCGGCATTCTGTTCTCGCTCTACCTCATCGTCATCGCGCTTACCGGCTCTCTCCTGGTCTTCAAAGACGAACTCACCCGCACCACGCTTCCTCCGCATCTCTCTGCCTATCAGCCTGCGCACACCGCGTCCATCTCTTCCGTCATGGATGCATTCCAGCGCCGCTATCCCACGGCGCACGTCACCGATCTCTACACCCCCTGGCCCACCATTCCCGCATATCTGTTGACCGCCGTTACCTCCACTGGCGCCCAGTTCAACCTGGTCGCCGACCCCGTCACTGCGACTCTCTACCCGCAGACTCGCGCATGGGTCAACAAGGTGTATGACCTCCACGTCTTTCTCCTGCTCGGCCGCGCGCACGGCGAGCAGATCAACGCCATCGGTGCCGCCGTCCTTCTTCTTCTCTGCGTCACCGGCCTCTTCCTCTGGTGGCAGGGAGCCGCCAACTGGACGCGCGCCCTGGTCGTCAGCCTCAGTGGCAACTGGCGCCGGATCAACTTCGATCTACACCACGCCATCGGCTTCTGGACCCTCTTCATCGTCTTCTGGTGGTCTCTCTCGGGCGTCTACTTCGGGTTTTACAAACCCATCGTCGCCGTCGTCAACCGCATCTCTCCCCTCCGTGGCATGGCGTCGCCGCAGCTTCCATCCAGCATTTCTGCCGGTCCTCACCGTGCGTCGCTGCAGTCCATACTCGCTGCCGCCCGGCAAGCCTCACCCCAGGGCCGCCTCTTCTCCATCAGCGATCCCTCACTTCGCGGCTCCGTCGTTTACGCTCAGATGGATCTCCGTGCTCCTGCCGACTTCTCCCACCGGGACATCCTTTCCATCGACACCGCCAATGCACAGGTCCTCACCGACTGGCACTATGGCGCCAATCACTCCCTCGGCGACTGGTTCCTCTGGTCCATGCATCCCCTCCACTTCGGAACACTCTGGGGGCTGCCCTTCAAAATCCTCTGGTGCCTCCTGGGGATAAGTCTCTCCATCCTCACCGTCACCGGCATCATCATGTACTGGAACCGCTATCTCAGCCATCATGTGCCAGCAAGGCAACCGCCAGTGGCATGATCTGCTTCGATGGCGGCATCTCACCAACCCTTCGTCTGGCATGTGTTGCGTTGCCTGCGATCAATGGAAGCGCTCCGGAGATCAAAATTGCCGCGTGACTTTGTGATCGGCCAAAGCCACAAGACCACGCGCCCCATCCTTCAGGCGCCGCTCGGCAGCCTCACCTCTCCGGAGCTTGTAGCGGCTGTCTCAGGCGCGGGTGGGATAGGATCGTTGGCGCTCACCTGGACGAATCCTGCTGCGGCGGCAGAACTGGTTGCGCGGGTGAAGGCACTCACGCCGGCCCCTTTCATGGCCAACTTTGTCCTGTCGTTCAAGCCCTTGGCGCTCACCGCTGCGCTGGAAGCTGGCGTCCCGATCCTGACGTTTTCCTGGGGATTGCCGGGGGCGCTTGTCAGGACAGCGCACTCCTTTGGGGCGGCTGTCGGCGTCCAGGTCAGCACCGTGGAGGGCGCACAACGCGCCCTCGATTCCGGTAGCGACTTCATCATCTGCCAGGGAATCGAAGCCGGAGGGCACGTGCAGTCGTCCACGCCCCTGCGCGAGTTGCTGCACGCAGTTATTGCATCGGCAAAAGGGGTGCCCGTGGTCGCCGCCGGAGGTCTGGGAGACGGTGCAGACATCGCCGAGGTGATCGCGATGGGTGCCAGTGCTGCCATGCTGGGTACCCGTTTCGTTGCCAGCGCGGAAAGCCTTGCTCATCCGGCCTACAAAGCCTCTCTGCTGGCTGCTGGGAAGGCGGATACCGTGCTCACTGGGTGCTTTGACGGTGGATGGCCCTATGCGCTCCATCGCGTCCTCCGCAACGCAACGCTCACCGCATGGGAGTCAAGCGGCTCTGCGCCGGTAGGAAGCCGACCGGGCGAGGGAGATGTCGTCGTCACCACCCTCTCTGGGGAAGTCATTCGCCGCTACTCTGACATGCCTCCGGTCTCTCAGATGAAAGGCGACCCCCTCGCGTGCTGCCTGTATGCAGGAACAGGTGTCGGCAAGATCAAGGAGGTGCGTCCCGCGGGCGACCTGGTAAAAGATCTGTGGGCCAGCGCCTTGTTGGCTCTTGGAAGCCCTTGACCTTTGCCGCGCGCGGCGTCGCTGCAGGCAATCCCCCATGCTTTGCATCTGAAATGTGGCTGGAATAAGGGCTCTGCGTGCTGTCCGCACATTGTTCGCGTGGCTCAGTGGGGCTATCCAGGTCTCACAGCCCGGTCTGGGAGCGCCATCTCTCCGGTCTATCGCGTGGCTCCGCACAGCGGCCGGGCAGCGGACTGGGATCGCTCGGGATCTCGTTGTTGTCAGTCGGAGAGCGGTGTGCTGTTTGCCTATGAAGCATCAAAACCAAAAACGCTCTACAATGCTACAACGGCTTATGTTCTTTGCCATGACCTGCTGCGCTCCGGGCAGCAGACGGGCCACGCTCTTATTCTCCTGAGGTTGTTCCAAGGAACTCCGCTATGCGCCGTGTGGGAACGCTCCTGCTGCTTCTGCTCTGCTCCTTTGCTCAGCACGCTCGTGCCGTAAGCCCGGCTCAGCGTCGCCAGGCGCTTCCACCTGCTGCGCAGCCATCCTCCTCGGCAACCCAGCCTTCTGCTCCTGTGCCCATTCTTCTCGGGCAATCCTCTGTTGAACTTGGCGGCCTATGGAAGTTTCACGCCGGTGACAATCCAGCATGGGCCCAGCCCAACTTTGACGACTCCGGATGGGGCGCCATGGATCTGACGCCGCCTCCCGGTTCGGCGGACGCGACCCTCGGCATCAGTGGCTATATTCCTGGCTGGACCGCCCGTGGCTATCCCCACTACGCCGGGTTCGCCTGGTACCGTCTCAAGGTCAACGTCCAGGGCCTCAACCGCCGTCTGGCGCTCAAGATGCCTTCGGAGGTGGACGACGCCTATCAGATCTTCGTCAACGGTCAGTTGATCGGATCCTTCGGCAGGTTCAAAGGGCATCACGTCACCGCCTACAGCACGCTGCCGATGGACTTTCCTCTTCCCAAAGACTGCAGCAGCGGGCCCATCACCATTGCCATCCGCATGTGGATGGATACGGCAACTCCCTTCAACAGCCCTGACGCCGGCGGTCTTCATGAGCCGCCTGTCCTTGGCTATGCTTCCGTCATCGACGCTCTCACCCGGCTGGACTACGACGCGACGGACCACTTCATCGTCAGCGGTCTGGTAGAGACCATGATCCTCTTCATGGCGCTGCTGATGACGCTCGCCCTCTTCTGGCTGGACCGCACCGAGAAGGCATATCTCTGGCTGGCGCTGGTCTGCCTGGCCGCCCTGCTCACCAACGCCATCGTCATCTCGGGCCAGTTCACCGCCTGGATCGGCGAGACCGCCGCCGTCATCCTCACCCAGGTTTTGTTATCCCCCTTGCAGAACGGCTTGTGGGTGCTGTTCTGGGGATACTGGTTCCGGCTGCGCAGAATCGGCCTCCTGCATCGCATCGTCTGGCCGCTGGTTGCACTCATGATGGTGGGTATCGCCATGCTTCGCCCCCCGCTCTACGGGCCACACATCCCGGTGCAGATGGTCGGTCTCATCAACCCTCTTGTGCTGCTGGCCAAGCTCGGTATCGGCCTGATCTTTCTGGTGGTCGTCTATCGTGGTCTCAGGCAGCAAAGGACGGAAGGCTGGAGCGCCGCACTGGCCGCCCTGCTCATCATTATCGCCAACTACCGTTACGAGATGCGGCTGCTGCACATCCCCATCGCCTTTCCCGTGGGTGGGGGCTTCGTCGTGCAGATCGGAACCACCGCCACCGTGGTCTCCCTCTTGATCATTACCGTCATGCTGCTCGTACGCTTCTTCCATAGCCAGCGTCTCAAGGAGCAGTGGAAGATAGAGATTGCGCAGGCTCAGCAGGTACAGAGGATCCTGATTCCCGATGAGTTGCCCAGAGTGCCGGGCCTCACCATTCACAGCGAGTACCGTCCCGCTCGCGAGGTCGGCGGAGACTTCTTTCAGGTTCTGCCCGTGCAGCCGCCCGGGTCGGCGCTCATCATGCTCGGCGACGTCACCGGCAAGGGCATGCAGGCCGGAATGCTGGTCGCGGTCATCGTTGGAGCCATGCGCGCCGCCGCCCAGCACAGCTCGGATCCAGTCGAGATCCTCCATGAGATCAACGTGCAACTCTGTGAGCGCAGGCACTCCAGCGCCACCTGCCTCATTCTGCACATCGATCCCCAGGGGAAGGTCACCATCGCCAGCGCCGGCCAACTCCCCCCCTACCTCAACGACAAGGAACTCGAGATTCCCGGCGCCCTGCCGCTCGGCACCATCCCGGATGCCGATCACAGCGTTACCACCCTCACTCTTCAACCCGGAGATACTCTCACCCTTATGTCAGACGGTATCGTCGAGGCCCAGGACCCCGGCGGAGCCCTCTTCGGCTTCAGTCGCATCGATGCGCTGCTCAGAGATCGCGCCACCGCAGACCAGATCGCGACTGCGGCCCAGGAGTTTGGGCAGGAGGATGACATCCTGGTCCTCACCGTGCGTCGGGATCCAGACGGCAATCCCAAGTCACAAACCCATGGCCAGAAAGTCGCCGCTTGAGCTAGGATCTCTCACATGCCTGACATGCCCGCCATCAACGAGCAGGATGAGACACTCATCGCCCAGCAGCAGGTGGTGCGTCTGCAGGCGCTGCTTGAGGCCAGCCGGCAGATTCACTCCACCATCGCGTTGGAAAAGGTGCTCGATACCGTGCTGCAGATCGTCGTGCGCGAACTGGAGTTGTCCGGCGCCTTCTTCACCACCTTCCCCAACCGCTACGGCGACGTCCCGGGGGATCTGCCCCAGGCGCTCTCCTCGTCTCAGGACTCCACCAGCGGCGCGCCCACATCCGGCTCGACATCCCGGGTCGCGGGACTGGAGGACTCCTGGGCCAGATTTCCCCTCCATGACAAGGCTGGGGCCTCCTTCACGGACCTGGTCGTCATCTCTCCCCCGCACCGCACCCTCACGCTGGATGAACTGGACTTCATTGAGAGCCTCGTTCTACAGGCCTCTGTGGCTATTGAGAATGCGCGATTCCATGAGCGGACCGTGCAATGGCAGCGCGTGGAGAGCGATCTGGCCTCGGCCCGTCAGGTGCAGCGCAGCCTGCTCCCGCAGCAGATGCCACAGATTCCCGGTTACAGTATGGCCATGCGTTCGGTCACCTGTTATGAGGTAGGCGGCGATTATCTGGACATCGTGCCTATGACCTCCGGACAGATCACCATCGTTGTGGCCGACGTCGCTGGCAAAGGCCTGGCCTCGGCGCTGGTTGGCACCAGCTTTCGCTCCGCCTTTCGCGCCATGGTCAACGCCGGCATGGGGCTGCTCGAAATCGCCACACGCATGAACGCTCTGCACTTCGGGGAGGGGGAGCAGTCCAGACGGCGCTACGTCACGGCCTTCTTCCTGCAGTTGGATCCGGAGCGCCACCTCATTGAGGTGGTCAACGCCGGCCATAACCCGGCATTTCTCTTCTCCTGGCCGCATGGGGAACTATCCGGTCTCGGCGAGCCATCCATCTGGAAGATTGGAGCCTCTGGAACACCCATCGGAATGCTTCCCTTCAGTACGTATTCCGTGGAGAGTCTTCCCCTGTCTCATGGCTCCCGCCTGCTTCTCTACACCGACGGCATGACGGAAGTCTTTCGCTCCAGCCAGGGCGGCGCCCCTGATGAGGAGTTCGGCGAAGACCGGCTCCTGAGAACCTTTCTGAACTGTTCCTCCGTAGCGACTCCGGAACAGATCCTCGATACCATCTGGTCCACCATCGATCGCTTTGGCGACCAGGAGCAATCCGACGACATGACGGCATTGGTGCTGAAGCGGGCCTCTTCGGTCGAACAGGACGATTTGCCCTGTTCTATCCAAGAGGTGCAGAGGGAGGATGGTCTTGGATAAGGGAACCGGCAGCAACGCTCAAAGTCCCACCCTTGGCGGGCAGGGCGGCAGTGGATCCGCAAGTCACACCATCGAACTGCGCATCCCGTCGCGCCTTGGATATGAGAAGGTGGCGATGAACGCAGCGGCCAGCGTGGCGCACCTGATGGGCTTCTGTGACGAGCGCGTCGAAGACCTGAAGACCGCCGTGGCGGAGGCCTGCATCAACGCTATGGAGCACGGCAACCGGTTTGACGACTCCCTCAGCGTCGGAGTGATTCTCTCCATGGGGCCCGGCTCTCTGGAGGTTAAAGTCACAGACACCGGCGAGGGCCCCTCCCGATCCGCCAGCGGAGCCTCACCTGTCCCTGACATTGACAAAAAGATGCAGGAGCAGGAGGCAGCCCGCGGCATGGGCATGTTCCTCATCCAGGCTCTCGTCGACGAGGCGGAGTGGGTCAGTTCACCGCCCACCGGCAGTTACGCCCGCATGGTCATTCGCCTCCGTTCAGACCGTTAGGAGATTGTTGAAAGCAGCGCTCAGGCCAGCCATCCATCCCCGCCAACGTGTTGCTCCGTTTTGCCGCCACAGGATTTGACGCAGCCCGCCCGCTTCTTCGGCTCGTCTCCCATTCACTCCTGGCTGTCGCTCCCGGCACGCTCTGCAGCCATCACGTCATGCCACCTGCCGGCTATCCAACCGATTGCCGCTCAAATCTCAACATCGGAGATCACTCATGCAAGAACAGGTTACGCGCGTCAGCATCGAAGAGCTCGCAGCCCCCAACGGGGGCGATCCCATCACCGTGCTGCGCTTTGCGGGCGATATCACCAGTGCATCGCAGCCCGCCATTCTGGGCACCTATGAGGGACTGGCCGAGACCACCCGGCGCATCCTCCTGGACTTCTCCAAGGTCGAGTATCTGAACTCCAGCGGCATCGCTCTGGTCATCCAGATGCTTATCGCCGCCAGCAAACACGGCCGCACCATCCGCAGCTTCGGCCTCAGTGCCCACTTTCAAAAGGTCTTCACCATGGTGGGCATCACACGGTACACCTCCATCCACCCTGACCAGGTCTCTGCCTGCAGCGCGTTCTAGGGCACGGGTGATACACTATCTGCTGGACTTAGGCTCCGGCAGCCTTACCCAAAGCGGTGCCGGAAAGGGAGCTTTCATCCTCGCCGTCCAGCCAATCTCACTCCGCCGCCTCTGCGGCTGCTAAGGGTAGTTTTTCGAATATGTTCATTCTTCTGGTCATCCTGCACGTCATCGTCTGCTTCTTCCTGATCGTCGTAGTGCTCATTCAGCAGGGCAAGTCGGCAGATCTTGCAGGCGCCTTTGGCGGCCAGGGATCCCAGACAGCCTTTGGACCGCGTGGTGCCGCCAATCTCCTCACCCGCCTCACAACCTGGTCAGCGATCATCTTCATGCTCACCTCCATTGCGCTCACCATCACCATGTCGCATACCAGCAGCAACCGTTCCGTGCTCTCAGGTATGCAGAGCCAGTCAGCCCCGGCAAAGAAGTAACTCCCTCATCGCTTTTCCCCCTTTGCCCGGCCTGTCCTGGCGGCGTTGAAGGGGGCCTCCAGCCAACCCCGCAGGCCGCAGCGTTTCATCCCCGCAGGCCGGCTGATCATGTCTTTGGGATGGCTGCTGGTCGCGCACCGCGCAGGTTCGGCCGTTCTCGCGCAGGTTCGGCAGTTCTTCTGCTGCAGTCCATCGCAGGCTCTCCATGGAGAGGGGCCGCTCGTCCGGGACGCTCCTGCGGCACACCGGTTCCAGGTGCAGGCCATCTTCAGGGGACCCATCCCAGGAACCCTGTTTGCAGCCAAGGGAGTAGGTCGATGATCCGCGAGACATTTCCGGTAGGATTGCTTGG
>JAJZDM010000141.1 GCA_021806005.1 Acidobacteriota bacterium | reverse complement strand
TGAGATCGTGGCCGTGACACAGGGCGCTCGCGACATTCCTGCATTTGTGAGCCAACGCACGCCATAGTTGAGGAGGTCAAGAACTTGTCAACGCTCTCTGCTGCTTCTGTTGTTGTGGCGTCTGCTTTCCTTCCATCTCTTTTCACCGCGCGGCCAGACGCCCGGACGCGGTTGCGTGACTTTTTCAGCGCACACATCCGCAATCCAAACACCCGCCGAGCTTACCGCGAGGCCGTAAAGCAGTTTTCCGCTTTTTGCGCCGAGAATGGCATTATGGATCTCGCCCAGATCCAACCGATCCATGTGGCGGCGTTCGTCGAGACCGGGACCCGTGCCCGCAACTGAGCAGAACCGAGCGCAAGCCTGAACATGCCAACGCCCCGGAGGGAGAACCATGCGGGGAAGGATGCAAGGAGTGTTCCACGATGAGATTTCCTTCTCCGCCCTACAGTAATTGTCGAGGGGGTACTTGTCTCACCATTATTGGCACAGAGGGGCGATTCCAGATCTACAGGGTGAAGAGCAGGGCCTGGAAGATGCTCATGACAGGCAGGAAGAAGAGCATGATGACGTAGTAGCCCAGGAAGAAGAAGGCCAGCATCAGGACGAAGCTCATCTCCTGGTAGATCCTGGCGGCGTTGTAGGGGAGATAGTGCAGCAGGATCTTGCCTCCGTCCAGGAAGGGCAGGGGGACGAGGTTGAAGACACAGAGCAGAACGTTGACCAGGATGCAGAAGTAGAGGAACAGGATCAGGGGAAAGATGCCGGGGAGGCCCTGGATGCCGAAGGTGGGGTCGCGCATGGCGAGGTGGGAGGCGATGACGAGGGAGTCCAGAGTGCCGGGGAGGGTATGCCGGACGACGACCAGGATCAGCAGTGCGACGACTGCGGCGAACAGTTGCGCGGCGGGACCGGCCAGGGTAGCCAGCATCTCGTGTCGCGAGGGATCCCGGAAGTTGCGCGGGGTGAAGGTGATCGGCTTGCCCCAGCCCAGGACCAGAGGGCTGCGAAAGATGAAGAGTACGGGCCAGATGAGGGTGCCGAGCAGATCAAAGTGGCGAGCGGGGTTCATGCTGAGGCGGCCCATCATGCGGGCGGTAGGGTCGCCAAGCCGATTGGCGGCCCAGGCCTGAGCACAGTCATGCAGAGAGATGGAGAGCACCATGACGACCAGCTCAAAGATGATCAAAGCGTAGTTCAGCGGCATAGGAATTAGTGTACGGGAGGAGTTCGGGGCGGCTGCCCCTGGATGCGCCGGCTTTTCAGTTGCCCTGCCGGACGGTTTCGGGTATACACTGCTGGCAGCGAAATCGACGTGGACCGCCTGGGAGTTCCTGCTTGCAGGATGTTCTCCCAATGCAGGGGGGACACGGAGATCACCGAAGACGGAGACAGCGTGCGCTGTCTCCGTTTTTATTTTGGCTCGCCAATGCTGCAAGAGCCGGTGGAGTGAGGTTGCCCATCGAGGTCGAGGCTTCGCAGGACGGGCGCACAAGCGTGGGGCTACCCATCCTTGTTTTCGAGCAACTGGGCAAGTGTCTCCTTGTGCCGAGGTTGGGCGGCGATCTTGTCTTTGAGTGTGGGCAGGGGATGCGAAGGCGGGGGAGAGCCGAGACGCTCGCGGGCGTTTGCCTTGACGGCCTTCGCTGGAGAGAATCCCTGCTTCCTTATCTTTGTCGGGGTCATGAGCGGCAACCTCCCGCCGAGAGTGTACCGCGGGCGAAGGGCTTCTGCCGAGGGATTGAAGGCGTATTCTTGAGGGGTAAGGTTCAAGAGAGGTGAGGTTCAGCCCGCCCGAGTTAGTTTTGCCGGCCTTGACCTACAGGGATGACGTGGAGGGGGTATGGAAGAGCGCGACTTCTTCGACGAAGCGACGGAGATGAAGGTTCACAAGATGGTTTGTCCTCACTGCGGGCAGGCGGCGGAGTATGAGTTGAGCTGGCTGGTACGGAGGAAGCGTGCACAGGCTCCGCGGGGCGCCAACGAGAACGACCGTGCGCGGTTTGCCAAGGCGCGCAGCTACATGCTGCGGATGGATGATCTGGCGGGATGCAAGAATATCCGCTGCCGCAAGCGGTTTGAGGTGGTGGGCGTTCAATCGGTGGCCGATCTGCAGGAGGTGGCTGCCGGGTCGGCGGAGAATCGCGCGGAGCGGATCCGGGCTGCCTTCGGGCGGCGGACGCTGGGCTAAGGCAGTTTCGGTGCAGGTGTAGAGGGCGATTCAACTTCGATGGGCGTTTTCCCCCAATGAAAACGCCACTGCAAGTCCGCTTCGGTATACCCATCAACACCGAAAATGCCATAAGGGATCTTCAGCGCAAGGCTGACACGCTGCCCAGGCTTCCTGCCTGTTTCGGCGGATGCGCCTGACGGCAGGCATGGACCTTGAGGCAAGCAGTGCATGGAAGCCGATCTGGTGCAGGCTACCGGCAGCAAGGCGATCTTTTTTACCGCGTTTGCAACTGCTGGAGCAGTTGCAGGTAATGGACGACATCATCGCGGGAGAGCATGCCGACGAACTCGCTGCCATTCAGGACGGGCATCTGATTGATGCCGTTGCGCCCCATCTTTTCGAGGGCGGTCCAAAGTTCCGCCTCGGGTGAGGTGGTGCTGAGTTGGGCGAGGGGGATCATAGCCTCCTGCGTGGTGGTGGTGGGCCAGTCGGAGGGGGGGACGGCCTTGATGCTGTGCAGGGTGAGCAGGCCGAGGATCTGACCGTTGTCCTGGACCAGAAAAGAGCGTCGTCCGTGGCGCAGAATCTCCTGATCGACGATGGTCTGCAGGCTGGTCTCGGCCGCTACGCGAGGAGCCTCATTGCCGATGGCTTCGGAGACCTTGTGGCCGACGAGCAGATTCTGGACCAGTTGCTGCTGCACCTGGGAGCCGGCAGCGCTCTCCAGAAACCAGCCGATGAAGGCGGTCCAGAGGCCGTTGAAGAGGAAGCCGCGGAGGGCCATCCATACGCCGGTCATGATGAAGAAGAAGCCGAAGAAGCGGCCCACGTTGGCAGCGATGAGCGTGGCGCGGCGGAAGTCGCCGATCCATCCCCAGACCACGGCGCGGAAGATGCGGCCGCCATCCAGGGGAAAGCCGGGGATCAGGTTGAACAGGCCGAGCATGCCATTGATCATGGTGAGGTATTTGACGACGGCGAGGGCAGGTGCAACGCCGGACAAGGGAGCCTGAAGCAGGAAGAAGACGCCGGCCAGCGCAAAGCTGGCCAGGGGGCCGACGATGGTGACGACGAACTCGGCTGTGGCGCTGGAGGGATCCTGTGCGATCTGGGAGACGCCCCCGAAGATGAACAAGGTAATCCGGTGCACGGGGATCTTGTAGTGCAGGGCCGCTGCGGAGTGGGCCAGTTCATGCAGCAGGATGCTGAAGAAGAACAGGATGGCGGTGACCACGCCCATCAGCCACAGTTCGGCGGAAGGCGCGCCTTTCAGGCTCTGGGGATAGTAACTGACGGCCAAAATCCAGGTCAGCAGGCCAAAGACGAGAAACCAGGAGAAGTCCACATCGATGGGAATGCCCATGATGCGGCCGATCGGAAGGGTGTGGCGAAGCATGGCGTTCCAGACCTTTCTGGCCGAGACGAAGGGGATCGGTATGCCCCAGCCCGCTGCACGACGGCCAACTCTCGATGGGTGAATGCGCAAGGGCTGAGGGTTGTGATGCTGTTGAGGATGAAGCCGGTTGTGCTTCTGCGATAGGCGGAGGCGCAGGAGCCCCGGGAGCGGGAAGCGGTTGCCGCAGTGGATTGGGCCCCCCTGGTGGTCTTCCGGGGAGACCCGGAACGGTGCGGGGGCAGGAGGGCGAAGTGCTCCCATGGACAGATGCCGTGCTGTGCCCGGGTGCTGCGTCTGAGTTCACGATGCCGTTGCTTTTGTGATCTAATGCTCGTGCGCAGGCAAACCCCGAACTTGGGGGATTGGATTCCGGGTTCCGGAGCCAGATCAGTGGTGCGCCGATGCAGGCGGCAAGGAGGCAGCATTATGGCCAATATGTTGATCCCCGTGGAAGAGCGTCACCTGACTCCGGAGCAGGTTGACCAGATCGATCGCCGCCGGCGGCGTGGGCAGTTGTTGCTGGTGATCGGTTTCCAGACGTTTATCGTTGGCACGATCGTCACGTTGTGGAGCGGTCAGGATCTGACCTACTCGCCGGGCTGGATTCATCCGATGGCTTATTGGGACGCTGTGCTTTACCTCACCTCGCTGACCTGCTTTGTCACCGGAGTGCGTTTGCGGCGCGGGTTGAATGAGTTTTTCAGTTATTAGGATCGGGTAGCCCCAGGGACGTATCCGTGGTTTCGCGGGTCCAATGTCTTTCCTGGCAAAGGATCTGTGCAGGAAAGTTCAGCAGGAAGGTTGATGGAAGAGGTTCGATGCCGGCGGCGGATGCAAGCGATGGCTTGACATGCGCCGGCGATCGAAGACTGAGGCAACGGCGGGCTGACGCCCGCCGTTTTCGTTTGGTCACAGCAGCGAATACGAAGGTCTGCTATGGTAGCGGGCGCTGAGAATTCGCATCCGGCCCGGTGTTGAGATTGGCCGGTCTGGTGCGGAGCGTTGGATGGAGGCTGGAATGACTGCTGCTGGGATGCTTGCCGGGATGGCGCCGGCAAGCCTGGATCTGAGATTGGCCGAGCCAGCGGGCTTTGGGGTGGGAGAGAGAGTTCTGCTGGCGGCGCTGATCCTGCTCTCCGGAGGCGTTTTTGCGTGGCGCGCGATGCCGATTGCGCGGAACATCTGGGGGTCGAAGAAGGATTCGGATCTTCGCCTGAGGCCGTTGGGCGACCGCCTGTGGAGGTTCTTCTGGGAGGTGCTGTGCCAGGCGAAGGTGATCCGGCAGCGGAGGCTGCCCGGGCTGGCGCATGCGATGGTTTACTGGGGGTTTCTGGCCTTTGTGCTGGTGACGCTGAATCATCTGGCGGAGGGGTTTGGCTACGACTTTCTGGGCTACTCAGGAGGGTTTGGAGCCTTCTATACCGGCTTTGCCGGGGTGTGGGCGCTGCTGGTTGCGGTGGGCATCGCCGGGCTGTTTGTGCGCCGGTTTGTGGTGCGTCCGGCCTGGCTGGGGAATGTCTCCCCGGAGTCCGGCCTGATCGCCCTGTTGATCTTTGCCCTGATGGTCACCTATCTGTGGATGCTGGTGGTGAAGCCACAGAGCGAAGCGGCTACGTGCCTGTGGTGGGTGCATACGCTGCTGCTGCTGTCGTTTTTGCCCATTATCCCCGGAACCAAGCATCTGCATCTGCTGTTGAGTCCGCTGACGGTGTTTCTGAAGCGGCCGGAGTTCTCGCAGCTTCCCAGGCTGGAGGGCGATGAGGAGTTCGGGCTGGTGGCAGGCAAGGATCTTACCCGGATCATCTCGCTGCAGGCCTACAGTTGCGTGGAGTGCGGACGTTGCACGGAGCACTGTCCTGCAGCGACGACCGGCAAGATGCTGAACCCCAAGGAGGTGGTGCTGGGGGTAAAGGCATTTCTGAATATCCATGGACCGGGCAGTGAGCAGGTTCTTCTGCCGGAGGATCCGGCGGCAGGGCAGAGGGGGCTCTCGATGGAGGCTGCCTTTGCCTGCACGACGTGCGGAAGCTGCGAGTACCAGTGTCCGGTGGGGGTGCAGCATCTGCCGTTGCTGATTGGGCTGCGGCGAGGAGCGGTGAATACGGGCGCCTGGGAGGATCGGTATGGGACGAAGCTCTTCCTGGCGCTGGAGCGTCAGGGGAACTCGCTGGGGATGGGTTCGGCGGAGAGAGACAAGTTTATCGCCCGGCAGGGGTTTCCGATCTTCGATGGCAGCCAGGAGTACTGCCTGTGGCTGGGCTGCATGGGCAGCTATGACCCCAAGGGGCGGGAGATTGTGGTGGAGTTTGCCCGAGTGATGCGGGCGTTGGGGACCAGCTTCGGGGTGTTGAAGAAGGAGAGCTGTACGGGCGATCCGGCACGGCGGTTGGGCAACGATCTGCTGTTTGGGGAGCTTGCCGAGCAGGGGTTGAAGAACTTTGCCGCGGCCGGAGTGAAGAAGATTGTGACCATCTGCCCGCACTGTGTACGGACGATCGCCAGCGACTGGAGAGAGTATGGGGTTGCGCCGGAGATCGAACACCACTCGGAGTTCATGGCGCGGCATGCGGCTTTGCTGGAGAGCTTGATGGCTGGAGAATCGGAGGGCAGCATCGTCTACCATGACCCGTGTTATCTGGGACGGTACCGGGAGGTGTATGACGAGCCGCGCGCGGTGGTGGGCGTGGCAGGGGAGCTGGTGGAGGCGGAGCGGCATCGGGAGCGATCCTTCTGCTGCGGCGCCGGAGGCGGGCTGGCGTTTCTGGGTGAAGAGACCGGTGATCGCGTGAGCCATGGGCGAGCCCGGGAGTTGATGGAGACCGGAGCGAAGACGATTGGAACGGCCTGCCCGTTCTGCAACTCGATGTTCCGCGATGCGTTGGGCGAGGTGGGCGGGGAGGCTCCGCCGCAACTGCTGGATATCGCCCAACTGGTGGCGCGCCGGCTGCCGGCGGACGCGGGCGAGACGCCGGGTTGAGGGTGGCGAGGGTCCAGCAGAATGTCCACCAGGATACTGAAGACGGCCTGGCGACGGGTGCGGTAGGCTGACCGTGGCGGTTTGTGAAGGAAGTGGAGTTGGCAATGAAGATTGTTGTAGCCGTGAAGCAGGTTCCAGAACGAGAGGCAGTGCTGCGGGTGAGCCCGGATGGCCGCGGCGTGGACGAGAGCGATATAGCGTGGACGATGAACGAACCGGATGCCTATGCGCTGGAGGAGGCTCTGCAGTTGAAGCAGCGTGCTGCGGATGCTGGCCTCGGGGAGGCCGAGGTGGTGGTGTTGTGCGCCGGTCCGGAACGGGTTCAGAGCACGCTGCGTGAGGCTCTGGCCAAGGGCGCGGATCGTGCGCTGCATGTGCTGACGCCGGAGAGCGGGGAGGGCTCGCTGGCAGACAGGGGTTCGCTGGATGTAGCGCGGCTGTTGGCCGAGGCGGTGAAGGGCGAGCAGCCGGAGTTGGTGCTGACCGGGTTGCAGTCGGATGATCTGGGTGCCGGGCAGACCGGTGTGGTGATGGCTGAGCTGCTGGGGGTTCCGCACGCAACGCTGGTGTTGCAGGTGGAGTTGGCCGGGCCGGGGAAGGATGGCCAGCGGATCAAGGTGCGGCGCGAACTGGAGGATGGGTGGACACAGTTTGTGGAGATGTCGCTGCCGGCGCTGCTGACGATACAGTCCGGCGGCAATCGGCTGCGTTACGCCACCTTGATGGGGATCAAGCGGGCGAGGCAGAAGGAGATGCGAGCGTTGACGGCGGCTGCGCCCAGCCAGCGCGTCGATGAAGTGGTTAAGGTCTCTCCGCCGCTGCGGGTGAAGCAGACGGAGATGCTGGCCGGATCAGCCGATGAGGTTGCGGCGAAGCTGGTGGAACGGCTGCGGTTTGAGGTGAAGGTGCTATGAGTACAGGTGTGTTGGTAGTGATGGAGACCAAGGGGCTGGGTGAGCACGGCGCGAGCGAGGGCGCCGGCTGGCACCGCGTGAGCATGGAGGCGCTGGCTGCCGGGCAGATGCTGGCGGCCGAACTGGGTGTTGGATGCTCTGCCGCGGTGCTGGGCGAGGGTACGGCGATCGCCCCATTGGCTGTGGAGCTGGCCGGGAAGAAGCTGGAGACGATTTGGGCGGTGGGCGATGCACTGCTTGCCGAGTACACCGCGGATGGCTGGACGGAGGCGCTGGAACAGTTGATCGAGCAGGCGGAGCCGAGGTTCGTCGTGTTTCCGCACACCTACCAGGTGAGAGACTATGCGCCGGCGCTGGCCACGCGACTGGGCGAGGTGTTGATCGGCGATGTGACCGCGGTGGAGATCGCCGATGCGCAGCGTGAGCCGGTGTTTGTGCGGCAATGGATGCAGGGAAAGCTGAATGCCAGCTACCGGCATCGGAGCCCGGGCGGAGTTTGCCTGGTGTCAGTGCAGGCAGGGAGCTTCCGTGCCGATGCCGTGCAGGCGGGCGAGAGTGCGGTGCGGGAGTTTGCGCCGAAGTTGACGGCGGAGATGATCAGGACGGTGCCGAGTAAGCCGATTCGTGAGGCGGCGCAGACGGTGGACCTCTCCACGGCGGAGGTGATCGTGGGCGTGGGGCGAGGGATCGGCGAGCAGGAGAATCTGAAGCTGGTGGAGGATCTTGCCCAGGCGCTGGGAGCGGAACTGGCGGCCTCGCGGCCGATCTGCGATGCTGGCTGGCTGCCTTTGGAGCGACAGGTGGGAAGCTCGGGGCAGACGATTGCTCCGAAGCTGTATCTTGCCGTGGGCATCTCCGGAGCAATTCAGCATCTGGTGGGGATGAAGGGCGCCAAGACCGTGATTGCGATCAACAAAGATGCGGATGCGCCGATCTTTGAGGTAGCGGATATCGGGGTGGTGGGCGACCTGTTTGAGATGGTGCCT
>JAJZDM010000140.1 GCA_021806005.1 Acidobacteriota bacterium | reverse complement strand
GGACGCTGGCCGGACCCACGGCTCCGGCGCGTGGCTTATTTCTGGTGAACGTCGATTATGGTGAAGGGATGCATCCTGGTTCGCACGCAACAACCTTGAGCGACCAGGAAACATTCCTGACCCACCGAGACCAACCATGAGCGCCCCGCACCAGCTCCGCATCACCCAACTGGCCAGCGATCGCCGTCTCCACCAGGCTTTTGCATGGCTGCATCTGCACGAGCCGCAGCTACGCCGCTGGCAGATGGAGTTTCTCGCCATTCCGGCGCCGCCCTTTGCTGAATCCGAGCGGGCAGGCTGGTTCTGCGAGAGGTTCCGGGAGCTTGGACTCTCCGAACCAAGAGTGGACCAGGAAGGCAACACCGTCGCCGAACTACGGTCCCCGCCGTCTGCCACCATTCTGGAAGCGCCGGCCGTCCCCAACCCACCCGTGGTCCTGCTCTCGGCACACCTGGACACCGTCTTCCCTGCCGGAACCGACTGCACGCCCAGAGAGGATGGCGCCAGGATCCTGGGGCCCGGGGCCTGCGACAACGGCGCCGGTCTGACGGCCCTGCTTGGCCTGGCCGCAGCGCTGCGGCACGCCGGTATCACGCCGCCATGTACGATTCTGTTTGCCGCCAACGTCGGCGAGGAGGGCGAGGGCGACTTGCGCGGCATGCGCCATCTCTTTCAGGCCGAACCCTATGCCGGTAGAGTTCAGGCCGCCATCGCGCTGGAGGGAGGCAGCGACCGGATGGTCGTCGATCAGGCTCTGGGCAGCCGCCGACTCCGGGTGACCATCGCCGGACCGGGAGGTCACTCCTGGGCCGATGCGGGACGGGCCAACCCTATCCTGACCCTGGCGGCGGCGCTGCTGGAGGTGGAGAAGCTACCTCTGCCCGCGCGACCCAGAACGACGCTGAACTGTGGCGTCATCCGCGGAGGAACCTCCGTCAACTCCATCCCGGAGTCAGTCGCCGCGGACCTGGACCTCAGGTCAGTCTCGGGAGACGAACTGGACCATCTTGAGGTGCGGGTGCTGCAGACGCTGCGGCAAACGGTGGAGGAGGAGAACCGACGGCGCGGAGAGAAGACGCTGACCCTGCAGACGGTGCGCATCGGCAACCGGGCCCCGGGCGCACTTGCGGCCAACTCCGGCCTGGCGTCCAGCCTGCGGGCGGTGGACAGGCATCTGGGCATCGCCACCGAGGCCCGTATCGGGTCCACGGATGCGAACCTGCCGTTATCCATGGGGATTCCCGCTTTGGCCATCGGCGCGGGCGGGGTGGGTTGGGGTATCCATACCCTTGAAGAGGGTTACGATCCAACGGGAAGAGACCTGGCGCTTCGCCGGGTGCTGCTGCTCCTGCTTGACACCTGTGCGCTGACAGCGCAGAACGCCTCCACGCTCCCGGCCGATCCACAGACGGAAGGTCGCCCCAAAGGCACTGGAGTACACTCCTTGGCGTGAGATCTCTTCTTCGCAGCCATTGGATCGATGGACATGGCCTCCCCGCCCTTGCGCACCTCGTATCCTGGCGCGTCCCTCGTCTTCGTTCCGCCGCAGGCGTTGTGACGGCGTCTCTGCTCACCGCGATCGCCCTCGGCTCAGCCGCGCGGGCACAGTCTTCCGAGGTGGCCGCAGGCGCAGAGCAGAGCCGTAGCTCCGACGCCCACCGGACAAGAAGCTCAACCCGGACGGCAGCGCCGGAGATCATCTTTTTCGATGGCAAGATCCTCACCGGGGCACACCTGCAGCCCGGAGATCCGGACCCCACACCGGCGCGGGTTTCCGGAGTGGCTTTCCGCGCCGGGAAGGTGGTGGGTGTGGGCTCCGACGCCAAGGTGCTCGCCCTCAAAGGTGAACACACCCGCACGATCGATCTCCACGGCGCCTTCGCCATGCCCGGATTTGATGATGCGCACACCCACATCGCGGCGGCTGGCCAGCAGCGCCTCTCTCTGAATCTACACAATGTACCGTCTCTCCCTGCGATGCTGGTCCGGGTGAGGAGGTATGCGGCCACGCTGCAGCCCGGCGAATGGATTCTGGGTGGAGGATGGGACCAGACCACCTGGCGGGTCTCCGCCCTGCCCGATCGCCAGCAACTCGACGCGGTCAGCGCAGGGCATCCCGCCCTTCTCTATCGCATCGACGGACACATCGCCATCGCCAACACCGTGGCGCTCCATGCTGCCGGGATCACCGGCCCCACGGGCAACACGCTGCTGGTTCCCGACCCGCCCGGCGGAAAGATCGATCGCGATATCCAGGGGCACGCCACCGGAATCATCCGCGAAGGCCCCGCACTGGCGCTGATTGAGAAGGTCATTCCCCCGCCCAGCCTGGCGACGCGGAGAAGGGCGATCGAACTCTCCATCCAGGATGCGCTCTCCCACGGCGTAACCTCCCTCCAGGACTTCTCCACCTGGGATGACTGGCTGGCCATGGAAGAGTTGGAGGACCAGGGCAAGCTGCACCTGCGCATCGCGGAGTGGATAGACTTCAACCTGCCGCTGGCTGTTCTGGACGAGCGGCGGGCGAGCCATCCGGCTGACGATCCGCTGCTCCATCTGACCATGCTGAAGGCCTTCATGGATGGATCGCTCGGCTCGCGCACCGCGGCGATGGAGGCTCCATACACAGACGACCCGAACAACTTCGGCATCCCGCGCTACCGCCAGCAGAGGTTGAATCTGATGGCTGCCGAGCGGTCCGCCGATGGCTTCCAGATGGGCTTCCATGCCATCGGCGATCTGGCCAACGATATGGCACTGAACGCTATCGCCGCCGCTGAGCAGGTGGGACGTCCGGCCAGTTCGCCGGCCCCGCCCAGCCAGCCGGACGCAGCCATCGTCACCACCGTGCCACCCGCCGTACAGCCGCGAGACTTCCGTTTCCGCATCGAACATGCGCAGGTCGTCTCGCCCGGGGCGTTTGAGCGATTTGCCCAGTTGGGCGTCATCGCCAGCATGCAGCCCGCGCACCTGATCGCGGATATGCCCTGGGCAGCGGCGCGGCTGGGGCCGGATCGCTCCCGGCGCGCCTACGCCTGGAGATCCTTCCTCGATCATGGGGTGATGCTGGCCTTTGGGACCGACTATCCGGTAGTATCCATCTCGCCCTTCCCCGGGCTCTATGCCGCCGTGACGCGCGAGAACCTGCAGGGCACTGAAAGCTTTGAGCCCCAGCAGAAGATCACCCTCAACCAGGCGATCTTCGCCTATACCCAGGGCTCAGCCTTCGCTGAGTTCCGGGAGAAGATCAAAGGACGGCTGGAGCCCGGATATCTTGCGGATATGGTGGTGCTGGACCGCGACATCACTGCGTCCACGCCCCGGCAGATCCTGACCACCCGGGTTCTGCGCACGGTGGTAGGTGGCCAGACCGTCTATCTGGCGCCGACGGGGCACGCAAGACCATGAACTCGTGGCGGAGCTGGAGCCTGTGGAGGTCGCACAACCTGCTCGCGCATCTGCTTCTGCTGGGCGTGGTGCTGGTCTGGGGGACAACCTTCTCGCTGGTAAAGGCGGCGCTGGCCGATACCACTCCACAGATCTTCAACCTGCTGCGCATGACGCTGGCCTTCGCCGTGCTCGCCACGGTGAACCACGCCAGCCTGCGCCGCGTGAAGGCTGAAGAGCTCCGGCTGGGAGCCGTCGCCGGCCTTTGCCTGGGATTGGGATACCAGTTGCAGACCACCGGACTGATGTACACCACGGCCTCCCGGGCGGCCTTCATCACCGGGCTCGTGGTTGTGATTGTGCCCTTGCTGAGCGCCGTGCCGGGCGTGCATCCAAGACGCCCCCAGGCTGCCCAGCCGCATACCCTTGCACCTGCATCGCAGATCGACTTCCCTCCGGCTCCCGAAGCAGAGCTGCGACCCACCCTGGATACCTTTGCCGGAGCGCTGCTGGCGTTCGCCGGCCTGATCCTGCTGACCACCCCGCCTGGGGAGGGGCTGGCGCTCTTTGCCGGGATCGGCCTGGGCGAGTGGCTCTGCCTGGGCTGCGCGCTGGCCTTCGCAGCCCATCTGCTCACCCTGGCGCGGGCTGCGCCCCTGGTCCCGGCCCGGCGGCTGGGAACCCTCCAGATCGGCTTTGCCGCAGTGGTGATGCTGCTCACGCTCCCACTGGGAGGACGGCCTCACTTCCACGCTACGGCCGTGGTATGGTTCGCCCTGGCCGTGACGGCCGTGCTGGCCACCGCGGCGGCCTTTACCATCCAGAGCTGGGCCCAGCAGCATCTGCCGGCTTCGCACACCGCGCTGATCCTCACGCTCGAGCCTGTCTTTGCCTGGCTTGTCTCTCTCCTGTTCCTGGGCGAGCATCTTGGGCATCGCGGCCTGCTCGGAGCCGGCCTCATCCTCGCCGGAATCCTGATGGCCGAACTGCGGCCCCTCACCCGCGGGCGAAGTCAACCCCTGCCCCTCTCCGGCGCCTGAGAGATACTGCCATACACAACAGATGAGGCTCCGCCCGCTGTGGCGCCAGAGCGATTCCGCCCTCCGATCTCTGGTCCGACCCCTTGATCAACTGTGGATCCATCCCTCAAGCCATGCACGACACCACCCAGGACCGATAAAAATACATACACTGGAGGAGGCCTTTCAGGCGGGCGATCGACAGGCCGCTGAGATTCTCCCGCGACTTTTCGCCGCTGTTCACGTCTATCCCCTCGGCGAGCGAAATGCACAAGCCGAACCTGCTGAGCAGGTTATCCCGGCATCATCGCAAAGCATCAGATGAAATTGAAATGGAACGAATTCAGAACGAGGACAAACATCATCATGGAACCATTGAATCGATTCGGACAGGGTCTCTGGAACAGGATTCGCAAGGGACACATGTCTACCGTTTTTACGATCCTTGGAACACTTTCCGCCTGCGTTTTGGCCGGGTCGATTCTGACCGGAAACGTCAGCGCCAAGCAGGCCGTTGACAGCAGTGATGCGCGGCCTTTGGTCATTCCCAACCCAGTTACGCTCTCCAATGGTTTTTCGGCCATCGTCAAGGAGATCGGACCAGCGGTGGTCAACATCAACACCGAGACGCTGCCCAAAGAGACCAGCAACGGCGGCAATGGAGGCCCGCAGGGACAGGGCGACCAGGGCATGCAGGACTTCTTCAACCACTTCTTTGGAGTTCCGGGAGGCGGCGGCGGCCAGGAGAATCAGGGTCCCAGCCGCGCGCTGGGTTCGGGCTTCATCGTCGACTCGCGTGGATATATCCTTACCAACTACCATGTGGTGGATGGCGCGGACCGAATCTACGTAAAGCTCTCCTCGGACCCCCAGAACTCGCCGGATCCGGGCCGTCTGGCGACCGTCGTGGGCTTTGACAAGGACACCGATATCGCGGTCATCAAAATTCATAGTGACAAGCCCCTGCCAACCGTGAAGATGGGCAACTCGGATGGAGTGGAGGTGGGCGACTGGGTGCTGGCAACCGGCGAGCCCTTCGGACTCTCCCAGACCGTCTCGGCCGGCATCATCTCGGCCAAGAACCGTTCCATTGATGAGGGAGCTGACGCCCATCAGGTAGCCAAGGGCGAGTTCCAGAAGTTCCTGCAGACCGATGCCGCGATCAACCCCGGCAACTCCGGTGGACCTCTGGTGGATATGGCCGGTCAGGTCATCGGCATGAATACGGCGATCTACACCCAGTCGGCCGGCAATGAGGGCATCGGATTCGCGCTTCCCTCCAATACGATCATCAACGTGTACAACCAGCTGATCGGGCCGGACCACAAGGTCGTCCGCGGTTCGATCGGCGTGCAGTTTCAGGCGAACACGTCCTCCGCGGTGGCCAAGATGTATGGCTTCCCGAACGGTGGCGTGATCGTCAGCGAAGTGGTTCCAGGCGGACCGGCGGCGAAGGCCGGCGTGCAACCTCAGGACATCATCGTTTCCGTGGATGGCAAGTCGATCCGGGATGGCGATGAGCTGATCAGCATCGTCTCCGAAAAGCATCCGGGAACGACCATCAGCCTTGGCATCATCCGTGCGGGTAAGCACATCAGCCTGGACTGCGGGATCGAAGACCGGAACAAGCTCTACGCCAATCTCGGCACCGGCGCCACGGCGTCCGGTCCATCATCCCCGAGCAATGCTGGTGAAGTGAAGTTCGGTGTCTCGGTGCAACCCACCACCTCGGAGATGAACAGCACGCTGCACATCTCCGGCGGCGTCGTTGTGGCCAATGTCAAGCCTGGATCCTTTGCCGATGCCATCGGCCTGTATCAGGGCGCGGTGATCACCGAGATCAACCGCAAGCCGGTAACGGATGTAGCGGGCTTCAACGCCATTGCCAATGGGCTGAAGTCTGGCGACGACGTTGTCTTCGTGGTGCGCAATCCGCAGAACCCAGGCGGCGGCGACTCCTTCATCGGCGGAACCTTGCCGTAAACCCGATGGCCGATCAAGCGGGAGGGTGCGGGCACTTTTGTCCGCCCCTCCCCTGCCGGTCTGGCCCATGCTCCCCTTCATCCTGTAACTCAATGGTGCAAAACAAGTTAACGATCGAGTTAAGGGCGTACCCTGGGTGATAACCAGCACTGCAACCGGCCTTGCATCCGGGACAGGCTTTTAATAGCCTAGTAAACTGAGGATGTGATTCGGGCCGCGCTCCGCAGCGGATACAACTCTTGCCACCGAAAGGGACCCTACCCACGCAATGCGCCTTTCACTTGGGAAGATCATACCGTCAGCAATCCCGGCCGTGCTCCTGATGCTGACCATCACAGCCTTCGCCTCGACCTCTACTTCGGCCCCTTCTTCGAAGCATTCAACGACGCATTCCACAAATACGCGCGTTCACCGACACCATGCCGGAATACGACATGTTTCAGAAAAAATTCGGAGGAGCCTGCATCTCGGCGGCTCCCGCCACACGAGGGGTCCGGCGCAGATGCCGACCGATCGGGTTATCCAGATCCAGACAGCACTGATCCAGCACGGATACCAGAGTGGCGAGCCAACCGGACGGTGGGATGCACAGACGGCGGCAGCGATGCAGAAGCTGCAGGCGGACCATGGCTGGCAGACCAGGATCACACCGGACTCAAGAGCGTTGATCCTGCTCGGATTGGGCCCCCACGACGGTGAACCGACCGCAACGCCAGTTGCCGGACAGGCCGCCGGGGAGACCGCCGGCCAGATGGCAGGCGCGAACCGGGCAGCAGCCGGCAGCGCAGCAACCGACGCAGGAGCAGGGGAGCATCCAGTAGCCGATGCAGGATCCTCGGGCTCTGAAGGCAGCCACCAGGCTCAGATCCTTGCTCAAACCCAGCAGCAGTAGACCGTTCCTTCTCTGCCCAGGCCCGTCGGCGGGGCGTTCCATAGGCGTGCATGTCTCCCATGGGCTGGCCTTGTTCCTCGATGAGGGCGCCGAGCACCTGATGGGGTCAGGTAACGGGTCTACAGAAGGCGCCGAATAGGATTTTCCGTGTTGATGGCTATCCCGAAGCGGGCTTGCAGCGGCGTTTTCATGGGGGGGAAGACGCCCATAGCGGTCGAGGCGTCCCTCTGCATCTACACGGAACACGCTCTATCGCCAACTGACGGCCAGATGCCAGCGGTGCCCATGGTGCGCGGATTTGCGCAGCACCGTCTGGTACTCGCGCAACTCGCTTAAAACCTCCGGACCCTCACTGCCAAGCTGCTGCGGATCCGGCTCCAACGCCGCAATCAGCGCCTCCAAAGTCCGAAGGCCATCTTCTGCTCGATACCACTGCGGGGGCGGGAGCCGTTTCAGGAGCGATGGGTCACCACCACCCTCCTGGATCAAAAGCGCCATCGAGTTCTCATCGGCAGAGAAGAACTCCAGCAACGGCCTGACACCAAGCTCGAGCGCAAGTCTCTCCACCACACTCTCATAACGCGCCAGCGTCCTGCCGTTCACATAGATGCAATATCCTGGGTCCTCGCCCTCCACCACGATGTACATCGATGCTGCCATGGGGAAGAGTGTAGCTCCGCTTCCTTGAAAACGGAAGCATCACCGCTGGGTCATCCCGCCCTTCTGGTGCGCCATCCTCTTCGGAGCGCCCAATCATTGATTGGTGTCGATTGAACCGGAGTCTGCGGCAACCATCGCGACTGGCGCTTGCGACCACGCTGCGGTGCAGAGGTAGTTTCAGATCGCCAGCGTGATGGGACTGCTCATGGATCGCGTTGCAGGCAAACAAAGAACGGAGCTGCAAACTCTCACCCGGGAGTCGTCCGCCCGTTGGTGATGCTTTGCAGCTCCGATGCGCTTCAAGAGTTGTATTGTGCGAGGTGAAAGTTAGCTGTTCGGTCCACCCTGCGAGCCGCCTCCGTTGCCACCGGGGCGACGGCCGCGGCGACGACGATTCCGGCGCTGACCTGCCGGGCGGGATCCGGGCTGCTGCGAACCCGCCTCGCTCTGCGACTGACCAGCAGCTACCTCCACCTGTTCGTCTGCCTCTTCCTCGCCCTCGAACTCATCCTCGTCATCGAAGTCCTCTCCACCCTCTACGACGATCGTCTCTTCGTGGCGAGGCTGGGCTGGAGCCGC
>JAJZDM010000139.1 GCA_021806005.1 Acidobacteriota bacterium | reverse complement strand
CTTGCTGTATTCATAGCGGGCGAGAACGAACGAGATCATTTTTTCCAATGCCGGCAGCCTTGTGGAGAGGGCGTCCGCGTCGCCGCTGTAGTCGTAAGCGCGGGCTGAATTGGCCAGAAATACTCCGGCGTTCAGGGGGGCTTCCACCTGCTCCTGCGTGTTGTAAAGAAAATTGCCGTCGGGCAGGATGTAATGGTCGAGATAGTACTGGAAGCAGGGCTCGACTTCTTCGGTCAGGTTCCATAGCTGCTGGGCCCAGACGAACTCGTAGTGGGCCACGGGAAAGAGGGCGTGACTGCGCTCGGGAATCTTTGTGTAACCGCCCTCCCCGATCTGATACGTAGGCTTCAGGCCCCGGTAACTTGCCCGGGAGAGCGTCATGCCGGCTCTTGCCGCATCCAGAAGCCATTCATCCGGAACTTCGACCGGCATGGAGCTTTCATACAGATCATGCCAGTGGTTCCATATGCCAGCAAGTGCAGCATAGAACTCGGCCGAGGAGCAGTTGACGTACCTCTGTGTCTCAGTTGTACTCTCTGCGGAGTCTGGATCGCTGCAGCGGACCCGTCCCATCAGCTTGCCTTCCACACCTGGAGTGATGAGAACGATGCACTCATAGCCTGCCTTGTAGATGGGATTCCAGACGCCCAGGTTGGCGACCGGAAGATAGCCGCCGAGCAGCGTGCGCTTGCTGTAGCCGGGCAGGTACTCGTAGATCTGCGGATTACCTCTGGGAAGTACAGAGGTGGGGTCGAAGAGGGGTCCGTCCATGTCGGGGGCCCAGGCAGAGTCATTGCCGGCAGTCCATTCACGGCTTCTGCCATCGGGATTGAGAAACACGGAGCGCAGCGGGCCGTCCTGTTCGTTCCCGGCAAACGTCCAGCCGATGTACTCTTCGCCCAGAGCGGCGACGTTTTCATAGCAGGGATCTTCGCTGGAGTGCAGGATGTAATTGCCCGAGATATCGGGTCCTGGGACGTAACGGGCGGTGCGACGCAGGCGAACGGGCTCTGGAGCGCGCACCGGACGAGGCTGGATGCTGGAGAGACGCCCGACAGCTTTGGGAATGCAGGCGATTACGCCGCGCTCGGCTGTGACCATGGCGATGGCCCCACGGTGGGTAACATGCTTTTCAAAGACCGCGGTGGCGGCTCCGTTAAAGTCTGAGACGGCGAGCAAGGTCCAGCCGTCGACGGAGGAGCCAATCTGCAGCGGCGGGGCAGAGGCGTGATCGGCGAGCAGCACGGCACCGCGATCGAAGGCGGTTACCAGCGGCGGGTTCGCGAGTGCTTCGCGTTCGCCGGGGAGAAAATGGCTGTACTCGTTGACGATGCGCTTCGGAGCGTAACTCGCAGCTTTGCCGGAGACACCGGCGAGGGCTTGCGCCAGGGGTGCAAGTCGAGCGACTTGCACCGTACCGGCAGCACAAAGGTTCTCGATGAAGCTACGGCGGTTACATTGCATCATGTGCTTCATCCTCGGTTGAAGATCTCACGGCGCCTGGGTGATCGGTGCAGACGCCCATTTCTTCCACATGGCAGGATCGGCAAGCATCTTGATAAAGACACCTCCGACGACGGAGCGGGCCTGAAAGCCTGCCTGAGCGCCGTTGAGGGTGTCATACCAGTCACTGAGAGGGACGTGGGTAGGCGTTTGCGTGATGAAGCGATACGCGGGGGCGACAAGCTGTTCAAACTGCTGCTGGTTGCTGGCCAAGGTGGCCGACCACAACTCCCAGTCGAGCTTGGTGTAGCTGTGGCGATTGTCGAGAGGCACGCCGAAGACGTTGTTGTGTTTCAGATAGAAGCTGATCTCCTGTTGTGCGAGCGTCGGCGGAAATAGATTCAGGCCGAGAATGCGATCCCAAACCAGGTTGTACTTTTCACTCCACGTGCCGGGCAGATTGAAGGCCAGCCGGGTGTGGTCGCCATCCGCGGCCATGCGAATCCATTCAGCGGCCATCTCCTGGGCGGATCGGCGATAGCTTTCCGCCTCATCGTGCTTGTGCAGCATCTCGGCAAGCTGGGCATAGCTGCCGAGTGCCAGGATGGCCTTGAGCGAGAGATTGGCGTTGTGAGCCAGATGCCCTGTAAAGTCGTCTGTGCTGAGCTGGTTCTCCGGGTCAAGGCCGTTGGCGCGCAGCCAGGTGGCCCAGCGGGAGAGCATCGGCCAGTAGCTGGCGGCGAAGTTCGCATTGCCCTCCGCATGCGCGATGGCGTCAAAGAGAATCAGCAGATTGCCGCTCTCTTCGACGGGCATTTGATCGACCTCGCTGGTGGGGCCGCCACCGTAGACCTGGCCGTTTGCCAGGGGGTAGGTACCGACATCATGCGGCGCGAAGGGCCATGGCCACAGCGGGAGGCGGGCATACTCAAGCACCGGGCGCAGTTCAGCTTCTAACAGGCGGGGGTTGAGCAGCAACAGGAGCGGCGCAGCGGGATAGGTGACGTCTACCGTATCCGTGCAGCCGTTGCTGGAGTTTTCTTTGGAGAAGAGCAGTGGGGTGCCGTCGACATCCGAGACCAGTGTGGCTGCGGCCAATGACTGCCGATAGGCGAGGATGGCCAACTGCGCGTAATCGGAGCCGCCAGCCGTTTCCAGATCGGAGGCCAGCGCGTGATCGAAGGCTTTGGATCGGGCAAGCAGCGCGGGCTCCTGGTGTTCGGCCTGTTCGAGCATCTGCGCCATCGTCTGGCCGCTCCCCGCCCAATCATCGGGCATCTGCCGATGCAGGTACTCGACCGCTTCGCGGTCGTCATAGGCGAGCATTGTGGTGCGCGTCACAGGCGTGGCGGAGACGCTGCCGAGATCGAAGAAGACGGCCATCACCGGAAGATCGACGCGGGGAGCACGGGGCATGGCGATGTCATCGCTTGGCGCCGAGGTCCCGGTCGCCTCATCCTTTGCGAACTCGTTCCAATCGACAGTCTCGGTGGCCATCCCGGGCTGGAGCGGCACAGCCAGATCGGCCCAGCCCCAGTCGATGCGCAGGTTATCACCGGCCTTGGCGAGTACCGGCTGGCGGTTGGTGCCGATATGCAGCACCGTCATATCTCCCACATGGTTTGTTCCCCATACCACCGGCTCCTGCTCATCGTTAACCGCGAGCATGGCGCTGGCCCCAAAGGCGAGGCGCACGGAATGCGGACGACCGTCGACGGAGTGAACGGTCCAACTGAGATAGGTGAGGGGCCGGGAGAGAACAGCAGGGTCCTGTGGCAGCGCAGGAGTGAAGAACGTCGCGGTGAGGTGAATCCCGGAGCCCTCGAAGTCGTAGATGGTTCGCGTGGGCCAGATGGCACGCCTGAGTTGCGGAATCGGCGGCAATCGGGAGTCGTTGCCCATGAAGCGAAGGGTTTTGCCGTCGATGCGAATGGAGCCCAGGAGTTGCTGCTCGGTTCCGGTCCAGTGGCGGGTGGGACCACCGGTGAGATGGTCATTGAAGGACCAGATGCTGAAGTAGGGATTTTGCACGACCAGCGGGGTCGCCGGCGTCCGCACTGTGACGGGTTGCTGGGCGAAGACGCCGATCGCTGCCGGAATCAAGAGTGAGAGAAGACTGCAATTCCTGAGTCGCATCATGGGTTAATCCTCGCACAGGGGGAAGGCCGTCATACGAAGTTTGGCGGCAGCATAAGGAATCAGCGTGAGCGAGGCTTCACGGTTGGAACTAGCGACAGGACTGGATGGCAGGGGATCCGCCGCACCATCTTCGGCTTGCCACAGATCGAGTTGACGGGCGCGCACCACCATGCGAACTGACGCTTGATCGCGGCTGAACGGAACTTCTCCGACTTCGCTCTCGGAGACCTGGATACTGCTTTCAGGCGCGTCCGGATCGAGGCGCAGAGCGTAGTTCCACGGCGTGGTGGGGAAGACCTGCCAGTCAGCGGTAAGTCCCCTGTTGCGCAGTTTCACCCAGTCTTCGCCGATGCCATAGGAGAAGACGAGTGGGCCTCTCTCAAGCGCGACGGAGTGGTGATACCAGCGTGATGTTCGCGGTAGGAGAGGGAAGGATATCTGGACAGTGTCGCCCGGAGCCCAGGTGCGTTCGATAAAGGCAAAGGTGCCTGGCTGGGGCGATGGAAGGGAATGGCCGTTGACGGTGAGTGAGGTTCCGGAGGCCCACCCCGGAATGCGAAGCCGAAGTGGGAACGAGAGTGGCGCTTCGGGATGCACGTCAAGTCGCACGCTGCCGCGAAACGGGTAATCGGTCACCTCAAGCAGACGAACGGAGCGGCCACCTAACATGATGTTCACTTCACAGGGAGCATAGGCCGCGGCCACCAGGCCTTCCTGGTGGCTGGGAGCCTGGGCAGGAGAGCGCATCCATAAGCTGGCCGCGAACTTCGGCCATCCCTGGCTGAAGTTCGCGGTGCAGCAGCCGAAGTTGGGAGACAAGCCATATAGGTTCGACTCCGGGCCATCACTGACCCAGGGCTTGCGGTGCAGGCTGCACTCCACCTGATTAGGCTCCTGATCGTATTGGTGAGCCCACATGTCGTCCGTGAACGTCCCAGGCAGAGCATTGAATGCCAGGCGTTCGAGCCAGTCACCGAGAACTGCCTGCCCGGTGATCGAGAGGGATTGCTCGAGGGAGAACATGGATTCGACGACCGTGCAGAGTTCTGACCCATGCGAGGGATTACGACCGGCGAGGTGTTCATCGCAAGAGAACATGCCGTTGGGCAGCCCGTGGAATCTGTCGAGATCCGCGATCATACGCAGCGCGCTGCCACGGTCCGCTGCGGAACCAGAGAGAAGTGACCAGACGGGGCCGGTCTTGATCGCCTGGCCGTTATTGACGCCGTGCGTGGCCAGATCCTGATCGCTGAGGCCCTGATTGCTGTTCAGTCGCAGAAACTCTGCAGTTACGCCCCTGGTGTAGGGGAAGGGGGTTGACTGCTTCACCCAGTCATAGCCCTGGTCGTGAAGCAGATTCGCCAGGCGAAGCAGATAGGTTGAACCCGTGCGGTTGTATAACCATATGACGCTGAGCACCTCGTCCTGCCAGCGAAATCGGGCCCAGTCGCATAGAGGACGCCGGGGAAGTTCGGCGAGTTGAAAGCGGAGATAGCGGTCCATTGCGGGTATTACGCGCGGGTCGCCGGTGGCCTCCTGGTATTGGGTGAGAGCCTTGAGCATAACGATGCGTGGCCACCAGTCGTCGTTGGATGAAGGTCCAATCCTGCCGTCTGGCGTCTGATGCTCAAGCGTCCAGTCGATAAATGGCTGCGCCGTCTTCTTGAGAGCGGGATCGTCGAGTGTCCAAGCGAGGGCGACGATGCCATCGAGGTAGTATGGGCCTCGCTCCCACGCTTCGCCTGTGCCACCCAACCACCCGCTGTCAGGGCCGACATCCGGCCATGTTTGCCCGAGATGACCGCTGAGGCCATTCGCCTGGATGCGTAGTTGTCGCTTGAGCCAGCCGCGGGGACGGATCGATCCGAGTGGAAGTAGATCGTAGGCTCGCGGCATCAGTGGTGCGTGGTTGACAACGACCGGAGACGGTGAAGCTAACGCCTTCATGCGGTTCTGGGCGAGGGTAGGGGGTTGTAGCCCCAGCGGGAAGGAGGCCGTGAGACCGAATATCGCCGATCTGCCGAGAAATTCGCGACGCGTGCAGTAATGGGTGATGCGCTGGCGCAACTCCGCTCCTTTAGAGATACGCCGACTATCCTAGCTTGGCAGCAGACAGCCGCGCATGGTTCATATGGTCTATAGCATCGATGAGTGTTGATGGATGCTCTGGTGCAGACAGACCGCGATGTCTTTCGCGGAGAAGACGCTGGATCGATGCGCATCGCGCTACACGGGTTCCACAAGCGCTTCAACTCCTGTGCCAGTGAGGTTTCAACCTCGCCAGCCGGGCGAAAGGCCGCAGTTGCCCGCCTGCAAATAGGCAGCGAAGCGAAGGATAAATGTTCTCGTCGGTTACCGGAAGCAACAGAGATGGCGGACGGAGACAGCGCTGGGGATGCTGTTGTACACTTTGCTGGTGAGCCGCCGGTTCCAAGTGTTCGTCTCGGTTACAGCCATCCTCCTGATGGTCGGCTCCCAGTTGTGCCAGTTTTTCGATCGCTGGGACAGCCTCGCTGATTTCGGACATGATACAGAGTTCATGTTTCTGACGATCGGCATATGCGTTGGATTGTGCCTCCTCGTGGCCTGGTTGGTGGTACGACTTCTCAAAGCGGCTCTTTTGCTGCTTATTCAGATCGCCGGGTCCAAGCCGCCTGATGACAAGCTCCATTCTGATGAAGTTGTTTATCTGCGTCTACTCTTCTCCCCGCCTTTGAGTCTTAGCTCCCTCCGTATCTAGAACTCCGGTTGTTCCCTGCGTGCCCTCGTGCGCGTGCGTGCCTTCGTGCGCGTATCTTCCTCGGGATAACAATCAACGGGAGTTGCTATGAAAATTCATTGCTTTCCCCTGCTGCGCGGCGCGTCTGTTGGCCCGCTTGCCGCAGGCGTCTGTGCCATTGCACTGCTGGCCAGCACGGTGTCTTGCTTCGGCCAGACTCCGGATGCTGACGCAGTGACCGTCAAGCTTCAACCTGTCACCCCTCGGATCATGGCCTACGGTCAGGTGGAACCGATTCAACTTGTTCCGGTGAACGCCGCGGAGACTGGCGTAGTTGAGAACCTTCGTGTCGTCCCTGGCTCGCACGTCCGGGCAGGAGAGCCGCTGGCCACCCTGAGCGGCCCCACGATGCGTACGCTGCTGCTGCAAAGTGAGGCCGAGGTGCGCAGCGCCCGCTCCTCCCTCGACGCTGCGCAGAAGAGCCTGGCGATTGATCGGCAGCAGTTGCCGCTGCACCTTACGACACGTCAGACCGTCCAGCAGGCCGAGAGCAGTGAAGCACAGGCGCAGACCGTCTTCGACGGTGCCGATTCGAAGCTTACCGCCGCGCGGCAGATGATGACGTTGACGGCCCCCACCAGCGGCATTGTGGTTGCCCTTGGCAGCGCCAATGGCCAGTATGTCAGCGCCGGCCAACCCGTGGTTACACTGCAGCCGGCCGCAGGTCTCTGGCTCCGTGCCAGCTACTATGGCTCCGCGCCAGCATCCGTCCGTCTGGGGATGATTGGCAACTTCACGCCATCGGATGGCAGCACACCAACTGCGGTACGCGTCTGCTCTGTAGCTGGAAATCTCACTGCCGGAGGCGCCGAATCGGTCTCTCTCTGTCCCCTGCACGGCACCGCCGCATGGATCAACGGTGAGTCCGGTGAAGTCACGCTCGACCTGCCGGAACAAAAACTGGTCGCCGTTCCGACTCGTGCTCTTATCCTCAATCAGGGCAAGTGGTGGGTGTTGCTGCACACGGCCAAGGGCAACCGCGCTCAGGAGGTTGTGCCCGGTCCCACGCAGGGCTGGAACACCTTCATCGAGAATGGTCTGCCGCCAGGAGCACAGGTGATTGTGAACAATGCCTATCTCCTCTTCCACGCCAACATAGCCGAGCAGTTCCAGATTCCGGACTGATGCCCATGACAGAGAACAATTCCATTCGCCGCCTCTTCTTGCAGCCACTCTTCTGGGCGCTGATCTACGGTGCGCTCATTGCCTATGGTGTCTATGCCTGGTGGAAGATCCCTGTCGAGGTGCTTCCTCGCTTCAACTACCCCATGATCAGCGTCATCTCGCATCAGCCGGGTGCGACCTCCAGCGAACTGGAGACAGAGATCGCCTGGCCGCTGGAGGGCGAGTTGATGTCTCTGCCCGACATCGTCGATGTCCGCTCCAGCATGGGCAATGGTGTTGTCGAGACGGATATCCGCTTCCGCGAGGGTACGAGAAGTGAACTGGATCTAATGTCTGTGAACAGCGCTTTGGATCGCGCCCGTCCCGAGATGCCACCGGACGTGCATCCTGTGGCGGAGATCATGGGCAACGCCATCGACGAAGTATCCGATTATGCCCTCCAGATGCCAGCCACCGTGGCGCCCGCAGATGCCCAGCATGCGATCATGGCGAACATTGTGCCCGCGCTGCGAGCGTTGCCCGGTGTCTACCAGGTTGAAGTGTATGGAGCCGGCGAAGAAGCTCTTTGGGTTCAGCCGGACCTTGCCGCCATGTATCGCTACGGTGTCTCTGTCAGCGAGCTGCTCGCCGCTCTTCAGCAGCAGGTCCTCCTGAATCCTGGCGGCTACATCACCGCCGGGCATCAGGATGTCTTTATCGAAGTTCGAAATCTTCCCACTCATATTGCCGATCTGGAAGATGTTCCTGTTCCATCTTCCGGCGGCCCCATCCCGCTGCATGATCTGGCTCGGGTGGTGCGTGCGGCTGTGCCGACGCTCAACGCCTCCATGCTGGACGGCCATTCCAGCGTTGGAATGATTATCTTCAAACAACCCGACGCATCGACGGTCCCGGTGGCTGAGAACGTCCAGAAGACTCTCAACGACAGTTTGAAACAATTGCCACCGGGAGTTCGCTGGGTGCGCATCTACAACCAGGGGCACCTGGTGAAGAGTGTCGGTTCGGATCTGAGCCGCAACCTGCTCATTGGCGGTGTTCTGGCGATCGGTGTACTGCTCTGGGTTCTCGGAGCAGGCCGTGGCATCTGG
>JAJZDM010000138.1 GCA_021806005.1 Acidobacteriota bacterium | reverse complement strand
TGCTTGAACTCGTACGTGTAGGCCTTCCTCGGTATTCGCTCCATCTTCGCTCCTTCGCTATCTTCTCAGAGCGCTATAGGAGGGACGTTTGCCAGGGGCAAGGTCAGTCCCAGGACATCCTTTACATCCCTGCGCCTATTTGGGGGGTGAAGGGATGGATGAGGGATGGCGTGTAAAGAATGTCATGGGGCTGAACAAAAGATACGAGATGTGGGGCACATCCCCTTTTCTAGAACCCGCAGCGGCTTTGAGGGAAGCGGGGAGTGCAGGACCCGCGTCCTGGATTCATCGATCAGTTCATTTTGACTAAAGGGCCTCCTGGGCGCCGACCTCCGGCAGAACATCGTGCTGGTCCGCGATCCAGACGTAAAGTGTGGGCAGGATGAAGATGCTCATCAACAGGTTGGTCATTAACCCGCCTACGATGACGATGGCGAACGGCCGCTGGGAATCCGAACCGATGGCATGCGAGAGAGCGGCAGGCAGCAGGCCGAGGGTAGCAACCAGCATGGTCATCATGATGGGGCGGAGCCGCATCACGGCCCCCTGTACGGCTGCGGCTTCGACGGTGGCGCCACGAGCGCGCAACTGGTTGATGTACTCCAGCATGATCACGCCCGTCTGTACCGAGACGCCAAAGAGTGCAAGGAAACCAACCTCCGAGGAGACGCTGAAGTCGGTGTGGGTGATAAGGAGGACGAGCAATCCCCCCAGACTGGCCATTGCCACGGTGGCCAGGATCAGCAGTGCCCACTTGAGAGACTTGTACATCGTGTAGAGGATGATGAAGATCAGCAGTACGGTGATTGGTACGATGATGGCCATACGAGCCTCCGCGCGCAGTTCGCTCTGGTACTCGCCCTCCCAGCCCAGATGATAGCCGCGCGGGAGTTTTACCTGCTCGTTCACCCTTTGAATCGCCTCACGGACGGCGTCACCCAGTGCTCGGTTGCGCACGCTGTACTTGATGGCGACGTAACGCTCATTGTTTTCGCGATAGATCTCCGAGCCTTCATCCGCCTCGTGGATGTCGCAGAGTTGGGCCAGCGAGACTCGCTCGCCGGTGGGTGCGAGCAGGCGGATGTTTTCAATGGCCTCGTGGGTATTGCGGTAGGGCGGCAGGTATCGCAGCACCAGGTTGTAGGTCTGCTCGCCCCGCAGCACCTGGGTGAGCGCGGTTCCTCCCACGGCGGTTTGAACCGCATCCTGGACATCGGCGATGTTGATGCCCCATCGCGCGGCTTTCTGGCGGTCGACGACAAAGTCAAGGTCCGGCTGGCCGGTTACCTGAAAGACGCCGATGTCCGTGATGCCCCGCACGTGGCTCATCACCGTCTCAACCTGGTTGGCATAGTCTTCCAGCGTGTGCAGGTCGCTGCCGTATACCTTGGTTGCCAACTCGCCCTTGACGCCCGATACGGCCTCTTCCATGTTGTCTTCAATGGGCTGGGAGAATCCCCAGATGACGCCGGGGAACTGCTTTTCAAGTTGCGCCTGCATGGAAGCAATCAAGTTGTCTTCGTTGCGCTGGAAGACGGGGCGCCATTGCGTCCTGTCCCTGAGATCGATGAAGTACTCAGTGTTGAAGAAGCCGGTATGATCGGTTCCATCGTCGGGGCGTCCGACCTGACTCCAGCACTGCTTCACCTCGGGATAGGAGCACAGCAGAATCCTTGCCTGGTCTGCGACCTGTGTGCCTTCGCTGGGGCCCACGCTCTGCTCCAGCGAGCCGCGTACCCATAGCGCACCCTCATCCAGATGAGGCAGAAACTCCGAGCCGATGACGCCGCCCAGAGCGAGATAGAGAGCCAGAAGCAGGCCGAGCACCGCCATTCCCAGGGTAACTCGGCGGTGATGGATGGCCCAGGTAACACCCTTGCGGTAACGGTTTGTCAGAAAGGTCATTACCGGGTTGGACCACTCCGTTGCGCCCCTCTGAAAGACAAGGCTGGAGAGCACCGGGGCGATCACGATGGAAAAGAGGAGCGCTCCCAACAGAGCCGCCGCCACGGTCCAGGCCATGGGCCTGAAGAGCCGTCCTTCTACGGATTGAAGCGTGAAGATGGGCAGATAGGCAGTGATGATGATGGCGATGGCATAAAAGACCGGGCGCTGCACCTCGTGAGCGGCATCGCGGATCTTCTCCCTGGGCGTCAGTTCCTGGTGGTTGCCGTGGGAGAGATGGCGGACGATGTTCTCCACCATCACGACGGCTCCATCGACCACCATGCCGAAGTCCAATGCTCCCAGCGAGAGCAGGTTGGCTGGAATGTGCTTCAAGTCAAGGCAGATGGCAGCGAACAGCAGGGCGAAGGGAATGGTGAGGGCGACGATGAACGCCCCGCGAAGGTTGCCAAGGAAGAGAAACAGAATGATCGAGACCAGGATCATGCCGTCGGTGAGGTTGCGCAGCACGGTGTGGGTCGTATAGTGCACCAGATCGCTGCGGTCCAGAAACGGGCGAATCGTCACACCTTTGGGTAGAATGGAACGGTTCAGATCTTGAACCATCCTGTGAATTCCGTCCAGGGTTGGTTCGGCGTCGGCTCCTTTTTGCAGCAGGGCAACGTCGGAGACGACGTCCGGGTTATCGATCAGCGAGCCGTTCTGATCCTTCAGCGTCAAACCGGTCTGTCCCAGGCGGATCATGGGTCCTTGATCGACGATGCCGAGATCCTTGATCCGGACCGGAGTTCCCGCTTTGTAGGTGACGACGGTGTTCTCAATATCCTGAACGTTGCGATCCAGACCAACTTCGCGAATATTGATCTCCTGCTGGCCCTCCTGGATGAAGCTGCCGCCGCCGTTTACGTTGTTGGTGGTGAGCTGCTGCTCCACCTGAGTCAGACTCAGGCCATAGTCGACAAGTTTGTCGGGGTCCAGGCGAACCTGGTACTCGCGGGTGGGGCCGCCAAATGGGCTGACGTCGACGACCCCCGGGACGGACTTTATGTACTTGTCCACGGTCCAGTCCTCGAGGGACTTGAGGTTCATCGCATCGTATTCTGGGTTGGTGCTCTGGAGCGTCCACCAGTAGATCTGCCCGACCGGGCTCCAGTCAGTTCCCATCTGCGGCACGACGCCGGTTGGCAGCGAGACCTGAGAGAGTCTCTCAAGAACATGCTCGCGATTTTCAAAGTCGGTGGTGTCGTCGTTGAAGACCATCTCGACGGTGGAGAGGCCAAAGATGGACCAGGAGCGTACGTGGGCGACGCCGGGGATGCCGTTCATGACGATCTCCAGCGGTATCGTGACCTGCTGTTCAATCTGTTCGGCGGAGATTCCCGGCCATTGCGCGATGACATCCACGTAGTTGTTGGCGACGTCAGGATAGGCTTCGACGGGAAGGCGATGAAACGATACGATCCCCCAGCCGAACAGGAGCAAGCCGAGGGCCAGCACAAGCAGCCGGTTCTTCAGCGCGAAGTCTACCAGCCTGCGAATCATTGCGCCTCCGCCGTCGCCTGCAGATTAAGAACGTCCTTGACCACCGATGCTCCGGGCTGGACGCCGGACAGGATCTCCTGCCGGCCACCGGGAAGCATGATGCCGGGGACCACGGGGATGCGTTTGAACTCTCTCTGGCCGGTTGGCTGAAACACCCAGTCGCGATCGTGCAGGTGCAGGATGGCGCTGGCCGGAACGGTTGCACGGGGAGATGCGCTGCGGCTGGTGAGGGTTGCGGTGACGAACATTCCCAGGCGGAGGATGCCGGGATTGGTCACCTCGATGCGCACCTTCGCGGTGCGGATGGTGGGATCAAGAACCGGACCGATGTCGCTCACGCGTCCGGTAAGAACCTTGTCCGGATAGGATGTGAGCCGTATCTCTGCCTCCTGCCCCATTTGCACCTTGGGCAGATCGTTCTCATACACATCGCAGATGATCCACACCCGGCTGAGATCGGCGATGGTGAAGGCCGTGGCCGAGCCTGAGAGGTTGACACCGGCGGCGGCAGCCTGGGTGATGTTCTGCGCGACGATGACCCCGGAGGTGGGTGCATAGACGTTGACGACGGGGCTGGGATGATTCTTGTTCACCCCGAAGATCTTCAACTGCTGGTCAGCGGCGGCAAGGTCCGCTTTGGCGTCCTGCTCGGTGTCCTCAGCTTGTTCCAGCATGGAGGTCGAGATGGCGCCGTGCTGATACAGATCTTCCGAACGGAGGAACTGTTTGTTGGCGAGCTGCTCGTCGGCAGCGGCCTTGACGTAGGTGTCAAAGGCAGTGCTGACGTCCGGACTGAGCACACTGAAGAGCAGTTGACCCTTCCTTACGTTGTCGTCCAGCCGCGCGCGGATATCAACGACGCGTCCGTTGGCCATGGAGATGACGGGTATCTCGCGGGAGACGTCGGGGTAGACGGCGCCGGTTACGTCGAGTCTCTCCGGTTCGTCGATGCTCTCCACGGCGACGGTGGGGTACTGGTCCGGGTGAGCGACGGAGACGGTACCGGCGTTACTGGTCTCGATCACCTGTGCCTGGGGAACTTCTCCGCTGGCGGGATTGAACTTCCCGTGGCATCCGGACTGCGCCAGCAAGGCAGCTACACAGCAGGCGGTTGTCAAAGCAGAAGTTCGAGTCATTGGATCACCTCGCGGCCCACAGCCATATTCAGTTGCGCCGCCGCCGTCATATAGGCGCCGATCAGTTGTGCATAGGCCAGTTGCACCTGGCGGTAGTCGCTCTGGGCGTTGAGAAAGTCCATCAGGGAGGCCCCGCCGTGCAGGTAGGCGTAACTGACGGTGTCGCGAACGTGGAGCGCCTCGCTGTTGTACCTGGCCTTGTAGGGTCTCAGCAGGTCGACATCGCTGCGCACCAGCTCGTAGGCGGTATCCACATCGCTGAACACCTGGGCTCGCGCGGCGTCGCTTGCGTGCTGGGCGCGATCGATGTCGATCTGGGTACGCTTCTTCTCCCCCTGATTGCGGTCAAAGACGCGCAGCGGGATGCTGACGTTCAGGCCCAGCGTGTTGGTTGCAATCTCATTGCTGGTGGGCGCGTTGTTCCATGTCCACCACGCGCCCAGGGTCGGATCCGTCGAGCCGTTGGAGACGGCCAGCTTGTGATTGGTCTCGGACTGCTGAACGGTCTGCAGCGCTGCGCGCAGGTCCGGCCGGGCAGCTACCGCCGCATCGCGATAGGTTTGCAGGGGCTCGAGGTTGTCATTGAAATCGAATGATCCGGAGATGTCGAACTGGTCGACGGGCGTCTGCTGGTTGAGCATCTGCAGAAGTTGGATCTTGGCGGTGCGGAGGTTTACGATGGCGGTCTCCAACTCCGACTCGTACTGAACCCGCAGGAGTTCGATGCGGTCGAAGTCGATCTGAGCGATGTCGCCGGCCTTCAGGCGGTCCTGGCTGACGGCGATGATGTGGTCGTAGTAGTCCAGGTCGGCTTTGGCCAGCGTCAGGACATCCTCAGCCTCGAGGGTCTGAATGAAGGCACTGCGCAGGGTAAACTCCATGGTGCGGCGGAGATCTTCGTGCTCGGACTGGGTGATGCGGGTACCCTGCTGCGCGCTCTGCAGGCGAAGTTCGCGCTTGCCATCACGCTCGTGCAGGTAGCTGACGCCGGTTTCAACCCAGGTGCCCGCCATCGGCTGGATGACCCCTTCATTGGGTGCAACCTGGGTTCCGTCGACGGTGATCGATAGCTGAGGGTTCGGTCGCAGATGCGCGGTGGTCTCCTCGGCGCGCATCTCGTCGACGTTGTCCGCATCGGCTCTGAGGGCAGGATTGGTGGCCTCAAATCGGGCCTTTACCTGATCCCAGGTAAGCCCTTGCTGTGCGATGGCACAACAGGGCAGTATCACCAGAAACACAGCCATTGCCTTGGGGGCCAGGGAGAGCCCGAAGGCAACAGGAGAAAACCTTTGATTCATAACAGTGCCTTTACGCCGCGGCTGCAGCGGCGGACGGGGAGAGAGGGAAGAGGATCGTTGGAGGAGAGCGGGGGATCAGGTATGGAGGGTGATCCCGGGTGAAGGCTGGGCAGCAGCCGGAAGATAAGGTCGATCGTCAGTCCGGCGGCGGTGCGGAGAGCCGGCGACCACCTATCCGGCACCATGCTCTGGACCCTCTTCGGATGCGTTGATGGATGGGACTTCGACGAGAGGTCCTCAGCGGGGCGTACACCATGCCGTGGGTCAATTCGGATCCACGAAAGATCGAGAAAACTCTGCATGTCAAGAGTAGGTTTTGCCCGCCGGAGGATCTCCGATGGAACGTTGGGACTGAAAGATTCCGATGGCTTTCGGATCCCTTATTTTATCGTTTATGAACGCAGCGTCATCCGATTCGGGACGAAGTTTTTGAAATTCATCGCTCGGATTCATGCGGCGAACGAAGCGTGCGGCCGGGATTCTGATTCCCTGTTGGTCTGCCATCCGCATCCCGGCAGCGCCCGGTGAAGAGTTGATCCGCCACGCGCCGATGCCGGTCAGGTCCAGAAGTAGACGGGAGATCCGATAGCCATGCTGCGGCGGAGAGGGAAGGACCAGGTTCATACGACCCTTCGCTGGAGGGTTTGTCGAACGAGGTGCTCCGCGACGCCAGGCATGGGCCAATGGGATGGGTTTCCGCAACTCTCTGGCTGTGGGCCGGTGGTTCCATTCGAGGGCGAAGTATCAGCGAAGACGCGCCTGCCTTCATTCGCTTATGCTGAAGGCATAGGCGAATGACCTCCAACTCCAAGCTCGATCCGGCGCAACGGCGGCGTATGCGCAACGCCGAGCGCAAGCTGCGAGATGCCCAGAAGCGGCTGACGCAGACTGAGCGCAGCATCCGGCACTGGAGTCGTGTTCTGGCCGATCTCAAGTATGAGAAGACCTGCGCGACCCAGCCTCCGCTCTGGCCGGAGGCGGAGGCGGAGGCCGGAGCGGCAGAGCGGGCCGCGGATTGAGTTGCGCCAACCGGTGGAATCGGTCTGGCCAGGCAGCGATTTGGGGGCAACCAGGAGGTAGACCTGATGGAGATCCAGCGAGCGGGAGCAAGACCATCTGAGAAGGGACCTGAGGATTGGTTCACGGGAACGGTCCGGATCGACCCCTTGTTTGTGGCGCCCGAGCCGGCCCGGGTGCACGGTGCAAGCGTGACTTTTGAGCCCGGCGCCCGGACGGCATGGCATACGCATCCACTGGGGCAGACCCTTCTCGTCACCTCGGGTTGTGGCTGGGCGCAGCGTGAAGGCGGTCTGGTAGAGGAGATGCGTCCGGGGGACGTGGTCTGGTTCGCTCCTGGAGAGAAGCACTGGCATGGCGCTACATCTACCACCTCTGTGACCCATGTCGCCATTCAGGAGAGACTCAACGGCAAGACCGTTGAGTGGATGGAGCCGGTCAGCGATTCGCATTACGACAGAGGTTGAATTCTATAGCTGGAGCCAGCGCGGCGCACTGTTCCAAGTGGCCTGCTGGTGCGGAAGCGGCTGGCACGCTCTACTTCCGTGACGACACGAAAGGGAGACCTTCCGGTTCTTTGTATCTCGGGTGGGAGGCTGATCTGCTTTGCGATGGCCAGGGCGGGGAGCCCAGGCGGGTGAAGGCCTGCCACCGGATCTGATGGAAGCGTGCCCTCCAGTGACTTTAGTCGCTGCCTGACTGCGGGCGCTCACGTACCTTCGCAGCATGGAGGACTTTTTTGCCATGGCTGCAACGCAGACGACGGTTCGAGAGATTGCCCTGCAACAACCAACTTCAATTCGTGTCTTTGAACGCTTCGGCATCGATTACTGCTGCGGAGGCCGCAAACCGCTTGAACAGGCATGCGAGGAACGCGCCATCGATCCGCAGACTCTTCTGGATGCTCTTGCGGAAGCAGTTGTTGCCGGTGGTGAAGATGGCCGCGACTGGGCGAAGGCACCGCTCGGAGAGATCTGCAACCATATTGTGGATACGCACCACGCTTATATCCGTGCGGAGTTGCCGCGCCTGCGGTTCCTGGCTCAGAAGGTCGTCGCCCGTCACGGAGAGACGCATCCTGAGTTGAAGGAGATCCAGCAGCATGTCGAGGCGGTTGGGGAAGAACTTCTGCAGCATATGCAGAAGGAAGAGGTGATGCTCTTTCCGTACATTACCAGCCTGGAACGCAGCCAGGAGAACGGAGCGCGTCCGGTGGGTTGTTTTGGAAGCATCCACAACCCGATCCGGGTGATGATGGCCGAGCATGACTCAGCGGGTAGCGCCGTGGCGCAGATGCGGGTCCTGAGTGGTGACTTCAATCCCCCGGAGGGCGCATGCCCCACCTATCGCGGCTTCTACCAGGCGCTCCTGGAGTTTGAGATGGATCTGCACCAGCACGTCCATCTGGAGAACAACATTCTGTTTCCGAATGCGATCCAGATGGAGGATGGAGAAGCGGCGACGCTGTAGCCTGCGCCGGGAGAGGTATATCCGATTGGCTGTGCAAGGCGCTGGCTCATGACGGTGAAGACCGGCTGAGGGATCGGGGAGTGGAGCCGCCTGTGGGGATACCCTTACCGGGCGACCGCTATGTTACCGGGTAACCGCTATTGACTTTTGATGTACCAGTGATTAACGTAAGGTCTTTCCAATTCAACCGAGCAGTAAAAATAGATGCTCAATCGATCGTTT
>JAJZDM010000137.1 GCA_021806005.1 Acidobacteriota bacterium | reverse complement strand
CGCCGTGGATGCCTCTTACGAAAATTTCATGATCAACTCCGCAGCGGGTATTCAGGCCAGAATCAATCACATGACCGATCTTCGTGTGGGCTATGCCTATCAGCACGTATCCAACGCCTACTCCAACGCCGACCCTGGGCTGGACACACTCGGGGTAAGCTTCGGTGTTGTTTATCACTTTTCGTCATCCAGCAGGTGGTAAAGCACACGCTGCTTGCAGGACACATGCCAGACCCGTTGAATACGCACCACCTTGTTCCTGCGAACGGCCTGGCTTGAACTGTATCCAACGGAAGGGGCTTGGTTCCGCAATGCCGGTGAGAGGAGGTAGTGGCATCTTCCAAGGGGAGATGCCGCTACCCGTTTCTTTCGGCCATGATGTGACAGTTAAGTGCCCAGGGCGAGGTCGAGCAAGGCCTTCTCTTCCAGAGCATGGGCTTTGGCGCTGCCGGTGGCGGGGCTGGCGGCTGCGCTGCGTTTGACGCTGAGAACCGCCCGGGATCCGCACAGGCGGCGCAACTGCGGAAGGACGAAGGAGAGAGCGCCCATGTTCGCCGGCTCCTCCTGCACCCAGACGACTTCGCCTGCCGAGGGATGCTGGTCGAGTGCAGCCTGGAGTTCCGCCTCAGGGAAGGGGTAGAGCTGCTCCAGGAAGATGATGGCGACGTCGGAGAGCTTGCGCTTGGCTCGCTCTACACGCAGGTTATGGCCGATCTTGCCGGTGCAGACCAGGATCCGGCGAGGCTTGGTGACAGAGGTGTCCGGCAGGACGTTCTGGAACCCATCCTGGGTGAGGTCGGCGACCGGGGAGAGCGCGTCCGGATGCCGCAGCATGGACTTGGGGGTGAAGACGACAAGGGGCTTGCGCCACTTGCGCAGGGCCTGTCGCCGCAGCAGATGAAAGAACTGCGCGGCGGTGGAGGGTTGAGCGATCTGGAGGTTGTCCTGAGCGGCCAGTTGCAGGTAGCGCTCGGGGCGTGCGCTGGAGTGCTCCGGTCCCTGGCCCTCATAGCCGTGGGGAAGCAGCAGCACCAGACCGGAGAGCAGGCCCCATTTGGCTTCGCCGGCGGAGAGGAACTGGTCGATGATGATCTGGGCGCCGTTGGCAAAGTCGCCAAACTGGGCCTCCCAGAGGACCAGCGCCTCGGGGTAGTCGCGCGAGAAGCCGTACTCGAAGCCCAGGCAGGCAGCCTCTGAGAGCATTGAGTTCAAGACCGACCAGCGGGCCTGTTGCGGAGCTATGTGATTCAGAGGAGAGTAGCGGGCCTCGGTCTGGGTATCGACCAGGACCGAATGGCGCTGGTTAAAGGTGCCGCGCTGGGAGTCCTGGCCGGAGAGCCGAACCGGGACGCCGGCCTTGAGCAGTGATGCGTAGGCCAGGAGCTCCGCCATGCCGTAGTCGACGGGTTTCTTGCCGGCACCCATCTCCTCGCGCTGTTCGAGCAGCTTGGCGACCTTGGGGTGGACCTGGAAGCTCTCCGGGGCGGTTGTCAGGGCGGTGGTAAGGGAGGCGATCTCTGTCGCCTCCAGGCCGGTGCGCGGGTTGTCGTCCGGGCGAAGCGGGCCGCCGTAGTAGGGGTCCCAGTAGTGGCGGATGTCGAAGAGCTTCGGCTTGCGGCTGGCTCGGGTGGCGGCCTTCTGCTCCTCCAGGAAGTGGGCGTGGAATCGGGCGGTCTCCGCGGCGGCGTCGATCCCCGTCTTTTCGGCGTAGAGCTGGAAGAGAGGCGGATGGTCCTTGATCCGGGCGTAGCGCAGGGGTTGGGTGATGGTGGGGTCGTCCACTTCGGAGTGCCCATGGCGGCGGTAGCCGACCAGGTCCACCACCACATCGGATTGGAAGGCCTGGCGGTAGTCGGCGGCGAGTGCGGCGACGCGCACCACGGCCTCCGGGTCTTCTGCGTTGACGTGGAAGATGGGGATCGGCAGGCGCTTGGCCAGGTCGGAGGAGAAGCGGGAGGAGTTGGACTCGCCGGGAAGGGCCGTAAAGCCAAGGAGGTTGTTGACGATCACCTGGATGGTGCCGCCGATGTTGTAGCCGTGCAGGGAGGCAAGGTTCAGGGACTCGGCCCATATACCCTGGCCGGCGAAGGCGGCGTCGCCGTGCAGGATCATGGGCATGACCTGGCGGCGGGCCTGGAGGAAGTCCGCGGTGGTGCCATCCTTGGCGAGGCGCTCCTGGTAGGCGCGGGTGCGGCCCATGATCACCGGGTCGGCAGCCTCCAGGTGGCTGGGGTTTGAGGCCAGATGTAGGTGAACGGTCTTGCCCTGGGCGGTGACAAACTCACCTGTCGCTCCAATGTGGTATTTGACGTCCCCGCCGCCCAGGGTGCTGCGCGGTTCTACGTCCTCAAAGTTCGTGAAGATCTCGCGGGAGGCGCGGCCGATGGTGTTCACCATGACGTTGAGGCGGCCACGGTGGCTCATGGCGAAGATGGAACGATTCACTCCGCCTTCGGCGGCGGTAGTGAAGAGCTGATCCAGGAAGGGGATCAGGACGGTCAGGCCCTCCAGGGAGAAGCGTTTGGTACCAAGGTAACGCTGTTGGATCACCTGCTCGAAGATGTCGGCGCGGATGAGGCCGGTGAGGATCCGTGCGGGAGTGAGGGTAGAGGGTACGGGCTGGTCATCCTCCAGGCGCTGCTGGATCCAGGAGCGTCGTTCCTCGGAGGGGATGTGCATGAACTCGGCTCCAATGGAGGACGAATAGATGCGGCGGGCCTTCTGGGTCTCCGGGGCGTCTTCCTTGGGAGGGTTTTGGACTGGAAATTGCTGAGGAGGAAGGAGTTGCCCGAGCGGGTCCAGAGAGGCCTGGAGATAACCCCAGCGGCGGAAGATGTCAAAGGTCGATTCTGGTGATGTGGGAGACATGTACTCATAGGATGGCATGGAAGGCAGTTTCGACGCGAGATTGAGGGGCTGTGATCCCGGTCACAGACGGTCTCCCGGCGCAGGTCTCAGGATGGACTTGTTGGTGATTACGACATGCCCTCGAAGGTACTCACTGAGGATGTTCAGGGGTCGTATCCAAGGCCACGTTCATGCACGGGGCCTTGCGACGGATATGGGAGCCGAGATTTCTGCCCGCCGTTGTTGGTTCTGGTGATGTTGGCCAGGGAGAAGGAAGAAGTCGTTCGCTGCTTGGACAAGGGGAACAGAACTTGGAGCAGCGACATGTTGGGAATGATCTTCAGCCGGTGAACTTGCTGTCGGCAGGACGGTGACGACCGGTCGCTGAAGCTCTATTCGGGGCTCTCTTGGGAGAAAGGGTCTCAGGATAGAGAGATTGCCGCTCGAGGTCCCTCTCGAGCGGCAATCGATTTTAAGCCGCAGCCAATTCCTTGAACCGACCGTCTCCCATCGAATCGGATGCCGGCCCTGTGGCTGGAAAAGGTCTGGATCGCGCTTTTGGCGGCGGCCCTTGCCCCAGGCAAAGCTTCGCGCAGTCCCTATGCTTCGGACTGATCAACCTGGGTTCTGCTCAGAATGGTGCGCGGGGCGGTGGACCGGACGGTGTGGGGGTGGAGGCGCTGTGAGAGATGGAAGGGGCTGGATGGGGGCGCTCGCAGTAGAGACCCTCCAGGCGATCGGGGTCTACCAGCGTGATGTACCGCCGGTCGAGGTGGATCAGGCCCTCGCGGCGGAACTGGGCGATCAGGCGGCAGACGGTCTCCCGGGAGAGGCCGGACATACGGCCCAGTTCTTCATGGGTGACGTGGGCCGGAAAATGGACCGGGAGATGATCGTGGGAGCGGATGTCACCGGGTTGGTGTGTCTGGGTCCAGTCAAGCAGGGCGCAGGCCAGTTTGCCTGCGGCGGAGGTGGACAGGGCAAGGCGGCGGGCTGCCAGAACGGCGCAACTGAAGTCCCGTGCCAGGGCCTGCACGGATAACTGACTCAGTTGGGGGTAGGAGTCCATGGCGCTGAGATAATCTTCGCGAGGCAGCGCCATCACCGTGCAGGGACTGAGGGCCTGGGCGGTTACGCAGTAAACTGAGGTTCCCGGCACCGCCTCGAGGCCGAGGATCTCGCCGGCGTTGGCGGTGCGGAGGATGAGCAACCGGCCCTCCACAGAGGAGGTGAGCACCGTTATCTGGCCGCTGCAGAGCAGAAAGACGTGATCGGCGGGATACCCCTCCTGGAGGACGATCTCATTGGTGGCGATGGCGCGGCATACGCCCGTCGTGCGCAGGCGGCGCAGCGTCTGCGGAGAGAACGGGCAGGAGATATGCGGACGGAGTGTGCAGTGATCGGAGTTAGCGCAAGTAGGCCGGAGAATGGCAGGCCTCCTTCCGATTAGGACGAACAGTCGGGGGCAGCTATGTACTGAACAACAGCCGAATTTCAGGTGGAGCGGAGAATCTGTATCCCGTGATGCCCAAAAGAATGTCATAAAGTCAGTAGATTAAGCAACCTCTGTGTGTGGGGGGCGGGTGGCTGGACTTTGAGGGTCGGACTCCAGCCCGGCCAATCAGAACGCAGGGCCACAGGCCATTCCCTGCCGGGGTAGGCGAAGCGACAGAAGTACCTGGCGACACCTGGCCACGCCGCCGATTCACAGGCGTTCCTGTCCAGTCCCTGTCCGACATCTTCGCGTGCAGCGGAGGCTCTATCCTCTGCCGCCCGCAGCACGGTGCCTCCGTTCGATTGCCAGGGTGCGAGAACCGGCCGGACGAGGGGCAAGCCAGAGGCCGGTTGTGCGTGATAGTCTGCGATGCATGTCGCAACATAACCACCGCCACAACGGCGGCTTTCACGCTCAAGGACGTTCGCCCAGGTTTTCTTCACGGATGGAGGACTCTCCAGGAGAGATCTGGCAGCAGGGATCCGGTGGGGGACACAGCAATCTGACGCATCCTGCTGGAGAGGGTGGGGGAGGGTTTGACCTGGCGCAGGCGGCGCTGGAGGAGATGCATGCCGCGGGGTTCCGACCGGAGTTTGGGCCCGGTGTCGATGAGCAGATGGCCGAGTTGGAGAGGGCATGGGCAGAGGCCGATCGAGACCGGACCGGGTCCGCAACTGGAGTTCAGGATCTCCGGGATCTGGGGTGGTCCTCCATCGACAACGACTTGTCTGTGGATCTGGATCAGATTGAGGTCGCCGAGCGCGTGGCGGGCGGAATCCGGCTGCGGGTAGCCATCGGAGATGTCGTGTCGATGGTTGGGCTGGATACCCCGATCGACAAGCATGCGCGCGCGCAGACCCAGACCATCTATACCGCTGTGAAGAACTTCCCCATGCTGCCGCTGGAGCTGTCTACGGGTTTGACCAGCCTGAACGAGGCGGGCGACAGGCAGGCCGTGGTGATCACCTTTACGGTGAGTCCGGAGGGAGAGACCAGCGACGAGAGCGTCGCCGTAGCCCTGGTGAGAAACCGTGCGCAACTGGCCTACTCGCGCGTCGGGCCATGGCTGGAGAAGACCGCTGCCGGGGTGGAGGATAACGATGCGATGAGTCTGCGGTCAGACAGTGCACGGAAGCACGCGCCGGACTCCAGCCTGGGCGAGCCATCCCCGGAACCGGCGTCCGGCTCTGCCTTGGGGCCCGACTGGCTGGTGGAGCAGTTACGCCTGCAGGATGAGGCGGCGCAGGCGCTGCACACGGCGCGCGTAAAACGCGGAGCGCTCGAGTTCCATCGCGCGGAGGCCGATCCGGTGGTGATGGATGGGCGTGTCATCGCGGTCCATGAGGTGATCCAGAACCGCGCCATGAACCTGATTGAAGACCTGATGGTGGCAGCCAACGGGGTGATGGCCCGGGCGTTGCGCAAGGGTGGCCGCAGCGGTCTCCAGCGGGTGGTGAAGGTTCCGCAGCGCTGGGATCGGATTGTGGCGCTGGCCGCGGAGCACGGCGTCACGCTTCCCGCGACGCCGGATTCTGCTGCACTGAACGCCTTTCTGCAGGAGCAGCGCCAGACGGACTCGATTCACTATCCGGACCTGGCAGTGGCCGTGATCAAGCTGATGGGCCCCGGAGAGTATATGCTGATGAAGGCGGATGATGATCCCACCGGACACTTCGGGCTGGCCGCGCGAGACTATACGCACTCTACGGCGCCGAACCGGAGATTTCCTGATATGGTGACGCAGCGAATTCTGCACGCGATGATGCGTTCGGAGTCGGCGCCCTACAGCGATACGGATCTCTCCGCGATCGCCGGGCACTGCAATGAGGCGGACAGTACCCTGCGCAAGATCGAGCGGCGGATGCAGAAGCGCGTTGCTGCGGTCGCCATGGCGGGCCGGATCGGCGAGGTCTTTGCCGGGGTGGTTACCGGAAAGAGTGATAAGGGCGTGTTTGTCCGTGTGATCCACCCTCCCTTCGAGGGCCGCGTGGTCCAGGGAGACAGCGGGCTCGATGTTGGCGACAAGGTGATGGTAAAGTTGCTCCACACGGACCCGGAGCGGGCTTTTATCGACTTTGCCAAGGTGGGGATGCGAACCGTGAACCGAAACCCCAAAGGCTGAGCGCAGAGGCGCCGGGCAACGGTTCTATACCCAGTCGCCGTCGCGCATGAGGGGTTCAGAGGAGCCGTCAGCGAAGAGGCCATCGACGTTCATCGCCGGGCCTCCAATCATCCAGTCCACGTGGATCAGGCTATGATTGGCGCCAAGGGAGGCGAGTTGCTCCTGGGGCATCGACTCACCACCCACCAGGCAGGTGGAGTAGGCCTGGCCGAGCGCGATGTGGCTGGCGGCGTTCTCGTCAAAGAGAGTATTCCAGAACAGGATGCCGGATTGGGCGATCGGGGAGTTGTGGGGAACCAGTGCAACCTCACCCAGTCGGCAGGCTCCTTCGTCGGTGGAGATGAGCTTCCGGAGCGCATCTTGTCCCGCTGTAGCGGTAGCGTCCACAATGCGACCGTTCTCAAAGGTGCAGCGGATGTCTTCGATGAGGGTGCCCTGGTGAGAGAGAGGTTTGGAGGCGGCCACATGGCCGTTGACGCGCTCCCTATGGGGGGTGGTGAAGCACTCTTCGGTGGGGATGTTGGCGTTGCAGTAGACGCCGTTGGCGGCCGTGGCGCCTCCGCCGCACCACAGATGCTGGTCGGCCAGGCCCACGGTGAGATCGGTGCCACCGTTGGGGGCGTTGCCGGAGGTGAAGAAGTGCAGGGAGTGGTAACGCTTGCTGTTGAGGAGGTCTACGCGCCGGCTGATGTTTGCGTTGTGTTGTCTCCAGTCTTCAACGGGGTCTTCACCGGTGATGCGGGAGGTGCGGAAGATGGCGTCCCAGAGGTTGGCGAGAGCGCGCTCGGAGGAGGCTTCGGGGAAGACCAGGGATGCCCAAGCAGGGGTGGCGGCCGCGACGATCGTCCAGTTGATGGCAAACCGGGTGATAAGCTCCATGGCCGGCTTGTAGGCCCGGGAGGCGGCTGCGTTGGCGCGGGAGACCCGGGCTGGATCCTGCCCGGCCAGCAGGGCGGGGTCGGCGCCGGTGATGCCCATGCGCGCGGCGTTGGAGCGGTACGCCGCCGCCAGGGCGTCGTAGTACCAGGTTGGGGCGTAGTCAAAGCTGGAGTCAGGCGCGTACTGGTAGCGGGCCAGGCTGGCAGCGTCGTCGGCGTAGAAGGTGGTCACCAACCTGGCGCCTGCCTTATAGGCATGCTCCGTGATGTGGCGAACCAGGAGTTGGGCCTCAATCGGAGCGGTAATCACGAGTTCCTGGTCCGGTTGCAGGCCCACTCCCACCCGGACCGCAACCTCGGCAAGGCGATCGAGTTTCTTCTCAAAGGGCAGGAGGGTGAAGGGCGTAGACGCGGCAAAGGACGCTTGACTCATAGTGAAAGGGTAGGGTCTCGTGCGAGTTAGCGCAAGCGGGGCATGGTCCTGGACCTGATGCCGGATGCGCTGCGCCCGTGCGCCAGAGCACCCTTGCTGAATCCCTGAACCTCCATCAGGAGGCGTCGGCCAGAGCCCGGACGAGGCGGAGCGCGGACTGGAGGTGGAGCTTACCCACCTTCTCTTCGAAGCCGCGCTGGACCTTATCCAGCGACCCTATGACCCGGATTGCGGTCTTTCTGCCCTGCGGTTTCAGTGCAAGCTGGTAGGCGCGGGCGTCGGCCGGATCGACCCTTCGCTGCACCAGGCCGCGAGCCTCCAGCGAGGAGATGCAGTGGCTGATGTTTCCGCGTGTAGTGGCGAAGGTATCGGCCAGTTGCGAGGGTTTGACGACGGCCGGATGCTCGAAGAACAGGGCTGCCAGAATGAGGGCTTCCAGAAAGTTCAGCTCATCGGCGCCGAGCAACTGGGAGGTGAGCGCCTCAAACCGGCGCGCAGTGTGATGGATGCAGAACATGGGGCTCTGTTGAAGAAAGGCTTCGATGCGCATGCTGTCCGGCCCTCAAGCGGAAGTTTTACTAATTGAATTGCTCAATTATCTCACTCCTGCCCTATCTAGCGCGATACCAAACTATGGTTGCAGGATGGGTCTCGCCGGGAGAAGCTCAACGGGTGAGGAGATTGCGTTTGAGAAAGATTGGGATCAGGTTGTACAGAGGTTCAAGAAACGGCCCTGGTAGCGCCAGGTGGATTGCATCCCGAGGCGTGGCGTGCCTGCTGACCTGCTGGGCCACGGCTTGCCTGGCTGCGGCCGGCACAGCGCGGGCTGCTGGCGGGCAGATCTCTACCTCCAGTGGAGGGGCGATGCAGACGGCCGGTCCGG
>JAJZDM010000136.1 GCA_021806005.1 Acidobacteriota bacterium | reverse complement strand
AAACATTCCAAAACCTCACTCAAGATCCCCCATCGCTACTGCCCAAAAGGAGGGTATCTGCCTGAACTCCTGCCAGATTCCTTGCGACCTTTGCCTTCCCTTACCGATCTCTTTGTCTTACTATCGGCCTTAGCTGCTCCGGTTGGATCCTTTTGACCACTTTCTTCCACTTCTTTCCACTAAGAATGGAGCGTTGAGCGACGGATAGCAAGCAAAATCTCGTGGTTTTATGCTCTGTTTTCCGCAGGAAATGTGGAAAATCCATTACCTAGCGACCACAGACTGCACTACCACTACATATTGTGTTGTTTCGATTGATTCGCCCCTATCTGGCTACTTGCCAGCAGCGTTTGAGCTGATGTAAGCGAAATAAAAGCGAAAGTGCGCGGATCATCCGCCCTGATCTTCGTCCTTCCTCCGCCCCGTAGATCCCCCAACCCTCAGCCGCAGCCGTCAGGAACCGCCAGGAAAAGGATACGCATCCGCTGCCCGCTCCCTCTGCCAACCCTCATTGAGACCAGCGGCAGAACGGGATCGCGAGTGGTCAAATCGTAGCGGCCGCCCCCCCATGACTCTCGTCTCTTCGCTTCTTCAGGATCCAGAGCAGATAAACCAGCACCCCGAAGTTGATCACCAGCAGCACCAGTTTGTAGGCAGCAAACCTCACCAGCAGCTCAAATCCCTCCCAGGGCAGCCCCAACGCGGTAAGAATCACCGTGAAGTACTCGGCCCAGCGCCTCTCCAGCACCAACCCGGTGCCCTCCACCACGCACACCATGGCATACAGAAAAGAGAGGATGCCGGCTTTGCGCAACTCATGCGGATCGATAAACCCGACATGGTCCAGCAGAACGGAGACAAAGTGTCTCTCCGGATCGATCCTCAGAACGTCGACCGCATGCAAGAGCACGCTGCGGATGTTCCGGTTCACCAGGTGCAGCGCCCCAGCCCCCACTGCGGTAAAAAACACCGCCTTCGAGAGCTTGAACAGCCCTACCAGCAGCAGACCGCGCTGGTTGCCTATCCGCGCCAGAGCCGTATTCACCCTTGAAGCCGCACCCCGCTCATCGGCGCGCCCGCGCACTCTCGTCTGATCTTGCATCTCTGGCGCCAGTGGAAGATCGTTCTTGCCCTTTGTCAACACAGTCGAACCCAACCGCGCACCCCCCAGGGCGAGGTCTCCATCGCCGTCATCGCGACCTGTGTCACCGGGAACGCCTCTGCCTGCCGCATTCTGTGCCGCAGCATGGCCGTCCACAGGTTCGCTCCGATTCAAACGCCCACCGGCTTCTTCAGATAAGGTCGAACTCTGGCCATCGCTGCCTCGGCGGTCAACCCATACATGGCTCTCAGCATATCCACCTTTCCATGCTCGATGAATGCATCCGGCCAGCCCACCCGCACCACCGGCAGATCCATCCCCAGCGCATTCATCACCTCCAGCACCGCCGAACCAAAACCACCGGCCAGCACATGATCCTCCATGGTCACCAGCAACTCACAGCGCGTCCCATACCGAGCCACACACTCCGCATCCACCGGCTTGGCAAACCGCGCATTGATCACCGCCGCACTGTGTCCATCGTCCCGAAGCATCGCAGCCAGCCGCTCCGCCTCAGCCACCATGTTGCCCAGCGCGAAGATGGCCACATCGCCCCCATCCCGCAGCACCTCCGCCTTGCCGATCTCCAGCGCCTGCGGCCGTTCCTTCACCACCGCACCCGGGCCGGTTCCTCGGGGATAGCGAATCGCGCTTGGCCCATCATGCACCAGCGCCGTCAGCATCATGTCCTGCAGCTCATCCTCATCCTTGGGATCCATGTGGATCAGATTCGGAACGCCGCGCAGATAACTGATGTCGAAGAGCCCGTGGTGGGTCGGTCCATCGTCTCCGCTCAGGCCGCCACGGTCCATGCAGAACACCACCGGAAGCCGCTGCAGGGCAACATCATGCACAATCTGGTCGAAAGCCCGCTGCAGGAACGTCGAGTAGATGGCGCAGAACGGACGGAATCCCTTCGTCGCCATGCCTGCGGCAAACAGCACCGCGTGCTCCTCGGCGATCCCCACGTCGAAGTACCGGTTCGGATGATGCGGCCGGAACAGATCCAGCGCCGTGCCATTGGGCATTGCGGCCGTAATCGCTACCACCTTGTCATTCGCATCGGCCAGCCGGGTCAGGCTCTCGGCAAAGACCTCTGAGTAAGTCTTCTGCCCCGTCGCCTTGGTCTCTCCGGTCTCCGGATCGTACGGTCCCAACCCATGAAACTTCTTCTGTTTCTCCATCGCCGGCTGGAATCCGCGCCCCTTCTGGGTCAGCGCATGCAACATCACCGGCCGTTGCTGCTTCTTCAGAAACTCGAAGGTCTCGATCAGCAGAGGCAGGTTATGCCCATCCACCGGTCCGTAGTACGAGAGGCCGAACTCCTCAAAGATCATGCCCCGGCCCACGATCCCCTTGGCTGCCTCCTCTGCCTTGCGCGCGATATGCCGCGCCGCCTTGCCGCCAAACCTCTCCACCAGCATCGCCGCGCGATCATGCAGGCTGGCATAAGCCGGGTTGGTGGCGATCTTGTGCAGATACTGGGCGATCGCGCCCACGTTCTTGTCGATCGACCACTCGTTATCGTTGAGCACCACAATCAGCCGCCGGGTCGAAGCGATATTATTGAGCGCCTCAAAGCTGATGCCGTTGGTAAAGGCGGCATCGCCCGCCAGCGCCACCACGTGCTCGCTCCCACCGGCCATATCCCGCGCCACGGCCATGCCCAGGGCCGCACTCAGCGACGTTCCGGCATGTCCCGCCCCAAAGCTGTCGTGCTCGCTCTCCGTGCGCAGCATAAAGCCGTTCAGACCGCCCGGCTGGCGAATGGTATCAAAACGGCTCTCCCGTCCGGTCAGCAGCTTGTGAACATAACTCTGATGGCTCACATCGAAGACAAAGCTGTCCCGTGGCGTCTGAAAGACGTAATGCATGGCAATCGTGAGTTCCACCACGCCGAGGTTCGGACCAATGTGCCCTCCGGTCTTGGCCACACCCACGATCAGGCGCTCCCGGATCTCCTCGGCCAACTCTTCAAGCTGGGCCAGGTTCAGCTTCTTGACGTCGGCCGGCGATTTAATCCCGCTAAGATGATCACTCATGCTGACAACCCCTGGCCCTGGACTCCTCACTCGAACTCTTATCTATTAACAGACGGAGTTCGTATCCCTCCAGTGTACCAACCCTGACTCAAACCATGGTCCCAGACCAGCCCGGTTCGTTAGCCAGATCTTGCACTTCGACGCGGGCGGCGTACTATAAACGCCATGACGCGTCACATGCTCCTCGCCACTGCAACTCTCGCTCTCATCTCGGCCACCTGCTCCGCCCCTGCCCAAACCGTCATCCCGCTCTGGCCGCACGGCGCCCCGGAGACGCCCCAGTCCACGTTGCCCGAGTCCAGCACCGCGAATTTACCCGGCGAGATCAGCAACGTCACCGTCCCTACGCTCACCGTTTACTTCCCTCACGGCACCAGCAACGGCGCTGCGGCTCTGGTCTTCCCCGGCGGCGGCTACCAGAGACTGGCCTGGAACAAGGAGGGTCTCGATCCCTGCCGCTGGCTCAACTCCCTCGGCATCACCTGCGTCCTGGTAAAGTATCGTGTGCCACAGCCTCCCGGCGAAGCCGGTCACTACCCCGCCGATCCTGCCGATCTGGAAGACGCTCAACAGGCCATGCGTATCACCCGTGCCCACGCCGCTGAGTGGAACATCAACCCTGCGCGCATCGGCGTCATGGGCTTCTCCGCAGGAGCCAACCTCGCCGTCCTCCTCTGCACCCACCCCGATGACGATCAGGCCGAAGCTGCGTCGGAGGCCTCCCCGGCCAAGGCCCTCCTCAGCGCGCGCGTCAACTTCGCCATCCTCGCCTACCCTGCCTATCTCGCCATGCCGCCGGACAAGACGGAGATCTTCCCCGCCTACCAGCCCAACGAGTACACTCCAGCCACCTTCCTCATCCAGGCGGAGAATGACAGCAGCTACGGCATCAACGCCCTTGTCTACTACCGCGCTCTCATGCAGGCGCACATCCCCGCCGAACTCCACTACTACGCCACCGGAGGTCACGGCTTCGGCATGAATCCGGTCGGAGCCCCGGAAGAACACTGGCCCACACTGGCGGCAAACTGGCTGCGCACCATTAACATCCTTCCCTCCCCGGGACAGCGCGGTTACGGCCCCAATGAAGTTCCTAACCCCTGCATGATGCCGGAGCCTCTCACCCCCAACGGACGTCACGTGAACCCCTCTATGCCTGGCAACAACCCGCCCAACACGGCCAATCCGGCCAACTCACCCACAACTCAAAATCAGACGCCCAGCCCCTATCCAAACTGCTGGAGGTCGCAGCCGTAGCCGGGGCCCTCTGCGCCACCGGCCGGACGTACAATCGTGCTCATGAACTTCCTCGCCGCCGCTCTTCTGCTCGGCGCCCTCAGTGCTCCTCTGGCATTGCGCGCTCAATCAGCCGCCCCAAGCATCCCGCAGCCCGCACCAGCTAACCCGGCCACAGCACCGGCCCTCGGCGCCTTCGGCAAAACATCCCAGTCTCCCTTCACCTTCACGCCCATGAAACTCCCGCATCTCTCTGCGGGAGTGCTTGAGCTGCTCAAGCTGGAGGGAGAGTTCTCCGCCGATGTCGCCTCGGGTGGTGGCAAGGCCTTCAGCTCCTGGTTTGCCGACGACGGCGTCACCCTGAACAACGGTCAGCCCGCCCTCCAGGGCCGCACGGCAATCGCGGCGGCCGCCAACTGGAATCCTGCAAACTACAGGCTGAGCTGGTACGCCGAGGGCGCTCAGATGGACCCCTCCAACCAGACCGGCTTCACCTGGGGGCATTATGATGCCACCACCATCGGCAAGGATGGCAAGTCCACCACTACCTCTGGCCGCTACATCACCTTCTGGAGGAAGGAGCATGGCAAATGGAAGGTAGCCCTGGACGCCAGCGCCGACGAGCCTCCACCAACCAACGGCATGCCTACACCCTGATCACGCACCGTCCTGTAACCATAGTTCAATGGCTATTGCGCGTGTCCAGCAAACAGCGCCGTCGTTACGCAACCTCCCCCTACGCCTCGGCAGAGTCCCCTGGATCTGGCGGACGCGTGAGCCTGCAGCTTCCACCAGCGATGCAATCACCTCCTTCTCTGCTCTAGCCCCAGCCACCTCATCAGCAAGCGGATCCGTCACCCCAGCCGGGCAGCCATCAAAGCCGCCTCATCCGATCTCAGTGCCAGCCAGCACACCCTCCTCGCTATCAGCCCCTGTAGTCCGCGTGTAAAAGTGATATCGACTCGATAGCCGGAGGTCGCGGATTGTTTGATATCCTACCCGGGGCTTCGATAGACATGGGCAGGATCAACTTGATCATCTCTCCCTGGAATCAGGACCTCGACGACGCCGGGATTACCTCCCTCGCACCCGGACCACGGCCAGATATGCCCTTTGAGGCCGAGTTCGCACAGAGGCCCCAGGCGTCTCCTCTGCATGATTCTTCTTCTCAGGAGTGTGCCAAGTGGCCTCTGAGCCTTCTCTAGACTCAACGACATCCCCAGACAATCGAAGCCACATCCCCTTCTTAGCCGCACTCATCCTGATCCTCCTTGCCGTAAATCTGCTCCAAATTCATTTCGTTCGTGATTTCGGCTGGGATGACGGCAGCATTACCGTCGCGTACTCGCGTACCTACGCTGGGTCCGGACGAATCGCACTGACTCCGGTCTCCGAGCAGGTGGAGGGATTTTCTTCGCCAGCCTGGTTCTGGATCCTGGCTGCATGTTACAGAATTGCCCATCCTGGATTTCTTGGAATGCTCCAGATCAGCCAGGTGCTTGCATCCCTGTGCTCGGCTCTGGCTTGTGGCGTACTCTATCTTCTGCTGTACAGGCGCTTCGGCGTACCAACGGCGATGCTGGCTTGTCTCGTCCTCGGATTTAGCAATATGTTTCTCAGTGAAGATGCAAATGGCATGGAGATGAGCCTGCTCGCCCTGCTCATTGCCATCTGCATTGTTGCCGTGCAGCGCAGGCACTCCACGCTATTGATCCTGACCACCATTCTTGCCACTACTGTACGTTTTGAGGCGGCCTTCTATCTCTGGTGTGCAGGGGTAGCCATCTTTTTGGCCGGGAACCGCCAATCCAGAAAGACAGGGGTTCAGATAGCTGCGTCTACGGTCCTGGCCTGGCTCGGAGTTGAGCTATGGCGATTATTCGCCTTCCACACCTTCATGCCCAATACGGTCTTCGCCAAGCGGTGGCCGCCGTACACCCGCCACGGCATGGATGCCGTATGGAGCCACCTGGGCGGCCTTCTGGGCCTCTACGATTGCCTCGCCGTGTTGATTGCAGGCGCCGTCTGGTTGTACGTTACGCAGGACACCGCTGATCTCGGCTCTCCCGAGTCATCGGCAAGCAGACCTACATCGCTACTCTCAAGCGATACCCTTCGCTTTTGCGTTGGCTATACAGTCGGCCTCACGATATTCAACTTCATCATCGGTACAAACTCCGGATACCGCGGTCGCATGTACTTCTCGGGATTTATTCCGGCGATTCTTCTTCTGTTCTATCTGTTTCAGTCCTGCAGACGGCGACTGTCTGTGGCATGGGCGAGTCTGGTCCTTGTTGTCTGGTGGGCCTCAACATTCGCCATCCACTATCGTTATCTGGACTTCCATCAGTCATGGTCTCTTGCGCTCCGCGAACACGGTCTCGGAACAACCATTCGACCCTCCAACGTCTTTGACAAGGTACTGTTCCACTATCGAGTTCCTTACGGGGCGAATATGTACGGCATCACCCCTCACCAGTTTGCGCTCACGGGAAGGGCCGTCGATGCTATCCGCGTCCAGTTGCATCTGGCCACAATTACGTTTATGGTTCCCGATGTCGGCGGCGCGTCCCTGTGCTGCGAGAACATTCGGATCGTAGACAGCGGGCTCCTGACCAATACGGTTTTGGCCCATGACGGATATGCCGCTCTGGCGAAAGTCCTGGACGCCGAAAACCCGGAGGTGATCGAGACCCATATTCCATGGTCCCGCTCTGAAAATATCTATCGCCTTCCCCAATTCATCCACAACTACAGCCCCGTGATCTATCAGGATAACTTCTTCTGGGTCCGCAACGATATTCTTCATCGTCTAGAAGCAATTCAACCCTCGGAAGAGATAGGCCCGCCTGATGCTCTCGCGCTACAGACTCGATATCTCGATGAGACTCAGGAAACGTCAAATTATGACTACGAACATCTCCTGTCAAGCGGGAAGAACATCGTCGTCTTCAGGTAGATTGCAGCGTCGTCATTCTTTGCACCAACCGTTGTCTGGCACTCGCCGATTTTTCCGGGAACATACCGGGAGACCGTCTCACGGCTGCTGCCGCGCAGGGCATGGAAACAATGGACAGAAAAGCTACAGTTGATGTGATCATACCGGCGTTCAATGCGGCCAGATATCTCCCTGTCGCTCTGGAGAGTGTGGCCTCGCAGTCGTTCTCCGACTGGCGGATCGTGCTTGTAGACGACGGAAGTACAGATAACACTCCGCAGGTCGTCGCCCCATTCATCGCCCAACTTGGAGAAAAACTCCGTTACATCCGGCAAGACAACCGTGGACTCCCTGCGGCAAGAAATGCTGCTGTGCGGGCCTCTGACTCGGAGTTTTTGGCCTTGCTGGACGCCGATGACGTCTGGCTACCCTGCCGGCTGTCGGAGTCGGTCTGCGCCCTCCGCCAGCACCCCGAAGCTGGCCTCGCCTATGGCCTGGTCACTCACATCGATGACGATGGCGTTCCACAGAGCACATTCCTGGGAAATCGCCGCCATGCCGAGGGCAGGATCGCTTCGCAGATCTACATGAAAAAGGTGGATCTACCCTGCCCCACAATCACCTTTCGCAGAAGTTGTATCGAAGAGGTTGGCCTCTTCGATGAAGCCATGCGTGCTACCGAGGACCGCGATCTCTGGCTTCGCATCGCCCAATACCACGAGGTGGCCTTTATCCCCAGGGTGATTGCCTACTATCGAAACTCCGCCTCTTCCATGTCCAGGGATACGCAAAGGATGATCGATGCGCAGAAGCATTTCATCCGCAAACATTACGGCTCTCCAGGATGTGGCGTCATTCCTCGTCAGGCAGCCTATGCTCGCATCTACAAGCAGCGTGCCGACGCCCTCAAAGCTCAGGGGAAGCCACGGGCTGCTCTCCTGAGTGCGCTGCAGGCAGCGGCAACTTACCCCCTGGACATCGATAACCTCCGCACGGCTGCGTCCCTCTTCGCCGGCTGGATCTCGAGTCGATAGATTCCGATAGCTCATGGCCGGGAGAACTTTGGACGCGCCTTCGAACTCGCTCCCATTCCGCACCATCTCACATCGTTCCGGAGCATCTGCTGTTTATTCTTCTGAATCCTGCCCTCTCGCGGGAAGAGTTCACCTCCCTGATTCCGTTCGAGGTCTGTTTTTGTTTTCACCCTTGACGACGAACAACGCTGGACCAACACCCAGCAGCTTGCCGCGTGAACCACGCCCATCAGGCAGGCGGCCGCAACGAAAGGATCACTTGATCCCGCCTGAACCAACCTTCCAGGATGCACGCGTTCTGAGGGCAAGGCCACAGGCCAGCACCCCTCACCACCACCCTCTGCATCAAGACGCTCGACTCCAGGATCGATAGGCGGATCGCGCACAACCGTCTATCCCTCGGCTTCGCCGGGGGATAGACGGCT
>JAJZDM010000014.1 GCA_021806005.1 Acidobacteriota bacterium | reverse complement strand
GTGCGCGAGCCTTCCATCCAGCGCCGGATCGCCGGTCGTTTGGACCGCAGTCAGATCCGGCTTGAAGAGACCCGGCAGGTGCGGCAAGGGTATCTCGGAGCCCAGGGCGCGATACTCCATCGGAACCCCGAAGAATCCTGCAAACCCGAGCGTCTCAAACGAGGCGTCCGTGGACTCCATGGCTCTGCGCATCGGCTCCGAGCGGACATCGATGCAGAAGACCGCCTGCACCGCAGGGTCGGGGCTCTGGCGCAGGGGTGGCTGTGAAAGCGTCTGAACCAGCCGATGCTGATAAGACAACTCCTCCGCGCGCAGCCAGATGGCAGCCATCTTCAGCGCCTCCGGCTGCCTGGCGTTCGTCGTTCTTTGCCACAGAATCTGCCACTCTGCCCACACCGAACCGGACGAACGCGCAGCGTCGTCCAACAACAACTCCCACGCCACGCGAATCGCCAGCAGGCTCAACGTATGGCCCGGATCTGCCCGGCCTGCTAGCTTTGCCTGCCAGGCCAGATAGGAGCCATAAGAGGCCCACCCCGGCACGCGCAGCATCGCGACAGCGAACAAAACAGGGACCTGATCCGGCGAGAGATGCAGACGCGTTGCAGCCTCTTCCAGCAGCCCAAGCGGCTCACGGGGCAGCGTGCGGCAACGCTCCCGCAATCCGTCTTCCCGCATCAGAAACTCACTTCCCCGATCCTCTTCGAGCATCTGCAGCCAATAGCGATACAGCCCCGGACCTTCCTCAATGGGCCACTCCGCCTGAAAGCCATCGAAGTAGCTGGCGCAGCACTGGCTGATCTGAGTAAGCATATGCTCACCCCAGCTATAGGCATGCGTCAGCTCGCGCCGAGCGTCCCACCTGTCTGACAGCAGCGGAATCGCCTGCAGAGGCGGTGGTGCGGTGTCAAGGAAGCCCATCAGTTCTTCCATGGAGTAGCCAGACCCGCCCTCCGCCAGAGCCTCCGCCAGGCAAGCCTCGGAGATCTCGCCGGCTGCCAACCTCTCTTTGTAATAGCTCGGTGGCATCGTCATGGGCGAACCGGCAAGACGCGCCAGCTCCTCCATCGTCCGCTCGAACGAACAGTCTCGGAATCCCCAATATGGATTCACGGCGATGGAGCGGTCCAGCGGCCAGAAGGGCGCAACCAAACCGCAGCAGGCCTCCGCCGCAGCGGCAATATCACAGCGCTCCCCAAACTCCCTGCAGCTTGTCGTGATCATGCAAACTCCCCCTCATCGGTTGTCGTGGAATGTGCAGCCGGCGATCCTCCGTTCACCCTGATCGGCCAAAGCGCCAACACAAACCGCGTGAAGATCTCATCCAGGTAGAAGCCATGAAAAGCCCAGATGCGAACCCGCCACATTCGCCGGGCGTCACAGGTGCGTACAACAATCTGCAGGACATACAGCAGCACCATCGCAAAACCGAAGAGAGCAGGAACCATCCAATGCCGGTTGTCGTCTGACGAAACAACGGAGCTGAAATACCGGTGCAAGGCCTCGTAAAGAACCAACAAGCAGCCGATGCGCACCACGGCTGAACCCAGAAGCCCCTCCTCCTCCAGGCCCACCGCCAGCAGCGGCGCAACTCCCACAGCCAGCACCGCCAGGGCAATCGGTTCCACATCATAGGCTGTGTTGGCCACAACAGAGTGAACTCCCCAAAAAGCCCCGCCAAGAATCAGCAGAGAGGCAACACGCGGCCAAACCCGAGCGCGCCGGAGCATGCGAACCTCTCCCACCGAGACATCCTCGCCGTAAGCCTGCACCACGCTCCCGGAGCTCAAAAACAGATAAGACTTGTACAGCGAGTGGCCCAGCAGATGGAGCAGCGCCAGGCCATACAATCCCGTGCCGCACTCCGCCAGCAGAAATCCCATCTGCGCGCAGGTGGACCAGGCAAGGCGCACCTTGATGCTCACCCTTGTCAGCATCACCACCCCTGCGATTACCAGGGTGATAACCCCCGACGCCGTCAACAGGAACTGAGTGCTTGCCTCAGCATCGAGAAATGGATGCAGGCGGATGAGAAGAACACCGCCAAGATTCACAATGCCCGCATGCAGCAGCGCAGAAACCGGCGTGGGCGCTTCCATCACCTGGATCAGCCAGCCGTGCAGCGGCAGTTGCGCTGACTTCAGAATTACAGCGACAGCCAGACACAGCGAAAAAACAAGCACCGCCAGCCCATGCCTGGGCTCCATGGAAACCGCATGGTTCAGCGCGGCGATGTTGAGCGTTCCATAACTACGATAGAGAACACCTATGCCAATCAGAAGCAGCGCCTCCGCGGTGCGGCTGACCAGGAACTTCTTGTGGGCCGCCATCTTCGCCGCGCGCCGGTCCGGAAAGTACAACAGCAGCGCATTCAATGACACACTGCTCAGAACCCATGCCAGCAAAAGAAGATCAAGACGGGGTGCAATCACCACAGCCGCGGAAAATCCAAAGGTTGTCATCAAGGCGCTCAGGAATCGCCTCTGCCCTGGCTCCCCGCCCAGGTAACTGTGCGAGTAACGTGTAATCACAACAGCAAGAAAGCTGATAAGGACCAGCATGCAATGCCCCGGCAGATCCGCAGCCAGATGGAAAATGCCTCCATCCAGAGAGACCAGGCTGACGATGGAGAACATCAACCCCGCCCAGGTTGCAAGCATCGCTCTCTTCCACGGCGCGCTCGCGTGGGGCCGTCCCGGAACGGCAGCCAGCAGATAACAGCATCCGGGTAGCCACATGGAAACATCGGACATGGTGAAACTCGTCATGTCTGCATACTTCCGGATTCTTGATGATTTGTAAAATATATAATAGTGCACAAAACGTTCTATATTATCGAATCATGCAGCACCTCAATCTTCACCACTTGCGCTACTTCTGGCTGGTTGCCTCCTGCGGCAACCTCACCCAGGCAGCCAGCCGGCTCAACATCTCTCAATCCTCCCTCTCGATACAGATACGGCAGCTCGAGGACTCCCTCGGAACAGCTCTCTTCGATCGCGCCAACCGCCGCCTCCAGCTCACCCCCTTCGGAGCGATGGTCCTGCATTATGCGCAGGAGATCTTTGAACTCAGTGAAGAGCTTGTCCGCGCCGTGGAGGGCGAGGCCAGCCGCTCCAGACTGCGCTTTCGCATCGGCTCGGTCAGCACGCTCTCGCGCAACTTCCAGGAGCAGTTCCTGCAACCGTTGATGACCGAACCGGCGTTGCATCTGGTCATCGAATCAGGCGGCATGGAGGAGCTTCTGAGCAGGCTGCAATCCTTCCAGCTCGATCTTGTGCTCAGCAATCGGCCCATCGGTTCGCAGGGCGAATCGGACTGGCGCTGCCAGCAGTTGGCGCGCCAGCAGGTCAGCCTGGTTGGAAGGCCGGATCCTGGCTTCGCCCGCCTGCGCTTCCCCAAAGACCTTGCGCAGTTGCGCCTGTTGCTGCCGGGGCGCAACAGCGACATCCGCACCCAACTGGATGCGCTCTTTGACCGCTGGGAGATCGAGCCCAACATCATCGCCGAGGTGGATGACATGCCCATGCTCCGCCTGCTGGCAAGGGATGGACTGGGAGTGGCTGCCGTTCCTCGCGTCGTGGTCAAGGATGAACTGAAGGAGCAGAAGCTCGTGGTGCTGCATGATTTTCGCGAGATCTTTGAAAACTTCTACGCCATCAGCGTCAAGCGGTTGCGGAAGAACGCCACCTGGACCAGGCTGCTAAGGAAAGCGGTCCAAAAACAGTCCTTGCCCATCGGTCCGCACCCAACCAGCCGGGTTCTATAAAAAGGGGCGCCCCACATCTTGCTACCTTCGAGATGTGGGTTGGCAGCATGCAGATGGAGGCCGCAGGTAGCAGCCATGTCGGTCCGGACCCGTTGACAAGCAACAGGATCTACCACGCTCCCACAGTGGCCGGGCAGAATCTCATTCTCTTTAAAGCCTGGACTCGCGTCCGGTCTGCTCTCCTCAATACCCTGCGGCCTTGCCAAAGGTATGGCGATGGTCGTGCCCACCCAGCAGCTCACCACTGGCCGGGTCCACCTCGATCAGCTCGCTGTCGCCCCACACGCCGGCGGACTTCTCATCGAACTCCGCAGCGCGGCGCGTGCTGTAGCCGCGCGCCTGCATCTGCTCCACCGTGGCGACCGGGAAGGCCTTCTCAAACTGCAGCACGTCCGGCAGATACTGATGATGGAACCGTGGCGCATCGGCTGCGGCCTGGATGTTCAGATGGTTGTCCACCACACTGATCAGGTCATTGGCCACCGTGGTCATGATCGTCGATCCGCCCGGCGAGCCCAGCACCAGGCGCAGCCTTCCCGGCTTGCAGTTGGCCGGCAGCGGTACATAGTACACGCTCGAACCCTGGCGATCGCCGGCGCCAGACGGCGAGCACACCGGCGGCTCGCTGACGATCGTGGGCGTCATCGCCGAGAGTGGGCGCTTGCCCGGGGCAATGGCGTTCGCCGAGCTCTGGATCAGGCCATAGGCATTGGGCACGCCTACCTTGGAGGTGAAGTCATCCATCTCGTCGTTCAGCAGAAAGCCCAGGGGGTCCACCGTCACCCCGGAGCCAAAGCCGAAGTTCAGCGTGTACGTGCTGGAGACCGCGTTCCCCTCCGCATCCACAATGGAGAAGTGAGTCGTCTCGCTGGACTCTAACTGCGGATGCAGCGGCGTCGAGGCCGCAGGCAGAAAGCCAGCCGGGCGCACCAGCTTGGCCGACGGGGTGGGAGAAAAGGGATCGATCGTCCTGCGCCAGGCAGCCGCATACGCCTGCGAGGCCATCTGCTCCAGCGGCATCCGGTTGAAATCCGGGTCGCCCAGGTAGTCGCCGCGGTCCATGTAGGCGCGGCGAAAGGCCTCCGCGATGATATGAATCTGGTTGGCAGACCGGTCCGCTCCCAGGCTGGCAACATCGTAGCCGCTCAGGATGTTCAGAATCTCGATCAACACAATGCCCCCGGAGCTGGGCGGCGGCGCGGTCAGCACCTTCAGCCCGCGATACTGGCCCAGCAGTGGCCTGCGCTCCCTCACCCGGTAGCGGGCCAGATCCTCGGCCGTGATCATCCCCCCGTTGGCCGCCTCAAAGGCCGCGAACTGCTCTGCCAGCTTGCCGTGATAGAAGCTCGCCGGATCGCGACGGATGCGCTCCAGCGTCGCGGCCAGCTCCGGCTGGCGAAAGACCTCACCGGGACGGTAGAAGTTGCCATCGCGCTGGAAGATCCGCCGCGAGGCCGCAAACCTCGCCAGGTTGCCGGCATGCATGTCACCGGCCTCCTGGGCGGGAAGCACAAAGCCCTCCCGCGCCAGCCGGATCGCCGGGGCCATCACCCGGACCAGCCCCAGACGGCCAAAGTGCTGCTCCGCATAGGTCAGCCCGGCCACCGTGCCCGGCACGCCGGAGGCGTGCATGCCCGTAATCGACATCTGTGGGATCACCTCGCCGGCCCGGTCCAGGTACATGTTGGCGCCGGCTGAACCCGGCGCCTCCTCCCGGTAGTCCAGAAACACCGGTTGCCCACCGTTCAGCCCCCTCCCCGACGGTCGAATCAACATGAACCCTCCCCCCCCGATGTTGCCCGCCTCCGGATAGACCACGGCCAGCGCAAAGCCGACGGCCACGGCCGCATCCACCGCGTTCCCGCCCTCCCGCAGAATCTGGAGCCCGGCGTCCGTGGCGTCGTGGTGGATCGTCACCACCATGGCGTGGTTGGCTCGAACCGGCTGCTCCGTCAGGTACTTCGCCGGCAGTTGGGCCAGCGAGGAACTGGCAGGCAGCACCGCCAGCAACAGAGCCGCAGCAGCAGAGGAGAGCGCAAAAGTGAAAGACATCGTCGCGGGGAGACCTCCAGGGATGACTGTAAGAATAGCCTCTTCGGCGGGGGGCCGGCCGCCGGAGCGCAGGTCGGGGCGCTAAGCCAGTTTCGGTGGAGGTGTAGAGGGCGACTCGACTTCGATGGCCGTTTTCCCCCCATTGAAACCGCCGCGGCAAGCCCGCTTAGGGATACATCCACCTTTTCAGAACCCATCAATACCGAAAATGCCATAAACCAGGATTCAGGCGCCGGCATGGCCATCCGGCGATTACCGAAAAAATATGAGTGACTTTCTATCATTTTTTCTGTAACCATTTCACTGCGATTGCATCTATACTGGTATCGAGTTGGGAAGAGAAAGCATCGAGCCCCAACTCCAAAGATCTTTCGATAAGGAGATATTGGTTATGACGTTGACAAGTTTGGTTCCCTTTCGCAGCGGATTGAATGATATCGCCCTTCTTCAGAATCGCTTGAACTCCATCTTCCAGGACTTCGCTCGTCCCAACGACGGAGCCGAGGCGCTGCTCGCCGGTAACTTCATACCCGCCGTGGACGTCTACGAGGATGCAGAAAAGCTGACCCTGAAGTTCGAAGTTCCGGGCATCCGCCGTGAAGATCTGGACATCCGTGTAGAGGGGCGAACCCTCACCGTAAAGGGCGAGCGCAAGTTCGAAAGTGAGGAGAAGGAGGAGAACTTCCACCGCATCGAACGCCGTTATGGCAGCTTCATGCGCGCCTTCACCCTGCCGGTCACGGTAAACACGGAGAAGGTGGATGCCACCAGCGCCGAGGGCGTCCTGAACATCACCTTTGCCAAGAAGCCGGAGGCCCAGCCGAAGCAGATTCAGGTCCAGGTCGCCCCGGCTGAGCACAAGCAGGTTGAGGCCAAGGCCAAGGCCTGAGGCCTGAAGTTGGGCAGGACGCGGATCCCAGCCTCCGCAGAGCACCGTACCAGGTAGCTGGCCGAGACACGATACCGCGCATCCAGCCCGGATCCACCCCGCAGCCCGGCAACCGCCAGCCCGAACTCTGGCTGTCGGCTACCCCGGTTGCGGGGCATGGCTAGCCGGTCGCGCCGCGTTGGCGTCCCTTCCGGCTCCACCATCCATCTCGCGCACGTTGGGCGTCTCGCGCGGACCCGTATGGCAGCCGCACGCGGCAGGCGGGCTAACACTGCCAGCGTTGTAAGCCTTGCTGGCCTTGTCAGAGTTGTTGGCGTTGGTTGTTGGTGTTGTGGACACGTTGAGAGCGGGGCGGATCCCGAAAGCTTCGACAACCTTCGGATTCGCCCCTTTTTTCGGGCGCTGGGCGGATGTAAACCTGCTCTCCCGGGGTGCTGTGACAGGAATTCCACAGGATTCAACCCGCAATCCATGCGGATTCAACATGGATTCCACGCAGAATTCATCAGCTATCCCAGAATCTTTCCACAGGTCCGTCCGCCCCGCCTCACGGACGCTCTCCATCGGCTTCAGCCTGTAGAAAGCGCCCAGGTACTCAAGTTTTGCAGCAACATCGAATAGCTCACCGGCATCCGCTCCAGCGAGCGTCCACCGGAGAGATAACACAGCATAGGAGAATCAGCATGGCCATCAAGTGGGACAAGTTCACCGTCAAGTCACAACAGGCGCTGCAGGCCGCGCAGGGCAGCGCCGCAGAGAACGGCAATCCGGAGGTCCTGCCGCTGCACCTGATGGCTGCACTGCTGGAGGACAAAGAGGGTGTGGTGCGGCCAGTGCTGGAGAAGGTGGGTGTCGCCGTGCCGCAGTTGCAGACCACCATCCTCGGAGCTATCGCAAAGCTTCCCCGGGTGCAGGGCGGAGCACAGCAGCCGGGGTTGAGTTCGCCTCTCACCCAGGTGCTGGAGGGAGCCTTCAAGGAGGCCGACGACTTCAAAGACGACTACGTCTCCACCGAGCATCTTCTGCTCTCTCTGGTCAAACAGAGGCATGGGCCGGTCCAACTGGCCCTCGCTGCCGAAGGAGCGGACCACGCGGCCATCCTCAAGGCCCTGCAGGCGGTGCGCGGTGCGCAGCGCGTTACGGACCAGAACCCCGAGGGCAAGTTCCAGGCTCTCGAGAAGTACGCCAAAGACCTCACCGAGCTGGCCCGCCGCGGCAAGCTGGACCCGGTCATCGGCCGCGATGAGGAGATCCGCCGCGTCATCCAGGTACTCAGCCGCCGCACCAAGAACAACCCGGTGCTCATCGGCGAGCCCGGCGTGGGCAAGACGGCCATCGTGGAAGGCCTCGCTCGCCGCATCTTCCAGGGCGACGTTCCCGAGGTCCTGCGCGACAAGCGCGTCATCTCCCTCGACCTGGGCTCCATGCTGGCCGGGGCCAAGTTCCGCGGCGAGTTTGAGGATCGTCTCAAGGCCGTCCTCAAGGAGATTGAAGACTCCAACGGTCAGATCATCCTCTTCATCGACGAGCTGCACACTCTGGTCGGGGCCGGCGCGGCGGAAGGTGCCATCGACGCCAGCAACATGCTCAAGCCGGCCCTGGCCCGCGGCGAGCTGCGCGCCATCGGCGCCACCACCCTCAGCGAGTACCGCAAGTACATCGAAAAGGATGCCGCCCTCGAGCGCCGCTTCCAGATCGTCTTCGTCGGCGAGCCCAACGTGGAAGATACCATCGCCATCCTGCGCGGCCTGCGCGAGCGCTATGAGACCCACCACAAGGTGCGCATCAAGGACTCGGCCATCGTCGCCGCTGCTGAGCTCTCCCACCGCTACATCTCTGACCGCTTCCTGCCGGACAAGGCCATTGACCTCGTCGATGAGGCTGCCGCCGCTCTGGCCATCCAGATCGGCAGCGTGCCGGTAGAGATCGATGATCTGGAGCGCCGCGCCATCAGCCTGGAGATCGAGCGCAACGCCCTCAAGCGCGAAACCGATGCCAACTCCCGCGAGCGCCTCACCGAGGTCGATCGCGAATTGGCCGGGGTCCGCGAGCAGATCGCTGGTCTGCGCGCCCGCTGGCAAAAGGAGAAGGGAGCCATCGGCCAGGTCGCCGCGCTCAAGCAGCGTCTGGAGCAGATGCGCTTTGCGGCCTCCGAGGCCACCCGCAAGGGCGATCTCCAGCGCGCCGCGGAGCTGCAATACGGCGAGATCCCCAACGCGGAAAAGGAGCTCGCGGCGCTCACCCAGAGCCAGGACGCCGGCGCAGCCGATGCCCGCTCCGGCCACGCCCCCCGCCTGCTCAAGGAGGAGGTCGACGAAGAAGACGTCGCCCGCATCGTCTCCAAGTGGACCGGGATCCCCGTCGCCCGGATGCTGGAGGGCGAGGTGGAGAAGCTCACCCACATGGAAGATCGCCTGCGCCAGCGGGTCATCGGCCAGGATGAGGCCCTGGTCGCTGTGGCCAACGCCATCCGCCGCTCCCGCGCCGGCCTCAGCGATCCCCGCCGACCCATCGGCTCCTTTATCTTCCTCGGTCCCACCGGCGTCGGCAAGACAGAGACCGCGCGGGCGCTGGCGGAGTTCCTCTTCGACGACGAGCAGGCCATGGTGCGCATCGACATGAGCGAGTACATGGAGCGTCACGCCGTAGCCCGGCTCATCGGCGCGCCTCCCGGCTACGTCGGCTTCGATGAGGGCGGTCAGCTCACCGAGGCTGTTCGCCGCCGCCCCTACTCCGTGGTGCTCTTTGATGAGATTGAAAAGGCCCATCCGGACGTCTTCCACGTCCTGCTGCAGGTGCTGGACGACGGCCGCCTCACAGACTCCAAGGGCCGAACCGTGGACTTCAAGAACACCGTGCTCATCATGACCTCCAACATCGGCGCCAGCCATCTGGCCACCGTCTGGGCCAAGGGGGAAGAGGGCTTTGCCGACGCCAGCACGCGGGTGCTGGAGGAGCTGCGCAAGCACTTCCGTCCAGAGTTCCTCAACCGCGTGGATGAGATGGTGGTCTTCCATCCGCTCGCCGAGTCGCAGCTTGCGCACATCGTGGACCTGCGTCTGGCGGACTTGGAGAAGCTGCTGGCGGACAGGCACATCACCCTGGAGCTCACCGATGCGGCGCGCCAGGCGATCTTCAAGGCCGGCTACGACCCAACCTATGGGGCTCGGCCTTTGAAGCGGGCCTTGCAGCGCATGATCCAGGACAAGCTGGCCATCAAGATCCTGGACGGCTCGGTGCTCCACGGCGATCATGTGCTGGTGGACGCAGGCGCTCAGGGGCTGGAGTTCAACGTCCAGCGCCCTGAGCCAGCGGAATAACTCCTCCGCAGCACGCGGTAGACGCAAGATGGGTCGGCCTCCCAACGGGATGGGCCGACCCTTTCTGCGCCGGATTCAGCACCGCTTCGCTCAACGCACGGCTCATCTCAGCCTGGCAGTCGGCCCGGCGAGCGCTATGTCCTCGTCGCTCCTTGCTATTCTGGAACCGACATTCTCGCCTTGCAGATGATTGCAGCCGCACGCAACATCATCCACACGCTCGCGCTGGAGGCTGATTGCAACTCGCCCGTCGTCTTCGCCTCCCTGCCGTCCTCTGCTCTCTCGCGGTTCTCCTCTGCGAGCTCATCAGCCGCCCCTATACCAGCATGGGCGTCTGCGACGACGGCCCCTACATCCTGATGGCGCAGAAGCTGGCAGCGACCGGCCACATCCTCTACAACGGCAACATCACCCCTATGCTCGGCTGGCAGCTCTATCTGGGTGCGGCCTTCATCAAGCTCTTCGGCTTCTCCTTCACCGTCGCTCGCATGAGCACGCTGCTGGTCGCCTTACTTACGGCCTTCCTCCTCCAGCGCACCCTGGTTCGTGCCGGGATCCACGAGCGCAACGCCACCCTCGGCACGCTGGCCCTGGTCCTGTCGCCGATCTACCTCATGCTCTCCGCTACGTACATGAGTGACGTCTTCGGCCTCTTCAGCATCCTTCTCTGCCTCTACGGCTGCCTCCGCTCTCTACAGTCCGCCAGCGATCGCGCAACCATCCTCTGGCTCTGCTTCGCTGTCTTTACCAACGCCCTCTTCGGAACCTCCCGCCAGATCGCTTGGCTCGGCGTGCTGGTCATGATTCCCTCCGCGTTGTATCTGCTTCGCTCCCGCCGCCGCGTTCTGCTCGCGGGCCTCGCGGTCAACCTCCTTGGCGGCCTCTTCATCCTCGCCTGCATGCAATGGTTCCTCCGCCAGCCCTACAACGTCCACGAGCACCTGCTTCCGAAGACATTTTCCGTTGCCACGGCGCTGCTGCAGATCGCCTACTCCGTTCTGGATCTCCCCTATCTCCTGCTCCCGGTCACGCTGCTGTTCCTCCCTCAGCTACGCAAGCTCCGTCTCCGCACGCTGGCCATCTTCCTCCTGCTCTTCAGTGGTTACGTGTTTCTGGCCACCTATCCCAGCCATCTTCGCGGCAACGTTCAACTCCTGCCCATGGGTTCGGGAACCGGCCTTGGCGAATGGAACAACGTCACCGGGATCTTTGCCTATGACCTGCTGCAAGGCAAGCCGCCCATCGTCATCGGCAAAGTCGCACAGGTTTTGCTCACCCTTCTAACCCTCGGAGGGGTCGTCGGGCTCATCGCCTCGCTGCGGCAGACGGGGGGGACCAAGCCCGCACCGGAGCCCGCCACCGCTGAGTCCGGTGTCGTATCGCGTGAGGTGTCCTGGCGGCAGCTCAGCATGCTCCTCGCACCATTCTTCCTCACCTACTACCTCCTGCTCATTCCCCGGTCGGTCGTCTCCGGCATCCGCGATCGCTACTTCCTGGGATTGCTGGTTGTCATCTTGCTCTGTCTTCTGCGTTCCTACCAGGACCAAATCCAGCAGCGCTTGCCCTTGGTCTCCATCCCGCTGGTGGCCGCGGTCGCCCTCTACGCCGTCATGATGACCCACAACATGTTCTCTCTCTATCGCGCCCGTGTCGCCCTGGCCAACGAGTTGGTCGCAGCCGGGGTCGCCCCCACCGCTATCGACCATGGCTGGGAGCAGAACATGGTTGTCGAGCTGCAGCACTCCAATCACATCAACGATCCGCGCACTACCATACCCGCTGACGCCTACAAGCCAGCCCCTCCGCTCCCTGCAGGCTCGTGCAAGGTCGTCAACTACGACCAGACCCCCCACGTTCGCCCCCTCTACGGCGCCTCCTTTGACCCCAACGCCTGTTACGGCCCCGCTCCCTTCGCTCCGGTGCACTACTCCCGCTGGCCCTACAGCACCCCCGGAACCCTCTACGCCGTCCGCTATCTACCGCCCAAGGCGTAGCAGACGCCCACTCTGCTACTCTGAAGTCCGCCCCTGCCGCCAAAACGCGCTCGACCTCGCTGAGTCTGACGGGCCATGAACCACAAACCTCCTCGGAGGCCCTTTGCAACTCATCCGAAGGTTCCGCATTCCGGCCCTCTGTTGTGCTCTCTGCGTCCTGTTTTGCGCACTTCTCAGCCGCCCCTTCACCAACATGGGCGTGCTGGACGACGGACCCTACATCCTGATGGCGCAACATCTGGAAAAGACCGGCCACGTGGTATACAACGGCTGGGCGGCTCCGATGTTGGGTTGGCAGCTCTACCTGGGCGCAGCATTTATCAAGCTCTTCGGCTTCTCCTTCACCGCCGCCCGGATGAGCACCCTGCTGGTGTCCATGCTCCTGGCCTTCCTCCTTGAGCGCACGCTGGTCCGCGGGGGCATCAATGAGCGCAATGCCACCCTCGGCACGCTGGCCCTCGTTCTCTCTCCGCTGTATCTGATTCTCTCGGTCACCTATATGAGCGACCTCTTTGGAATCTTTGCCATCGTCGTCTGCCTATACTGCTGCCTGCGCGCTCTGCAGGCTGCGCAGTCACTTGGCGACCGACCCGCTGGGCTTTCGGACGACGGCTCCGCCAATCCTGGCGGCGAGCGCGCCGTGATCCTGTGGCTGTGCTCCGCCTCCGTCAGCAACGCCATTCTGGGCACAGCGCGCCAGTTCGCCTGGCTGGGCATCCTCGTCATGATCCCCTGCACGCTGTTGCTGCTGCATGGTCTTCTGCCGTGGCGCTCGCGCCGCCGCGTCCTTTCGGTGGGCGCAACGGCCTGTCTGGCCGGCGCCCTTTTCGTCTTCGCCTGCATGCAGTGGCTGAAGCGCCAACCCTACACGGTTCAGCAACCGGTGTTGCGGTCCACATCCATCCCCTTCGCTTACGATCTCGTTCGTCTCATCGACGTCGCGCTGGACGTTTCTCTCCTCCTGCTCCCCATCACCCTCCTCTTCCTTCCGCAGATATTGGAGATTTGCGCGAATCCGAAGACTCGCTGGGCCGGCTCGCTGGCCCTGGCGATCCTTTGTTCGGGATACATCCTGGTGTGCCCTCATCCACGGTCGCTGGCCTATCGTCTGACGGGTCGCCACCCCGCGCATCCTCACGGGCTCCTTCTGCTCCTCCCGGCCAATCTGGATTGGGGATATTGGTTCACATCCTACGGCGTATGGTCACCCATCTTGAACAGCACCCCGCCCGCTTCCTTCGGCAGAGGTCTCCAGATGCTGCTGACGTGGGCCTCGGCTGGTGGACTGATCGCCATAGCCGTCTCCCTTCTCTTCGGCAGCCTGCGGGGCCAGGCTAGGTCTTCGGCCTTGACCCGGCCAAATGTAACCTCGCCCAGTCCCGCTCTCTCCGTGAGCCTGAGCAGCAGGCAGCTCCTGGTCGTGGTCGGGCCGGCAATGGCTGCCTACTCTCTCTTTCTGGTCGCCGTAATGCAGATGGTCCTCGACCGCTACCTGCTTCTGCTGGCGCCCCTGGTTTTGCTCCTGCTGATTCGGCTCTACCAGGACAAAATCCGGCCCCACCTGCCGTCCGCAGCCTGGGTGTTGCTCGCGCTCCTAGCCATGTTTGCGACGGCGGTGACGCACAACAGCTTCGCTCTCTACCGCGCCATCGGCCAGCTCGCAGCCGAGATGCGCGCTGCGGGCATCCCCGACACCGCCGTCGATTACGGCTGGCCGCAGAACCTCGACGTGGAATTGCAACACTCCAACCACATCAACGACCCCAGAATCCTCACCCCCGCAGATTCCCACGTTTCAGTGCCAGCCCCTTTATGTCCCATGACTTTCTACTTCGACGTTCCGCACATTCGTCCCCTCTATGGTGTCTCCTTTCGGTCTGACCTCTGCTACGGGCAGGCCCCCTTCGCCCCGGTCCGTTACCCCCGCTGGCTGGCCACTTCGCTCGGAACCCTGTACGTCGTGCGGTACACGCCTGTGGCGAACTGATAGTCTGCAACGGCACCTTTGTTAATCTGAATCCACCCTGTTCTCGAAGTACCACGCCCGGCCCCTTGCAAAGTTCCACGGGCGCAACCGACAATCTTCCCGGAGGCCCTTTGCCACTCGTCCGTAGGTTCCGCGTTCCAGCCCTGTCTGGCGCCCTGGCCGTGCTCATCTGCGCGCTCATCAGCCGTCCCTACGCCGATATGGGTGGGGAGTGGACCTATATCCGGTCCGCACTCCGGCTCGCGACCACCGGCAAAATTCTCTACAACGGATGGGAAGCCCCCATGCTGGGCTGGCAGCTCTATCTCGGAGCAGCCTTCATCAAGCTCTTTGGCTTCTCAATCACCACCGTCCGCATGAGCACGTGGTTGGTCGCTATGACGCTGGCCTTCCTCCTCCAGCGAGTGATGGTGCGTGCCGGTATCTCCGAGCGTAATGCTGTCTTCGGCACGCTGGCCTTCGTCCTCTCGCCGCTATACCTGACGCTCTCCGTCTGTTACACGAGCGACATCTTCGGGCTCTTCGCCGTCGTGCTCTGCCTCTATGGCTGCTTGCGCGCCTTGGAAGCCTCCACTGACCGAGCCTGCGTCGCTTGGATCTGCTTCGCTGTCGCCGGCAATGATATCTGTGGCACGGCCCGCCAGATCGTTTGGCTCGGCGTTCTCGTCATGGTTCCCTCCACTCTCTGGCTGTTGCGGGAGCGGCGGCGCGTCCTTATCGAGGGTGCTGTGGCCACCCTCGCCGGATATGTCTTCGTCTTTGCCTGTATGCGTTGGATGGCGCGGCAGCCTTACATCAATCCCGAACACCTTGTCGTGCACCGGGGCCAGGAGTATCCTGTCCTCGCCACGCTCTTCCACGCATTTCCGGAGGTCTTGCTCCTCCTGCTCCCGATCTTGGTTCCTTTTCTCCCGGAGATCCGCAAGAGCCTCCGCCGCTCCGCTGCGGTACTCTCCGTTCTTTCTCTTGCCTATCTTTTGATCTTGCTGGTGCTCCGTTGGAAGCACATCACCTTACATCCTTTACTGGAGCCAACGTTGGGCGATGTGATTAACGTCTCGGGGATCAATGTCAACGCCATTCTGAAGGGCACACCGCCTGTCTTCCTCCTGAACCACTGGGTGCGTCTGCTGCTGACCGCAACCGTGGCGAGCGGCCTGATCGGGCTGGCTGCCTCGATGCTCCGGACAGGCGGGAAGCCACTTCCGGAGGGGGCCCCTCGCACCGTCTCTTGGGCGCATCTGGGAGTAATCCTGGTCCCTTTCTCGGTGGTCTACTCCTTGATCCTGATTCCACGTGCGGGTCAGAGCTTGCTCGTCGACCGCTACCTTCTGGAGTTGGCGCTCGTCGCCGCCGTCTGCGTGGTCCGGTACTACCAGGACTGCCTTCAGCCGAAGTTGCCCGGCTCTGTTCTCTTCCTCACCGGACTGCTGGCGATCTACGGGATCGCCTGCACCCACAACACCTACTCCTTCTATCGCGCGCGCGTCAGGCTCGCCGCTGAACTCCGCGCCGCCGGCGTACCGGACACCTCTGTCGATAACGGCTGGGAATACAACATCGCTGTCGAGCTCCAACACGCTGATTACATCAATTGGCCTGCGATTGTGATTCCCGCGCATGCGTATGTGCCCCAGCCTCCGCTGCCTGCCGGCACCTGCCCCATGTTCTTCCATGATGTCACCCCCCACATCATTCCCCTCTACGGCGTCTCCTTCGACCCCAACGCCTGCTACGGTCCCGCTCCCTTCGCCCCTGTCCACTACTCCCGCTGGCCCTACCGCACCCGCGGGACTCTATACGTAGTCCGCTATCTGCCGCCCAAGGCGTGACTGACTCCCACTCTGCTACTCTGAAATCCTCTCCCACCATCCAACGCGCTCGACCCTTGCTGAGTATCACGGGCCACGATCCACAAACCTCGTCGGAGGCCCTTTGCAACTCATCCGAAGGTTGCGCATTCCAGCCCTGTTCTGCGCGCTCGCGGTGCTTCTCTGTGCGATCCTCAGCCGACCCTTCACCAACACCGGCGTATGGGACGATGGGCCCTACATCCTGATGGCCCACACCCTGGCTAACACCGGCCACGTCGTCTATAACGGCTGGGCCATTCCGATGCTGGGCTGGCAGCTCTACCTGGGCGCGGCCTTCATCAAACTCTTCGGCTTCTCCTTCACCACCGTTCGCATGAGCACCCTCCTGGTGTCCATGCTCCTGGCCTTCCTGCTTCAGCGCACACTGGTTCGCGCGGGCATCAACGAACGCAACTCCATGCTTGGCACGCTGGCCCTGGTGCTCTCCCCGCTCTATCTGGTTCTCACAGCCAGCTATATGAGCGATCTCTTCGGGATGTTTGCCATCATCCTCTGCCTCTACGGCTGTCTGCGTGCTCTGGAGGCCGCAAAATCCATCGGCGCCCGGCCCGTTGAGCTCACGGACGACGGCTCTGCCCATCCTGCCGATGAGCCAGCCGTAATCCTGTGGCTATGCCTCGCTGCCATCAGCAACGCCATCCTGGGCACGGCGCGTCAGTTCGCCTGGATGGGCACTCTCATCATCGTCCCTTGCACACTGTTTCTGCTGCATGGTCTTCTGCCACAGCGCTCGCGCCGCCGCGTCCTCACGGTGGGCATCAGCGCCTGTCTCGCTGCCGACGTCTTCATCTTTGCCTGCATGCAGTGGCTGAAGGGCCAGCCCTTCACGATCCCCGACAATCTGCCGCCGCTCGCCACGATCTCTCTCAACTACATTCTGGTTCGGTTCGCCTACAGCTTGCTGGACGTCTCCTTCTTCCTGCTGCCCATCACGCTCCTCTTCCTTCCCCGGATACCGGCGATTTGCGCGAGCCCGAGGACGCGAAAGGCCGGCCCGCTGGTCCTGGCAATTCTTTGCCTGGGACTCTTTCTGGCCTTCCCTCATCCGAAATCCCTTGCCTGCTGGCTCATCGGCCGCCACCCCACCCATTCGCACAACCTGCTTCTGCTGTTGCCGGCAGCCCCTGACTGGGGAGACTGGTTCCCGATCAACGGCCTATGGTCGCCCATTATGAACAGCACTCCTGGCGCCTTCCTCGGCACGGCACTCCAGGTAGCCGTGAGCCTTTTTTGTATGGGCGGTCTGGTGGCTTTGCTGGCCTCGATGCTGCTCAGCAGCATGCGCAGGTATTCGTCGTTCGCCGTTTTGGATCCGTCCAGCTCAGGATCGCCTGAGATAACTCCGTCCGCAGCCCTCACCGGCAGGCAGCTCCTGGTGCTGATTGGGCCGCTCATGGCTGCCTACGATCTTTTCCTGGTGGTGCTGCTGCGGATCGCCAAGGACCGTTATCTTTTCCTGCTCGCCCCCTTCGCTCTGCTCGCCACGCTTCGCCTGTATCAGGACTACATCCGGCCTCGACTGCCGTCGGTAGCTTGGGTTCTCATCACCATCGTGGCGGCTTTCTCGGCGACAGTGACGCATAACGGCTTCACCCTCTACCGCGCCATCGACAGGCTCTCCGCCGAAGTACGCGCTGCAGGCATTCCGGACACCGCCGTCGATTACGGCTGGCCCTACAACCTCGGTACGGAGCTGCGGCACGCCAGCCATCTCAACGATTCACGGATCATTCGACCGGCCCACACCTACGTCTCCGTTCCGGCCCCTACCTGTCTCGTGGCGCTCTACTCCGCCCTGCCGCACGTCCGCCCCCTCTACAGCGTCTCCTTCAACCCCAACATCTGCTACGGCTCAGCGCCCTTTGCGCCGGTGCATTACTCACGCTGGCCTTACCGCACTCCCGGCACCCTCTACGTAGTCCGCTATGTGCCGCCCAGTCAGCTCCCGCACGGCATGCCTTAGAACCTGCCAGACGCCTGGGCTCGCCCCCCCACGCTCCTCAGCGGTTGCGTACGCTGTGCGGGACGCCGCTCCAGCTCACGGACCGCACCAGGTACGCCGCCGGATCGTACCGTGGGTAGACCCTGGCCCAGAAGATCCTGAACTGGCGCTCGATCGCGCCGCAGTAGGGCGAGTCCTTGCGAATGGCGATGCCGAAGTTGCCGGCATCGGCGTAGACATCATACTGGGCGAGGAACGCCGGATCGCTGAACATCACGCCGCGCTGGTAAGTGTAGCTCGTATTCGGCATCCAGATCAGGTCCGGCTTGCGCTCCAGCAAGCGGTTCATCCCGAAGCCGTGCAGTGCGATGTCGTTGTCGTTGAGCCCGGCCAGGTCTATGATGTTGATGCCGGAGGCGCGCTCGCCCAGATAGCCCACCTCACTGGAGGCAACGGTTGTACCCCGAGGGAGCGGCGCAATCAGGTCGTCGGTCACTGCCCGCATCATGGGTTGCCAATCGTAGCTCGGCAGCGGAGTTGTCGCCGCAACGCTGAGCTGCGCAGGATCGTACTCCAGGTGGTGGCCGTGCTCGAGCAGGCGAAATCCGCGTTGTACCGCTTGCGAGTGGAACAGGAAGAACAGGATCAGCAGCACTGCAGTCACCGCGCCGCGATTGCGCAGCGCGTGTCCCGGCCACGCCTCGTTCCACGGCTGGGGGAAGGCCAGCCAGCCATCCAGAACCAGAACCGCAGGAACCACCAGCAGCGGCGCGTAGGGCACATAGTAGCGGCTGTCAAAGCCCATGATCTGGGTCACGGTTCCCAGGTACGCAAAGACCAGCGCCGCAGGAATCACTCCGCACAGAACCAGGCGCAGATCGCGCCGCCGCGTCAGCAGCACCAGCGCTGCCACAAAGAGTTGCAGCGCGCTCAGGAAGGCGATCAGCATCAGGCTGGGATACCAGACGTCGCCGTAGCCCCGGTAAGCCGCGCCACCCTTCATGTGTACGCTCAGCGGAACCGGCGTTCCAAAGTACAGCCGGCACAGCGCTAGCTCGACCAGCACCCCGGCGCAAAAGACGCCATAGATCTCCAGAAACTCCCGCAGAGACGGCCGCGCCCGGCCGTCGGGCTCCTCAAGGCCAGATAGGTTTCCGGGCATCCGCCCCACCAGCGCAGGCAGCAGCATGGTCGCCAGCCCGGACTCCGGCCGAGCCAGAAAAAGCAGGAAACCAGCTCCGCCCACCACCACCGGTGCTACCCGTCCCGCACGCCACAGCAGGCACAGCCCGAAGAAGACCGCGCACAGCGCCGTCGCCAGCATCGTCTCCATGCCGTTGAACTGGTCGCCCTGGAAGAGCGTAGAGGCGAAGAGCGGCGCAGCGATCAGCGCCAGCGTGGGCAGCGGCCTGCGCAGCCACTCGCTCCGGGCGTTGGCCCTTACGGCCCAGGCCATGGCGATCACGGCCGCCAGCGAACACACCCAGGAGCCCAGCAGCAGTTGCGTCCAGGGATCGGTCGGCAGGTAGCTCAGCAACAGCACGCAGAAGCTCCACAGCAGTGACGTGGGGCCGTAGGTGTGTACGCCGTTCGGATTCCAGGAGAAGCCCAGGCCGTGGCGGATGTTGTGCGCGTAGCGCAGGAACATGTAGGCGTCGTCGAAGCCCAGCTTGTCGCGGCGCGCGGCCATCAACCGCTCGATCGACGTAGCCGCGGCCTGCGCCAGCAACAGAGCCGCACCCAGATCGACCAGCCTGCGCCGTCCGTCACCCTCCCTGGCTCCCTGTTGGTCGGCTCTCTCCATCGCTTCCTCTTGGACTTGAACTCCCTGCCTCTTGCTGGCCTCACCCGCTGCCTCTTCTGCCTACCTCGCTCTGCCGCTACCCGCTTCCAACGACTGCGCCGAAGGAAGTAACGCTCGCACTGCACTCTGCGGCCACGCAACGGAGATCGCCTCGCCACCAAAACCTGCCCCCAGCGGTGTCAGGTCTGCACCTTCAGCGGCCATGGCCTGCGCGGTCCAGTTCCAGCCATCCTTCCACTGGATCAGCAGATGCTCTCCGGGCTGTCGTGTGATCTCATCGTAGTTCACCACCGGCAGCCGGGTGAACTGCTGCAGATTGCGCGCTGCAATCGAGTACGTATCATGTTGCAGCCAGCGGACCTCCTGCTCCGGGTTGTAGAGCAGGGTGATGCGCCTGCGTAGCTCGGAGTCAGGCGTGTAGTAGGAGTCGACAAAGAAGTTGCCCAGGCTCTGCTCATACAGCGGAGCGTAGGGATGCGCCGCCAGCGCGGCCGCCAGCGCCGGAGACGGCTGCAGACTACCCAGCATAGCGGCGGACGCAGCCCGCTCGCGCAGAATGTTCTGTCCGTTGATGGCCACGCCAGCCGCAGTGATCACCCCCAGCACCGCATAGTAGAACGCGTTGCTGCGCAGCCTGCGCTCCAGCACGATGCCGAAGGTGGCGGCAAAGGCGATCAGCGCCGCAATCACGTACCGCACCTCCATGGTGTGGGTCACGAAGCGGCCAAAGAGATACCCGAAGAAGGGCAGCAGCGCCATGGAGGCCAGTCCCACCCAGACCGCAGCCGACTCACCCTCAGCGCGTCTCTGGAATCGTCTCCAGCCCGCCCCGGCTAGCGCCAGCGCCAGGATCACCAGCAGGGCTGCAGTCATCCGCTGCATCGCCATCGGCCAGGTGGTGTAGCGCACAAACAGCTCGCGATAGCCCTGGCTGATGTCATGCAGATTCACGCCCGTAATGTAGTAGTGCCTGCGGTAAACCATCAGCGCAGGACGGAAGGGCAGGATCAGGCCAACCGAAGCCAGCCCCAGCCCCAGCGCCGCGAGCACGCCACCGTCCAGCCGCCGCCGGATCACGCTGCGCCAGAGCTCGCCCAGGCTCACCGGGATCAGAATCAGAACCCCGAAGTAGTGGCTGGTGATGGCAAGGGCGATGGAGAGCGTCAGGCCGGCCAGGGCAAGCACACGCGAGCCGGCGGGGTGGTTCGCGGTCGAACCGGGCTGGTTTGCGGCCTCTGCCGCCCCCGGCGCCCCTCGGATCGCAGCCTGCCAGCAGACCAGCGACAGAGCGTACAGCCCCAGCAGCAGCCCATAGGGCCGGCCCTCCAGCGAGTAGCGGAAGCTGGCGGTGCATATCGGCGCGGCCATGGCCACAATCGCCGCGCGCTCCCCTGCCAGGCGGCGAACAAACAAGAAGACACAGATCTGGAAGAGCAGGAATCCGGCCAGCGCAGGCAGCCGCAGCGCCAGCGCGTTCCGCCCCAGCACGTCCATGCACAGGTGAGAGAGCAGATGGTACGTCGGAGGGTCCAGCGAGATGGGGTAGTGGAGCTGCACCAGCACCACCTGCCGGAGGCTGGCCACGCTGTCCGAGTAGAAGGAGAGGAACTCGTCGTTCCACATCAGCCGGCCCTGCGACCACAGCAGTGAGAGCGTGGCGCTGAGCAGCAGAAAGAACGCCGGCAGAGGCCAGGAGCCAGCGGTCTCCCGGGAGTCATGTGCCACACGGGAGCCAGCAGCCGTCGGAGAGATCGATGGCCTCATGCAGGCTCCGCCCCGGTAACCTCAGTCTCCGCTGCTTCCATCCCCGTCCCTTCCGTCCGGCCCCGCACCGCACCGTCTCGCCGCGCCAGAACGACAGGCCGCTCCTGCGCCGGGCTCAGGCCAGTTGCTGGGAAGGTGCCCTGCGACGACGAGGTCGTCGTCGGCAGAGTCGGCAGGAAAAACTGCTCCAGACGCGGGATGCGCAGGAAGAGCAGGATGCCCATCACCAGCACCGTCGCAGAAAACGAGGCCATCAGCAGCGGCTCGCGATACAGCTTCTCCGGGTTCTGCACGGCGCTCTCCGGCTGGAAGGCGAGTCTCAGGTAGATGGCCATCGTCAGCGCCACCAGGGGAAAGCTCAGGATCAGCTCAATCCGGTAGCGGATGATGAAGGCGCCCAGAAACAGCATCGCCGTGGAGGCGTAGAAGACCACGGAAACCAGCAGGGACTCCGGCGTATAGCGCCGGAACGACGCGCGATAGGCCCCGGCCACGCCATGGTCGCCCTCCTGCTGCAGCTCGCGCAGCTCGCTGAACCGCTTCAGCGCCATGAAGTAGCAGCCGATCATCCAGTAGGCCACCAGCAGCGAGACCGGCGGGATCAGCACACTGGTCACCGCGTACCAGCCCAGCAGCATGCGCAGCGGGTTGTTGATCGACTCGGTCAGCACGTCCAGGTAGGAAACATCCTTGGTCCGGATCGGTGGAAAGTTGTACAGGCAACCCATGATCCACAGCGTCAGCGCGGCCAGCGCAAAGAGCTTGGAGAGCGTAACGGCAATCACCATGCCCCCGGCCATCATCACGAGCCATTGAACGTAGGCCAGCGGCGTGCTCACCAGGCCGCGCGCCGCCGGACGGTTCTTCTTGATCGGATGCAGGCGGTCGAAGGGAGCGTCCAGCACCTCGTTGATCACGTAGTTGCTGCAGGCCACCAGCGTGATGGAGACCAGGGCCAGAACCAGCTTGCGAACCAGGCCGACGTTGAATAGCGCTGGGTCGACGCTCAAAGGGACGATCACGCCGGGCAGAACGAAGAGGTTCTTGATCGAGTGATCCAGCCGGGCGATGGCGAGGTGGGCGCGAAGCCGCTCTCCAACCGGTACGCTGGTGCGCTCGCTCTGAGACATCGGCAGGGTGCTCCCGGGGACTTTATGCCTGGCTACTGATGGAAAGTATAGCGTGGGCCCTTGGATCAGCCGATCACACCTGCCGGAGCGAGAGCATCTTCCCCGGTTCCGCACTCTGCTACCCTGAAGGCACTCTCACCTAGAGGAACGCTGCCCGGATCTGGCTCCGGGCGCCGGTCCCGGCAACCGTCTTTGGAGACACCTTGCAACTCGCCCGCAAGCTCCATCTTCCAGCACTCTTCTGCGCCCTGGCCGTTCTCCTCTGTGAACTCATCAGCCGCCCCTACGCTAACGTGGGCATCTGCGATGATGGTCCTTACATCCTGATGGCGCAACATCTCTCCAATACCGGCCACATCGTCTACACAAGCTGGCCGGGGTCGATGCTGGGCTGGCAGCTCTACCTGGGCGCGGTCTTCATCAAGCTCTTCGGCTTCTCCTTCACCGTCGTCCGCATGGGTACGCTGTTCAACGCCCTGCTCACAGCCTTCCTCCTCCAGCGCACGCTGGTCCGCGCAGGCATCAACGAGCGCAACGCCACCCTTGGTACGCTGGCCTACGTCCTTTCGCCGCTCTACCTCATGCTCGCCGTCACCTATATGAGTGACGTCTTCGGTCTCTTCGCCCTTGTGCTCTGCTTCTACAGTTGCCTGCGCGCCCTGCAGGCCTCGACCGACCGCGCTACCATCTCCTGGCTCTACTTCGCCGCCGCAAGCAACGCCGTGCTGGGCACGGCCCGGCAGTTCGCTTGGCTGGGTCTCCTGGTCATGCTCCCCGCGACGCTATGGCTGCTCCGCAGCCGCCGTCGCGTCTTTCTCGCCGGCGCCGCGGCTACCGCTGCCAGTGCCCTCTTCGTCTTCGCCTGCAACCGGTGGTTCCAGCATCAGCCCTACACCCTGCCCGAGAGCCTCAGCATCGCACCAGGCAGCGAATTCAACATCCTCTCATCCTTCTTCCACGCACTTCTGGAGCTTCCCTTTCTTCTTCTGCCCGTCACGCTCCTCTTCATCACCGAGCTGCGCCGGAACACCCGGCGCTCCATCCAGGTCGCCTCGACGGCCTTTGTGGTCTCCATCCTGATCCTGCTCGCTCTCCACTGGAAACACGCCGAGATGCACCCGCTGCTGGAGCCGTTCATGGGAGATTGGCTCACGAAGTATGGCGGGTATGGCGGCGGCTACATGGCAGCCCCCATCTTTCTCCCTGCGGGTGCGCGGGCTGTGCTGACCATCCTCTCGCTCGCAGGGCTGCTCGGTCTCGCTACCTCCCTTCTTTACCCTCCCAGGAGATCCCCGGGAACAGACGCCCCCCAGTCTCCCGGGTGGGGGACGCTGGGTATGCTCCTCGCACCCCTCACCGTCGCCTACTTGCTGTTACTGACCTCGCGGGCTGCTCAAGTAAACGGACTCTATGACCGCTACATGCTCGTTCTGCTTATCGTCGCGCTACCGTGCGTGATCCGTTACTACCAGGAGCGAATCCAGCCCCGTCTCCCAACCGCAACTGTTTTTCTGATCGCCATCACGGCCATCTACGGTATCGCGGGCACCCATAACATGTTCTCGCGCTACCGCGCCTTCGCCCGCGCCACCCATCAGGCCGCCCTTTCAGCACCTCCAGGCTCAGAGTCGATGGCTCCTCCCAACAACAAAAAAAGATAGGCATGCCGGCTGCGCCAGGGACCACTCCCGATGAGTGCAGGGGCATAATCCGGGGCCTCCGCGGCGGAAGATATACTTGGACCACCCCTTGAAATCCGACCAGGAAGAGAGCGGTCAGCCTTTGATTTCAGCACGGAGTGGTCGCAGAAAAACCATCTATGCCGTTAACCCCCAGTGGCTCAGACACAGCCCGCGGTCGCCGGCCATCCCTGCCGTCGAGGATGCCGCTCCCAGTGATTGCGTTTCTCTTCCTCTCGGCCGCCCTGGCGCTGATCCAGTCGCACGTCCAACTCCTCTGGACCGACGAGTTCTATGCCCTCGAATCCGATAGCGTCGCAGGCATCGCGCGGCTCGTCCATATGCAACTCACAACGCCGATCTCGCTCGATCCGCTCGTGTACAACGCCTGTGCGCACGCCACAATCCGCCTCTTTGGGGCGGGTCCATTCGCGATCCGGCTACCTTCGATCTGCGGATTTCTGCTGATGCAGTTATGCCTCTTTTACTTCGTGCGCCGGGTGGCTACGGACCGGGCCGCCGCCTTTGCTGTGGCGTTCCCGGCGCTTGCCGGCATTGCGGACTACAGCATTCAAGGCCGACCGTATGGATTATGGCTCGGTCTTTCGGCTCTGGCCATGGTAAGTTGGCAGACGGCCATCCGACGCCCGTCAAACAGAACATCGTCTCTCGTCGTTCTCTTCCTCTCCGTGGTGCTGGCCCTCAACACCCATTATTATGGCGTCCTGCTGCTTGTCCCCTTGTACGCGGCAGAGGCCGTCCGGACCTTGGAGAGCCGTCGCGTCGACGTTCCCATGCTCACCTCGATACTTGCAGCAAGCGCAGCCGGCATCCTTCTGCTCCTTCCCTTCGCCCGGGGCGTCTCCCAGTTCAGGGCTCATTACTTTGAGCACGGCGTCAGCTTCCACTTCGTCAGCCACGCCTTTCTCTGGTTGCTCATCGGCTATGTCAATCTGAGCATCCCGACGCAGCATATCCTTGGAGCTTGCTTTCTGATCTTCCTGGCCGGGTTGACGTGGAGCTTCTTCCGCCTGCGCCCCACGGTTGTCCTATCGCTGTCCACGGCTGAAGTGGTATTCGTGTGCACTCTTGCAGCGTTACCCGTCTTTGGTTTTGTCTTGGCGCGGCTGGCGACAGGAGTCATTGAGGCCCGCTATACCCTGCCCGCCATCATCGGCATCACCGTGGTCCTTTCGATTCTGATCGCGCCGCTGCTGGAGAAGAAGTTGTCCGGCCGCATGATTGTTGGAGCGATGTTTGTCGCCATCGCTGCAACCGGAGCCTGGCATATTCGAACCGAGCGGCTCACCGCCCAAAGGTTGCTCGCCTCCCTGCGGCCGGATTCCACGACGGAGATGCGGCTGGAGGCCACCCGTGGCCGGCCCATCTATGTCACCAACCCCGGAACCTTTCAGTTTGTCACTTACTACGCACCCAGCGCGGACCTCCGATCTCGCTTGACCCTCGCCTACTCCCGCCAGGAGGAGATGCAGAGCCACCTCGGCGACCATCTATCACTCACAGCGGCCAACATGCGGGCCGACGGCGTCCCCCATGTTGTCCCCTACGAGCCGCTGACGGGACATGGTGCTGAGCGTCTTTTCCTCTTCTACCCCGTCCCATGGGACTGGACGGGCCAGGCGCTCTCCGCAGCCCACGCCCAGATCAAGCCGCTGGGAACCCTCCTTGGCGCCAACCTGGTTTCGGTTCGCTTTCCGTAGGCGCGGAATCAGCCAAAAGAGCCCGACTCGCACACCAGACAGGGCAGGAGTTCGGTAGAGTAAAAAGGACGTCCACGTTTTGTCTCCCACAGAGCTCCCCAGGGGCTCCAGGAAACGGCCCGGAACGCAGGTGTGTCGCATGAAAAAAGCCATCATCATCGGAGCCGGGCCGGCGGGTTTAACCGCGGCGCTCGAGTTTCTGCGCCGCACTGGCGTGCAGCCCATTATTCTCGAGGCCTCCGAGGAGATCGGCGGCATCTCCCGGACCATCCGCTACAAGGGCAACCGCATGGACATCGGCGGCCACCGCTTCTTCTCCAAGAGCGACCGCGTCATGCAATGGTGGATGGACCTGATGCCGGTCGAAGAGGCTGAGGGACCCATCGAGGTCACCTACCAGGGCCAGCACAAGACCGTCACCGTGCCCGTGGCCGTGGAGGAAGAACCTCCCTTGCGCGGCATGGGACCCCTCGAGACCTCGGCAACCAAGGCCGCCGAGGCCGGCGACGAAGAGATCAGCGCCGAAGAACTGGCCGAACATGTGCCCACGGTGACCGTCGTCGCCCCCGCCGCCCCGCAGACTGACGACTTGGTGATGCTGGTGCGGCCGCGCAAGAGCCGCATCTACTACCTGCGCAGGTTCTTCGACTACCCCATCAAGCTGAATGGAACCACGCTGGCCAACCTCGGCCCGCTGCGCATGGCCCGGATCGGCGTCAGCTACGTAAAGAGCCGCCTGCGGCCCATCCGGCAGGAGAAGAGCCTGGAGGACTTCCTCATCAACCGCTTCGGCCGCGAGCTCTACCTCACCTTCTTCAAGAGCTACACCGAAAAGGTCTGGGGAACTCCCTGCCATACCATCTCCGCTGAGTGGGGAGCGCAGCGAATCAAGGGCCTCAGCCTCACCACCGCGCTCAAGCACTTTCTCCGCAAGCACCTTCTGCCCCAGCCGGCAGCTACAGCCCAAACGGAAGGTACATCCCAAAACGGAGGTACATCCCCAGCCGAATCCAGCGCCCGCGACCAGAATCAGGACATCGCCCAAAAGGGCACCGACACCTCCCTCATCGAGCGCTTCCTCTACCCCAAGTTCGGCCCTGGTCAGCTCTGGGAGCACGTCGCCGAAAGGGTCACGGCGATGGGCGGCGAGATCCACATGGGCTGGAAGGTCGTGGGCATTGAGGTTGAAGGGACCCGCGTCGCCGCCGTCGAGGCCGTCAACGCCGCCGGAGAGCGGCGCCGCTTCGCCGGAGATTACTTCCTCTCCACCATGCCCATGCGCGACCTTGTGCGGGCCCTGCACGTCGATGTTCCCGCCAACGTGCAGCAGGTCAGCGAGGGCCTCCAGTATCGCGACTTCATCACCGTGGGCGTGCTGGCCAACCGGCTGGACGTTACTGAAACCGACAAGACCCTCATCAAGGACACCTGGATCTACATCCAGGAGCCCGATGTCCTGCTCGGCCGCCTGCAGATCTTCAACAACTGGAGCCCGTACATGGTCTCCGATCCCACCAAAGTCTGGATCGGTCTGGAGTACTTCTGTTATGAGTCCGATCCCCTCTGGACCATGCCCGACGAGCAGTTGAAGCACTTTGCCGCCGGCGAGTTGGAAAAGATCGGCATCCTCAGCACCAGCCAGGTGCTGGATGCCCACGTCGTCCGCGTGCCCAAGACCTACCCCGCATACTTCGGTACCTACGACCGGTTCGCCGAGCTGCGCCACTGGATCGACCGCTTCGAGAACCTCTTCCTGGTCGGCCGCAACGGGATGCACAAGTACAACAACCAGGATCACTCCATGCTCACCGCCATGGCCGTAGTGGATGGAATCGCCACCGGCTACGTCGATAAGGATGCGGTCTGGGGCATCAACTCCGAACAGGAGTACCACGAAGAAAAGAAGAGCTAGGCGGCTCTGCGGATCGCCTGTCTGTGTGGACAGGCCGCACGGGCTGCGTCCAGAGGAGGATGCCGTGACCTTCAGAAGATGGATTGCCGTGCTGGTGTTGGCGGCGCTGGCTCTGGCGGTGTGGAACCGGCGGCGGATCTACGTGCGTGATCCGCTGGGCTCGGTCACCCGCAACGGCATCCCGGAGCAGGGGGCGCAGGTGCTGGTCAGCTCCTCCGGCGATCTGCTCCTCCAGAACTACCATCCTCCGATGTACGTCACGCTGATTCAGCGCGGAGACCGAGTCGGCACCCCTGCCGAGCTGCATTGTCTGGCGTTTGTGGCCTGCGTCCTGGACGCGGACCAGCCGGCGTTGCTCGCGCCGGAGCAGGGGGTAACCGTCACCATCAAGGGAAGCACGGTCGCGTATCGCGATCCCGACGGCCGCGCTACGCTGATCACGCTGCGCTGAGAGCTCCGTACCGCCTGGGCCCGCATCAGCCTCGTGGCGGCCTGCAGCGTCTGTGCGGCGTGGCGTGCGACCTGGTCATCCAACGCCGGACCCTTTTCCCCGTCACACCCGGACGATCATCACCTCAGTCGACTTGATCAGGGCGCCGGCGGTCTGGCCCCTGCGAAGCTGCATCTCGCGAGCGGCGTCCGAGGTGATGATCGCAGAGATCGACTGATCTCCGATCTTCAGCCTCACCTGCGCCAGCAGCCCGCTGATCTTCACCTCTTCGATGACCCCCACCAGTTGATTGCGTCCACTCACGTTGCGAAAGCGCTCGCGGGATTGCCGGCGCGCCGGGCTCGGCCCGGCGTTCAGCAGCGGCTGCAAGGTGCTCTCCGGGATGCGGTGGTGACCGCCGGGGGTCTTGATGGTCTTGATCTTTCCCGCCAGAATCCACTGCTTCAGGGTGGGATAACTGACGCCCAGGGCGGTGGCGGCCTGGCTGGGTTTGAGCAGTACATCGGCGTTGGGCATGGGGGATCTCCTGCGGAGCTGTTCGAGGAAGAGTTTACCGAAAAATACCCCGCTGGTTCCTTCAAACGGCGAAGTCACGACCTCTGCCATCAAAGCAAACGACTAAAAATCGTGATATAAATTCATATGAAATCACTTTTTCCTCTTTTGATCAGGTCTTCTCCGTTCAGGGTGTACCGGGTATGCGAGCGATTGGGGTTCTCTGCGCTCGCCCTCACCTGCCTGCTGGGCGCAGCGCTGATTTCGGGCGCTCCGTCGGCGGGAGCGCAACAGGCAGGCGGCGCTGGCCAGGAGTCCTGGTGGGGCCGTTATGAGGCCAGGGCCACCGCCACGCAGAACATGCAGCCCCACTGGATCACGCCGCTCGTCCTCGTCACACCCCGGCTGGAGCAGGAGTTTCGCACCGACTTTGTCCACAACTACAACCCCAGTGGACGCGCCATGTGGACCTACGACAACGGCAAGGGACTGGAGTTCATCCCCGAAAAGCACACCGAGCTTCTCATCAACCTTCCGCCGTTCTTCGACCACTCCAACGGCGAGCCTGACGGCTTTGGCGATATCTCCTTCATGATGAAGGAGCGCCTCTTCTCCCGCAATGAGCAGCACGGCAACGGCATCGTGACCTTCTTTCTACCCGGCAGCATTCCCACCGGGAAGAACGGCAATGGGAGCTGCTGTGCCGTGGTAACCCCCACCCTGGCCATGGGCAAGGGCTATGGCCGCTGGGACGTGGAGACTACCGCCGGCGGAACCCTGCCGGTCACCAACGCCTCCGGACTGGGCCATATCATCACCTGGAACAGCCTGCTGCAGTATCATGCCAGCGACACTGGCGCTCAGCACGGTCTGGGGCGCTTCCTCTGGCCGGAGTTGGAGACCAATGACAGCTTCTACCTCGGTGGGGCGAACGACGGCAGGATCGCCTCCTACCTTACGCCCGGCCTGCTGATCGGCCGTATTCCCCTCGGCCACAACTGGGGCGGAACCCAGGGACGGCTGGGCCTCACCATCGGAGCAGGGGAACAGATCGCCGTCACGCACTTCAACCCCTACAACCACGCCACCGTCATCACAGCCCGCATTCCCTTCTGATGCGCGGAAGGCAGCCCGCAGCCTGACGCGGATCGGATCCAACCCTGCGTGCCCCTCATCCTCGCCGTGTTGGGCCCAACCGCGGGCTCCAGCTACTCGTTCTCCCGGCTCTCTGGCTGCGCAAGCTGCCTGAGCAGCCCGGAGATCGAGCGCCGCAGGACGGGGTGCTCCAGATCCGGGGCGATCTCTGCCAGCGGAGCCAGAACGAAGCGGCGCTGATGCAGTGCCGGGTGAGGCAGGGTCAGCGTGGCCGTGGCGAGAATCTCCGGCAGGCCGTCGTCGCTGTTGCAGAGCAGCAGATCCAGATCGATCACCCGCGGCCCCTTGGGCGGTACCTGGGCAGCGGCCGAGCGGTCGCGGCCCATCGCCTGCTCAATCCCCAGCAGACGGTCCAGCAACTCCAGTGGCGCCAGCTCGGTCTGTAGCAGAGCCGCGCCGTTCAGGAACCGCGGCTGGTCCAGGTAGCCCACCGGATCCGTGCTGTGGAAGCTGGAGACGGCCGTCACCCGTCCGAGGCTCTCCAGACGGCGCAGCGCTTCCAACAGGTTGGCCCGCGGTGGTCCGAAGGCCGAGGGAAGGTTTGAGCCCAGGGCGATGGCAGCAATCATAAGGTTTGAGCGGCCTGCGCGGGGCAGGGTCATCTCCTGCCCAAAGTAAGGTCTTTCGGCGGACATGCTAGACGTGTTGCATCTCGAGCTTGGCCGCGACGCTCTCTGCGTGCTCTGCAAGCTCCGGTTCCAGACCCTTCTCGCTCTCATAGCGGTGGGCCAGCTCCCACGCTGACCGGTCGCGGAGCAGCTTCTGGACCAGCGCGGTGTGCATGGCGTGGCCGGCGCGCTCGGCTACAACGCGTCCCCAGATGCGCCGGCCAGCCAGCGCCAGATCGCCGATCAGGTCCAGCACCTTATGCCGGACAAACTCATCCGGGAAGCGCAGCGGGCCGTTCAGCACCGCGCCCGGCCGGCTGGGCGTGGTCCGGGTCACAATAATGGCGGAGTCGTCCGAGACGCCCCGAATCAGGCCCATGTCGCGCAGCATCGCCTCATCTTCCTTGAAGCCGAAGGTGCGTGCCGGCGCAATCAGGTCGGCATAAGCGCCCGCCTCAAGATCGCCGATGAACGTGTCCCGCCCGATGGGCTCCGGAAAGTCGATCGCGTAATGAATCGCATAACCGTCTCCGGGATAAACCCCGATAAACTTCTCGCCGGCCGCCGAGCACTCCCGCACCTCAACCGGCTTCAGGATCCGCAGATACTCACGCTTGCGCCGCTGCCGCCTCAGGCCGGCGGCCTGGATGGACGAGACATACGGCAGCGAGCTGCCGTCCAGGATGGGAACCTCGAGGTTGTCAATCTCCACGATCAGGTTGTCCACGCCCAGGCCGATCAGTGCTGACAGCAGGTGCTCGGTGGTCTGGATCAGCACCCCCTGGCGCATCAGCGAGGTGGCGTATGAGACTCGGGCAACGTTCCGGCCCGTCGCCGGAATCTCAAAGCTGTCCAGGTCGGTCCGGCGGAACACCACCCCGGACCCAGCCGGTGCCGGAATCAACCGCATCGCCACCGCCGCCCCGGAGTGTAATCCAACCCCTTGAAAATCAACCGGTTGTTCGATCGTCTGTTCGAATTGAGGATGACGGGACAGAGACGGCTCCGAATGCGATGTACTTTAGGCTACATCGAAACATGGACAGGCTGGTGTGGCAATTTTGCCACATCAGCCGTATCCCTTGGGCCCGTAGCGCCCGCCACCCGATGCGCCACCTCACGCCTCTCCCTCCCACCCGTCCCGCACCCTTCGGATGTCACCGCGGCTCCGACATCTTCACCTTTGGGCACCTGTCCGCCCCACGACAAGCCTCCTGTTGGAACGCTCCCCAAGGGACCGCCCTCAAGCGGCCAGTCACCCCGCGCACCGGTAGCAAACTTGAACCATCGTGCCGGATCACGGCAAGATTCTGGCTTGGCGGTTCACCGCATGGGATTTAGGGTAGTGGCATGCGTATCGCTGACCTGGAGCAGTTGGTAGCAGCCCATGAAGAGCGGTTGAAGGACAGAGTACGGGAGCTGGTGGAGATCGAGTCTCCCAGCGACGACAAGGAAGCCGTGGACCGCGCTGGCAGGCTGGTGCAGGGCTGGGCTGAGGGGTTGGGGGCGAAGGTCCGGAGACATCGCCAGCAGGCATACGGCGACCTGCTGGAGCTGCGCTTTGGCCCTGAGCCTAGCCGGAAGAGCAGCAACGGAGCCGGCCCGAACCGGGTTCTTCTGCTGGGTCACCTGGACACCGTCTGGCCGCTGGGGACACTGCGCAAGATGCCCTGGAAGGAGGCCAACGGGAGGCTCTCCGGCCCTGGCGTGCTGGACATGAAGTCCGGCGTAGTCATGGCGATCGAGGCTGTCGCCGCACTGCGAAGCCTGAATGTGCAGCGGCCCGTCACCCTCCTCCTGGTCAGTGAGGAGGAGGTGGGCAGTCCGATCTCGCGCCCCATCACTGAATCGCTTGCCATCGACAGTTCTGCGGTGCTCGTGCTGGAACCTGCCCAGGGGCTGGCCTGTAAGACTGCTCGCAAAGGCGTGGGAGCCTACACCCTCCGGGTGGAGGGCGTGGCCGCCCACGCGGGGGTGGACTTCGAGCTTGGACACTCGGCGGTGCGCGAGATGGCTCGCCTGGTCGAGAAGGTCTCGGGCTTTACCGATCTCGCCCGGGGTCTCACGGTAAACGTGGGTGTCATCGCCGGAGGGACGCGCTCCAATGTGGTGCCGGCAGAGTGCGTCGCGCAGGTCGATGTGCGCATCCGGCGGGTCCGCGATGCGGATCGGGTGGAGCGCAGCTTCGCCGCGTTGAAGGTGACGGACCCAGCTTGCCGTCTCACCGTCTCCGGCGGCATCAATCGGCCGCCCATGGAGCGCAAACAAGGTACGGTCAAGCTCTTCCGGCTGGCCCGGAGGCTGGCCGCCGAGCTTGGCCTGGATCTGCAGGAGGCCGCCACCGGAGGCGGATCCGATGGCAACTTTACCGCCGCCATGGGCGTCGCCACGCTGGATGGGCTGGGCGCGGTCGGCGCGGGCGCGCACGCACCCCAGGAACACGTGCTCACCCGGCACCTGGTGCAGCGAACGGCGCTGCTGGCCGGACTCTTGTCTGCCATCTGAAGCGCAGCCCGCAATCTACAGCCTGCCCGCCTCGCGCAGCAGGCGAACGGTGGCGGCAATCGGCAGACCCATCACATTGAAGAAGTCGCCTTCGATCCGCGTGATCCAACGTGCGGCGTAGCCCTGGATGCCATAGCCCCCGGCCTTGTCCAGGGAGTCGCCGGTAGAGAGATAGTAGGCCAGCTCCTCCGCCGGAATCGCAGAGAAGAAGACACTGGTCGTCTCCACATGGGTGCGGTACGCCACTGAGCGGCCCGGCAGCACCAGCGCCAGGCCGGTGTGTACCCGGTGGACACCGTTGGAGAGCTGGCGCAGCATCTGCTCCGCCTCGGCCCGGTCGACGGGCTTGCTCAGGATCACCTCTTCCCCGCCGCCCGCGGCTCCCAGGTCGCCCACCACCGTGGTGTCCGCACCCAGCACCGTCGCCTCCGGATGCAGCGCGTGGATGGCCTGCGCCTTCTCCAGCGCCAGACGCTCCACGTAGGCGGTGGGAGACTCGCCGGGGCGAAGCGTCTCGTCGATCGCCGCGGGTATAACTTCGAAGCGAACGCCGGCCTGTTCCAGAAGGTCACGGCGGCGGGGAGAGGCGGAGGCCAGGATCAACATGGTCGGAGCGCCGGGTCCGGATCCGGGTGCGGCGCCTGGGAGATGCGCGCCTCGACGGTGTGCTGCTCCCCGGGGTGGAGCGTAATGGCATCGCTGGCTACGTTGGCGGTCTCCACGCAGACCATCGAGAGCCAACCCTCCGGAGACATATCCGGAAGCTTGGCGGTCAGGGTACTCCACGGGTTCCATACCACCGTGGTCCTGGAGTTGGACTTCTCCACACGCACGCGCCGCCCGTACAGGGGATCGTCGAGGTCCACCGTGGCTCCGGTATCCAGATACGGCCGATCCGTCTCGCCCGTAAGCCGGAGCAGCGAATCGCGCTGGACCTTGACCTTGAAATCGTCGGTCTTGTCCAGATAGCGGGTCTCACCCAGTCCGTGGATCAGAATCTCTCTGGCGTCGCCGACGGCGAGGTAGGTGTGCAGCGCCTCTTCGAACCAGAGCGGCGCCGTACCCTGGTTGCGGACCGTGAGCCGCAGGCGAAGCTCCGCGCCCAGCGTGAGTTGGTACACCAGTTGAAACTGGTCGTATCCCAGCGCCCGGCTCACCTCGGACGGGTCCAGCGTAAGCGTCAGATGCAGATCGTCGCCCGCAAGGGCGGCAAACACCAGGGTCCAGTCCGCGGTGCGGGCAAAGCCATGCGAGGGGCCGTCACTGCGCTGGCTCAAAGCATTCGGAGTGCGGTTCCCAAACCACGGAAAGATGATCGGGACGCCGCCGCGGATCGCCTTGCCCCGCTCAAACACGGAGCGCTCGGAGAGGAACAGCACCGGCCGCGCGCCCGCGGGCTGCCACTGCGCCAGGTGCGCGCCCTGCAGATAGAGCTCTGCGCTGCACGTCGGGGTACTCACACAGGCCTTTTGCAGGCCATCTTCGTTCTGGGAGAAGCTCAGGACGCCGGGGATGCTGAAGTGGTTGGAGAGCGTGGGGAGATCCATCAAGAGATAGTGTAGAGCCCGGGAGCCGGCTTGCGCGCCGGGTAAGTGATCCTCCGCAGCCTCCAGCCCTTCCGGTTTCTGATCTTCAGCCTTCCTCGCCTCACCCACTTCAGTCGCCGGTCAGGCGCAACTCACCCAGGTTGCGTTCCCCGCTGGGGCACATCTGCAGCAGAGGGCATTCCTTGCAGCGCGGATCTTTGAAGCCGCACAGCGTCTGGGCATGGAGTTGAATCAGCCCGTGGTGCTCTTCGAGCCTCGCGGCGTCCCAGGTCTCCGGCACCAGTCGCATCAGTCGCTCTTCCGTGGTGGCTGCGTCGGCGCGGGGGGTCAGGCACAGGCGTTGCGCCACGCGCAGATGGTTGGCGTCGATCGAAAGCGCTCGCCGACGCAAAGTTGAGAAGCACACCACGGCGGCTGAGATCTGGTGTCCCACGCCCTCGAACTGCTCCAGCCACGCCCGGATCTTTTCGGTGCGATAGCGCGCCAGCAGATCCAGGCTCAGCGAGCCTACCCGCGCGGTGATCTGCTCCAGCAGCGCCTTCAGCCGCAGCGCCTTCTGCTCCGGGAAGGTCACAGCGGCGATCGCCCGCTCGATCTCTGTGATGGAGGCGTCGCGGACCGGCTCCCAGTTGCCCGGCCCGGCATGGAAGGCGCGCTCCAGGTCACGCATCACGTGCTGTGTGGCTGCGGCGTGGGTGCGAGAGGCCAGCAGCGAGTAGATAAGCTGCGTCAGCGGGTCCCATCGCTGCTGCAGCTTGGGTTCACCATAGTACCCCAGCAGCAGACGATGCACGCGCGGCAGCCTCTCGGCCTGTTCGGGCGTCAGCGGCCTGCGGGCCTCCTCCGGACTCTGCGGGTTGTCGAGATCTTCGGTCGCCATCAGCGCTGGGGGCGGTCAAAGCCACCGCCTCACCCTCACCCAGTATCGCAGGCGGCGCAGGCTCCGGGGTGACTATGTGGATCGGGGAGCGGAGGCGTCGGATGGTCTCCCGCAGCAGGCGGATCCGAACGTTTCCCAGATCCCGCCCGGATGGCTGCCGCATCGCCACGGCGGCCCTGCTTATGGTTGCCTCAATGGCCGCTCTGCGAGCAGCCAGTCCTGTTCAGCCGTTCCGTCCTTGCAGCCTGCGTCTATCCAAAATTGGTGTGCCAGCTCTGCAATCTGTTCTTGAGTTGGGGAGGATGGAATTTCAGCAGCCGAAGCATCCGCCTCCACCTCCACCTTCTCGACCAGCAAAGTTGCCGCGTCTGCCAGATCGATCATGACGCCATCCGTCTTTATCGATTCGTATTCATCGCCGCGATCTTTCTTGAACCAAACGTCAATCAAATAAATTGGCTTGTGCGGTTCGTCGTCATTCACGATCGCAAACTGAGTCAACTGACCGGAATAGAAACCCAGACCATTTTTCAACTCGACTTCGACAAAGACGGATTGCGCTTCACCGTGATCCTGTTCAGGGTTGAGAACCTCATAGATGATGGGTCGCTCTCCTAACAGGCCGGTGACGCCAAACCACCGCTGTAACCAGACAGCTTTGGCGAACACCTTTCGAGTGATCGGGCTGTTCGAGCGCATCAGGCCATAGAGGAATCCCAGCCAATGACTGAAAAAGAAGGAGACAAACACATAGCCGGAGGCGACCAGGGAAGCTTCGAGAATGTGCTGAGAGCACCATTGACTTGCGATCAGCGAATCAATCTTTGAGAAGAAGTAACGATAATTACCCCTAAGCAGCCAGCCAGTAAACGAGAGAATCGCGGCTGCCAGGAACGCCAGGATTCCCTGTGTTGCAACCCCCAAAGCGATTAGCTCGGCAAGTTCCGCGCTCGCACCCTGGGGCGCAAACGACTGTGGGACAAGTTGGTTGCGAGTTCTTTGCGCAAAGAGGCCGGGGACGACGGCCACGATGAAGATGAATAGGGTCGGCAGGTCAAGTCTCAACCGTCACCCCTCTTCTCGCCCGTTGCTCTCGCTACTTGCGGCCTGGCTGAGCGCCCGACGAGGCAGAGGAATTGCCCGACTGACTGAACCCGGAACTTCCCCCTTGTTGCCGAGTAACGAAAGGATTCCTGGCTCCCGGCACGGTCCTGACCGAGTTGAGCGTTTTGGCCAATCCGCCATTCTGAACCGGCTTGCAAACCGAGTCAAACGCCATTGCACGATCTCTTTGTTGAGACCCCGCCATCGTCATCTCCACCCACGCTCCATCTTATCGCATCGTGAAATCAGGCAAAGCGCCCCGCACCGCAGGACGCCTTCACGCGGATCCTCAAAGCGAGGAGGCATTTCGCCTGCAAGCGCCAGGATGTTTCGAGAAGCCAGGCAATTGAACTCCAAAACATGGATCACAGCCACTGCCCGGCCCCGTTACGCCGGGTCCACTCCGCCACTCACAATGCGCTGCAGCGCAGCGACGTGATCTCGGAAGACCACCCGACCGGAACGGGTCACCGATGCCCAGGTTCGCTGCCGTCCCCCCTCCACCGTCTTCTTCAGTCGGATCAGCCCTGCATCCACAAGCGTGGCCAGATGCTTGGACATCACGGAGTCACTGCAGCCGGTGAGCTCCTTCAGCCGAGCAAACTCCGCCTGCTGGGCCTGCACCAGCACAGCCAGAATCTGCAGACGCGCTGCCGCTTGCAGAACAGGCTCAAACCCCTTCACGACGCTCACTGTCTCAGGCACCGAGCTCCCTCAAAAATACACGCTGCCAAACCGTGCTGCCGGCGTAGGCCAAACCAAACGCCCCGGCCGCCAAAACCAGAGAGACATGGGGCCGGCCGTGAATCACGCCGATATCAAAGCTCGCAGCATAAAGTGCCTCAATGAGCAACAGTACGGGAACCGTCACCAGCAAGGTCTTGCCCCGACGATATCCATTGATGAACATCCCTAACCTCCTCTTGTCCCACCGGATAATCAGTACCACGCCAACAAGGCCCAGCGCGAGCAAGCCCCACCGTATCGCCGGGGCAGCCGCAGGGCTTGCCACCAGAATCGCCATCAGCGCTGCAAACGCCGCGTGACGCGAGGGAGGGCACGGCCCAACTTGCGCCAGCCGTCTCTCCACCTCGCCTTTGGCTCCCAGCGCCGCCAGCGCCTCTTCTCTCATTGAATCCATGTGTTCCACCTCACTTTCCAGGTTGGAAAGTATCCTGCCACTTTCCATCATGGAAAGTCAAGAGCTCTGTCCGCGCGGCGCGACAAGGTCAGGGCGGAAGGGTACCTGCAGCGGATCTGCCAACCGGCACAAGCGCAGCAGCGGCTTCACTTCGCCTGGATCTACCGCTCCCGCGGAACCGTCTGGGCTGCCTTATCCTCACGCCGCTCCACGGGATGGCCGTCGCGCCTGCCACGCGGCAGTGAAAGCAGAACCTCCGGCTCAGGGTTTGCAGCCGGACGCCTCCCTTCTTCTTGCCTTTTGTTCTGACGGTCCTTGACAATCCATCACTATATAGCGATATATTGGTAAGTCGTTGGCCGCCCGCCGGGATCATCGTCTTTGGCGATCCCCATGGGCAGTCCACGGAAAGCAACCATGACAATGGAACGAGCGCGACGAGGGATGGCCCCAGTTGTCCTGCCGAGGTCGCTGCCCCGCGTGTCCCTCGCCTCCCGGAATCAGCCCCGGCCTGCTGCGCCTGTCGCCTGGGACCGGTTGCCACCGGCTGCTGCATCGTGGTACCCCGTTAGGGTTCTTGTTAGGGCCCGGAGCCTGGAGCTGGGCGGCTTCCGATTCGCGATGGAGCGCCTCGAACCCCATCCACCCGGCCTCATCCACCCGGCTGCAAGGGGGTCTGAACTGCCGGATCGCCCGCAGACCCGCGGTCCTGCCATCGCGGCAGCGGGGCGGCGCGACCGCCTCCCACAGAGGCTGAACCTGCAGAAACCCATGTTTCAAAGCGCAGTGCCCTCCAGCGCTGCGCCGCAAAAGGAGATGGATCCATGGCGAATGTCGTCGTTTTAGGTGCCGGCGTCGCGGGGCATACCGCCGCTGCGTTCCTCAGAAAGTGGCTGGGCCGGGAGCATCAGGTCACCGTCGTCTCTCCCAAACCGGACTACAACTGGCTTCCCTCCAATATCTGGGTGGGACTTGGCCTCCGCACGCCGCAGAGCGTGCTGGTTCCCTTGAAGCCGGTCTATGACCGCGTCGGAATCGTCTTCAAACAGGCTCGCGCCGTCACCCTCTTTCCCGAAGGCGATGCCGCCATGCCCTCGCCGCACGTCGAGATCGAGTACACGGCAGGGGACAAAAATCAGCAGCGCGAACTCGTCCCCTACGACTTTCTCATCAACGCCACCGGCCCCAAGCTCAAATTTGACGCCACGGAAGGGTTGGGACCAGAGCACTTTACCAACTCTGTCTGCACCGCCGATCACGCCTTCCACGCGGCCCAGGCCTTCCTCCGCGACGTCGAGGCCATGAAGCATGGCGAACAAAGACGGTTCGTGGTCGGCAGCGGCCATGGCACCTGCACCTGTCAGGGTGCCTCGCTGGAGTATGTGGTCAACCTGGAGGCAGAGTTGCGCCGTCATGGCGTGCGCGACAAGGCTCAGGTCATCTACCTCTCCAACGAGTACGAGCTGGGCGACTTCGGCATGGGCGGAGCTCACATCCGGAAGGGCGGCTACATCACCCCCACCAGCATCTTCACCGCCTCCCTCTTCGCCGAGCGAGGCATCGAATGGATCCTCCAGGCACACGTCGAAAAGATCGAGAAGACGCAGATCTCCTACATCACCCTGGAGGGCGAGCACCGTACCCTGGACTACGACTTCGCCATGCTCCTGCCGCCCTTCTCCGGGGTTGGCCTCAAGGCCATCAACGCTTCCGGCGAAGATATCTCCGCCGCGCTCTTTGCGCCCAACGGCTTCATGCGCGTAGACGCGGACTACGCCGCCAAGCCCTATGAACAGTGGCAGGCGGCAGATTGGCCAAAGACCTACCAGAGCCCGGCCTATGCGAACATCTTTGCCGCTGGAATCGCCTTCGCTCCACCGCATGCCATCTCGCAACCGCACTTCACCAAGGATGGCCTCCCCATCTTTGCCACCGCGCCGCGCACTGGAATGCCCTCGGCCACCATCGGCAAGATCATCGCGGAGAGCATTCGCGACCAGATCGCCGCCAACGGCCACGCCCTGCGCACCGCCTCCATGGCCAAGATGGGCGCAGCCTGCGTCGCCTCCACCGGCACCGGTTTGACCATGGGCTCCGCCGCCGCCATGACGGTCTGCCCCATCGTTCCCGACTACCAGACCTATCCCGAGTACGGACGGGACCTGCGCTACACCATGGGAGAGATCGGGCTGGCCGGCCACTGGATCAAAGTGATGCTGCACTATCTCTTTCTCTACAAGGCCCGGCTGCTTCCCGGCTGGACGTTGATTCCGGAGTAATCATGATTCTCAGAGACGACTGGAAGCAGACCCTGCCCGCGCATATGAAGCCCTCTTCCTATGCCACCAAGCCCACGCGCTTTACGCTCTTCCTCCGCACCTTCGTGCCCTGGCAGATCGTCCGATTCCTCATTGTGAACATCAAGATGATGCGGATGACCTGGCTCAATAAACACTCGCACTGAGCATCCACTCGTTCGGACCCAGCCTCTTTCGGCTGCCCATCGCCCACCCGGCTTGCCCGCTGCGTTCCGTCCCTCTACCCCGGCTCACGCCCTCTTCCGGCGCACCGGGCGCACGCTGCTCTCCAGCACTTCCAGATCCTGTCGCGTGCGTTCGGTCGCGCTCATGCACACCAGGTCGCAAAGGGTGAACAGTACCGGATCTGCAATCGAGTAAAAGTTGCTCGTTCCTTCCTTGCGCCGATCCACCAGCCCGCCCTCCAGCAATAGGTTCAGATGTTTGGAGACGTTCGGCTGGTTCGCGTCCAACTCCTCCACAAGCTGGGAGACGGTCTTCTCTCCGCTCGAGAGCGCCTGCAGAATGCGCAGACGCAGCGGCTCGCCCAGGAAGCGGAAGCGCCGTGCCACAAGCTCCAGGGTGCGATCCGATAGCTTGAGCTCACGCATCGTCCGATTATAGATGGCTCGATCGCAGGCAGAGGACGTGCGGCTGTTCTCAATAGATGGCATGGTGAGATCCCTCGACAAGGTTGCAAAAACTATGGCTGGCCAGTGTTCACCGCCATGCGCAGGTAAGCTCTCCGGTCCGGAGTCAACCCACCGGCCGACCCATCCACCCAGGTCGGCCGAGCGCCAGACACGCCGCCGGGCAGAAACAAGATTCCCTGGGTCAAGTCTTGGAGGTTGGCCATCATGCTCCCCTTTGCTGCGGAAAAACTCATCCTGGGCTGGCAACTCCCAGCCTGGATGATCCAAGCCGGGCCGCGATGGGGAGAGAGTGCTTCGTCGCGGACTGCACGGCTCGCACTGCCGGGCAATACCCGGCACAGCGGTCAAATTCTATCACTATATACTCACGTAGTTCTGTGATCTCCGTAACCCTCGAACCTGTCCACGCTGAACCTCCGCGAGCTGCCCTCGCCGTCGATCACCGGACGCGAGTCTCGCGGACGCTTCTTGTGGTCACCTGCTCCCGATCCGGAACGCAACACCTGTCAGTCGCTCCGCTTCACTCCACAGCCGCTCAGCACCTTTGGGGTCCTGCGCTCCGGCCGGGATTGGAACGGCCTTCGGATATCCCTTCAACTCCAACCATCCGTCGGGCCCGTAGTACCCGCCCGGCACAGCCTCCGGAGCTACGGCGGCAAACAGTGTGGGTAGAGCACCGTGCGCCGCATCCTGGGAGAGACCCAGCGCCAGCAACCCGCTCATCGTTCGCAACAGCGAAGGCCCGCTCCCCGGCCCGCTGGTCATCAGATTCGTGATCGCATATCCGGGATGGGCTGCCGTTACCATCACCGGCGACCCAACCCTCGTCAGTCGCCGCTGCAACTCTACCGCAAACAACAAGTCGGCCAGCTTCGACTGGCCGTACGCCTGCCTCATCGAACCATAGCGTCGCTCACTCTGCAGATTGTCGAACTCCATCTTCGCCCACTTGGTCACAGAACTCGATACGATCACCACCCGGCTGCCCTCCCGCTGCCGCACCTGCGGATAGAGCAGCGCGGTCAGCGCAAAGGGACCGAGGAAGTTCGTGGCAAGCTGCCGCTCGAAGCCGTCCACCGTCAGCTCCCGCTGCGGAATCGCCATCACCCCGGCGTTGTTGATCAGCAGATCAATCGCAGGCCCCGGATACTCCCTGGCAAACCACGCAACAAACGCTCGCACGCTGTCCTGTTCGGCCAGGTCCAGCACACACGGCGTCAACTTCGCCGCTGGGATCTCCCTGCGGATTCGCTCTACCGCATCCTTCGCCTTCTCCATCGAACGCGCGGGCAGGACCACCTCAGCACCCCTGCGGGCCAGTTCCCGGGCCGTCTCAAATCCGATCCCGGAGTTCGCGCCTGTAATCACCACCCGTCGGCCTGCCTGCGACGGAATCTGCTCCGCACCCCACGGTTTCGCTCGATCTGCCATCCAAAAAGTATTTCCCGTCCGCTCTTGCTTTGCAATCCATCGCACCTTCGCCCCCTGTTGCAGCGCGCCGAGCCCCTCCGCCCGCTCCCCCCGCACCAACACCCTGGAACGCCCCAGCAATCACTCATCCGCGGATCCCCGTATTCTTGAACTAGATGGAACCTCTGGATCTAGGCAAAAATGCCGGCTCGGGACTGCTCCTGGAACTGAAACTTGAGCTGGCTGTCGTCGGCTTTATGGGGTCGATCGCGCTCGCCGCTCACCTTACCGGCGTGGCCGTCGTGCTCTTCCCCGAACTCGCTGCGTTGTCTCACGACGTTCTGCTTCGCCCCAGGGGCGAGTGGGCCAGTCAACCGGTTCAACTCCTGCTCGCTCCCGCCATCACGGCTGTCTTCGGCCTGCTCTGTACCCGGTTGCTGCCCTACAGCGTCTGGACCATCCTTCTCATGGTCATCGTCAGCCTCATCGTCATCCGGCTGTTGCGCTGCAGTATCTCGCCGGCGATCTCCGCCGGGGTGCTCCCTCTGGTGTTGAACGAGCATAGCTGGCTCTACCCGCTCGCCATCTTCCTCGATCTCGGTCTGTTGAGCTTGATCCTGCTCCTGCGCAAGCGGTATGCGTCCTCCGCCAGCCAACCCTCGCCACAGCAAGCCCTGGACTCCCTGATCCTGGACGAGTTGGAAACTGCACCTCGAAGCCGTCTCTGGCTCGTGGCGCTGCTGGGCTTTGTTCTCCTGGTCGGTGCCGCTGCTCAGCACACCGGCCTGCGGTTCCTTCTGTTTCCGCCGCTCATCGTCATGGGCTATGAACTCTTCGGGCACCCGGAGGTTCCCGGCTGGATGAGACGGCCGGCCTTGCTGCCCTTCGTCTGCCTGATCACCGCGGCAGTCGGCCTCCTCGCCCGGCATATTCTTCATCCCGGCTTTCTTGCCGTCATGCTCACCGTGCTCTGCTCGGTGGGAGTCCTTCGCCTCTTCGGCCTGCACATGCCTCCCGCACTGGCCATTGGCGTCCTTCCGTTTGTGATGGGCTCCCCGGACTATCGATATCCTCTCTCGGTCTTCCTGGGCACTGCGGCTCTCACCCTCAGCTATCTGGGCTATCGACGCGCGGCAGAGCGGTTCGCTCAGCGGAGTTCATCTGCGGCCGCGTGATCTCTGTGGCCATCTCTCTGCCCTGCGCTGCGATGCAGAGCGGTATCGCTGCAATCCAACGCTCCTGGAAAGACCCGGCTCCATCGCAGGGTATGCCAGGATCCAGGTCAGTTCCGGGTGATGCCGAGCTGTTGGCCTTCGCGTGTAGCCATGCCCCAGGCCATGCGCGGGGTGTTGTGGGCCAGGCCGATGTCGCCCTCCGGGCCCAGCAGAATGATGCCTCCATGCCCTCCCAGGCGGGTGAACAGGTAGTCGATCGCCGCCGAGGCAGCCTCCTGTGCGCTGGCTCCGGCGGCGACGCGGTCCACGGCCCACTTGCCCAGCACCAGCTTCATGATCGGCTCACCCCAGCCGGTCAGCGAGACGGCGGCAGACAGATTGTCGGCGTAGCAGCCGCAGCCGATCAGAGAGCTGTCCCCAACCCGGCCCGGAGCTTTGCTGAGCGTGCCCCCAGTTGAAGTGCCGGCGGCCAGATGGCCGTACTGGTCCAGAGCCACCGCTCCCACCGTGTCATGACCCCTGTCGACTACGGCTTGATTCCTCCCCCCATCTCCCTGCCCCGTCCGGCCCGAAGCTGGACTCTCCTTCCCAAGGTCTCCTGAGAACGTTGTATCCGGCTGGCCGGCGGCCTGGGAGCGCTGGAACGCCAGCAGCCGTTCGCGCTCCCGCGGCACAATCAACTCGTTGTTGTCGATCAGCCGCATGCCATGCTCTTCTGCAAAGCTCTCCGCGCCACCGCCGACGAAGTACACGTGCGGCGAGCGATCCAGAACCAGGCGGGCAGCCTGGATCGGATTGCGCAGGCGCTCCACGCAGGCTACCCCGCCGCTGCGCAGGTTCGCTCCGTTCATCAGCAGCGCGTCAAGCTGCACCCGTCCATCGCGGGTCAGAAAGGAGCCGCGCCCGGCGTCGAAGGTGTCATCGTCCTCCATCACGGTCACAGCGGCCTCCACCGCGTCCACCGCGGAGCCGCCACCAGAGAGAACCGACCAACCGGCGCGCAGCGCCTCGGCAATCCCACGCTCATGGGCGGTCACTGCGTCATCGGGCATCGCCCACGCGCCACCGTGAATCAGCAGAATCGGTTGTCGAAGTGTCATGGACAGAGTCGCCTTAGCTGCCGGAGAGTTTCAGCTTGCGGCGTTCGGTCTCCAGATAGGTGTAGCGGATGCGATGGATGACCGTGATGGTGGAGAAGATCGCCAGTACCCAGAGCGCCGGCGCCATCGCGCCCCAGCGCTCAAACAGAGCTCCCAGTATCACCAGAACGATCCGCTCCGGTCGCTCCATGAAGCCCACCTTGCAGGATCCGATCAGCGCCTCCGCGCGGGCTCGGGTGTAGCTGACCATCAGGCTGGCCGTCATCACAAAGGCCACCAGAAAGACGTAAAACAGGCGGCTGCCCCGAGCGTAGAAGACCAGCAGACCAAAGAACAAGGCCACATCGGAGTAGCGATCCAGCACCGAGTCGAAGAAGGCCCCAAAGACCGATACCTGATTGGTCTGGCGCGCCACCCGCCCGTCCACCATGTCAAACAGACCGGCCCCGATAATCACCAGTCCGGCGTAGAGAAACATGCGGATGTAGTTCTCCGCCCGCGCATAACCGAAGAAGAAGGCGGCAACCACGTTGATCATCAGGCCGATGAAGGTAAGGGTGTTGGGAGAGATCTTGGAGAGAGCCAGACCGTTGACGATCTTCTGCAGCAGCCAACCGCAGCCTTTACCGAAAGCACTTGTCCAGGTCATCGTATCGAACCAGTCTAGCCGTTGGTCTCTTTCCCCTGAGTCGGTTCCTCAATCTGCCCGGAGCCGTTTGACTCCCCGGCCTGAATCGAGTCGTGAATGGTAAACAACTTCAGGATCTCCAGCTCTCGCTTGCCGTTCGGGGTCACCACCGTGGCAGTGTCGCCTACCTCTTTGCCCAGTAGGGTCCGGCCAATCGGCGAGGTAGTTGAGATGAGGCCCTTGGTCACATCAGACTCTTCGCTGGTCACCAGCTTGTACGTGAACTCCACGTCCTTGGTGCTGTCAAACACCACCACCGTGGAGCCGAACCCGACCTTGTTCCGGGGGATGTTCTCCAGGTTCACCATCGCCAGTTCGCCCATGCGCTTCTTCAGCTGCCCCAGGCGTGCGTTCACAAAGACCTGCCGCTGCTTGGCCATGTGGTACTCGGCGTTTTCAGAGAGATCGCCCAGAGCGACGGCCTTCTTGATCTCCGCGGGGAGCTCGGTGGTCAGTTCGTACTCGAGCGCCTTGATCTGCTCTTCCAGAGCCTTTTTGATATCTTCCATGCTGGCTTCTTTGCTGGCCGTCCGGGCGACTGCCGGAGAGCGGGGATTCAAAACTCCATTATACGAAACACCCGGCGCCAGGCCGCACGGTGGACAGCCGGGAGCCGAGAGTAGACAGTAGAGGCACAGGAGATCCGCAACCCCTCGTGGCCCATTCCCGTACCCTCGCACTGGACGTAGGCGACCGCCGCATCGGTCTGGCCATTACGGATCCGCTGGGCCTCACCGCGCAGCCGCTCTTTACACTCCATCGCACCAGCCTTCGTGCAGACATCAAAGCGATTGCGCGCTTCATCCGCCAGCACAAGGTACAGGCCCTCGTCGTCGGCCTTCCCCTGCACGCCGACGGATCCTCCAGCCCCCAGGCTGCCAGAGTGCGGGAGTTCGTCCACAGCCTCCAGGCCGCTCTCCTCCCCGCGCATCCCGGCCTTCCCATCCATCTCTTCGACGAGCGCCTCACCACCCGCGATGCCCACGCCCTGTTGGACCACTCCGGCCACGCTATCCGTCAGGGCCGTCAGGGCCGGCTGGAGCGCCGGGAGGTCATCGATCAGGTGGCCGCCACCCTGCTGCTGCAAAGCTTCCTCTCCAGCGGCTCGCCCAGCTTGCTTCCCGACCCGGCGGCAGAAGCCTGAAAGGACAAAAGCTGAAACCGGAACCGTTGTTCCTGCCGGCTCCCTCACACCTTGGCCATCTTGTCCGGGATCCCTTCCACCCTGTCTAAAATCGAACTGGAGGTGCTGTGCGGCTGCTGAAGTTCATTCTGGTGCTGGTGGTGGGCTGTGCGCTCTGCGCGAGCTTCTTCCTGTATCTGCCCTATGGGCCTGCGACAGAGACCTTTGTGGAGATTCCCGCGGGCATGAGCCGGCTGCAGATCGCGCGCCGGTTGCAGCGTCAGGGCATCATTCGCAGCGCCCTGGCCTTTGATGCCCTGGTGTTGTGGAACTCACTCCGCGGACATGGAGCGGCCTCGCTCGAGAACGGCGAGTACCGGTTTGATCATCCTGCCCGGATGGAAGAGGTCTTTGATCGGATCCGGCGCGGAGACGTCTACACCGTTACCCTGGTCATCCCGGAGGGGTTTAACATCTTCGATATTGCTAACGCAGTGGCCGCCGCGGGCTTGGACTCCCGCGCAGACTTTCTCCGCGCCGAGCAGATGGATACCCAACTCATCAGTGACTGGGTGCCGCCCGGCCAGGCCCGCTCGCTGGAGGGGTACCTGTTTCCGGACACCTACAAGTTCAGCCGTCATGCGGGGGCACGGGTGATGCTGCGGACCATGGTGAGACAGTTCCGGCTGCAGGCACGGCGCCTCGGCATGACGCCGGCTGAGGCCCCTCGGGTCGTTATCCTCGCCTCTCTCGTGGAGAAGGAGGTCCACCTCGATGCGGAGCGTCCCGAGGTGGCCAGCGTCTTCGAGAACCGCCTCGCGGCGGGGATGCCGCTGCAGACCGATCCTTCCGTCATCTATGCCTCCCTGCTGCGCGGCGCCTGGACCGGCGTCATTCATCAGAGTGAGCTGAGGTCGGACTCCGAGTACAACACCTATACCCATTCGAACCTGCCGCCAGGACCAATCTGCAACCCCGGAGTGGCCTCGCTTCGGGCGGCCTTGCATCCCGCCCGCACCAACTATCTCTACTTTGTTGCAGATGCCAAAGGATCTACCCGATTCGCCGCGACGCTTGATCAGCACAATGCCAACGTAGCCTCCTATCGTGCATCGGCACGGCGTTAAATCTCTCCTGCAGCGGTATCCAGGCCCCCGGCAGGCCTGGCCACGCTGGCTGCAACTCATTGAATCAAAATAGGTTCCACCAAATCTCTCTTCGGAGCCCCGCAGCCGGGCCTTGCCCGAGGACGACCGGATGGTGCACAGCCAGAGGCTCCACCTCCCCAGCCCTTGTGCCGCGCTGGTGGGGCTAGCTGCTAAAGCCAGAAGATTCTGCATCTTTCTGCATCCTGGAGGGCTCGGATCGAGTCGATATAATGAGTCATTGGGATTGATGAGGAATCTTGGAGCGTTGTCGGTGCTGGTTGGGTTGATGACAGGCGGGCTAACCGGCTGCTTTTCAACGACACGCCTTATTCTCAAGACCCATGCCCCCACTGTCTACCAGACGGCTACCGTTGACCAGGTGGAGCACCAGATCTCGGAGCGCGATCGGGCCATGCAGACCCTGGATGCACAGGTGGAGATCACTGCGACCACGGGCGGGGGCAAGGAAGGCAAGCTGAAGCAGTACACCTCCTTTACCGGCTACATCTTTGTACAGAAGCCGGCCGACCTCCGTGTAATCCTGCAGCTCCCCGTCATCGGCTCCCGGGCCCTGGACATGGTGAGCCGCGGCGACTCCTTTACCCTGATGCATGCCTCCTCCCACGGCAATGTCTGGGTCCAGGGACCGGACAAGGTCACCGTGCCCTCCAGCAACGGGCTGGAGAACCTCCGGCCTTCGATCTTCCTCAACTCCCTCCTGATCCCCGGTATCCCCTCCAGTCAGTTCGTCACCATGACAGAGTCAACCCGCGTGGTGCACCAGGATGTGCGCCGCAGGATAGAGACGGTCGAGCCGGACTATAACCTGCTGGTCCTGGCGCAGACCAGCGGCAACGTCCTGCGCATGCGCCGTGTCGTGCACGTCAGCCGGGTCACCATGCTGCCCTTTCAGCAGGACATCTACAACGATCGCGGCGAGGTGGAAACCCAGGCCACCTATGATAGTTATCAGACCTATGGCGGCGTGCCGTTTCCATCCGTGATCACCATCTGGCGACCCCTCGATGAGTACTCCCTCAAGATCGTGGTCACCAAGCTGACGCCGAACCATCCCTTCGATCCGGATCAGTTCGAACTGGCCATTCCACCCGGAACCACAGTGCAGAAGCTCAAGTAAAGGCAGGCTCTACAGCAGTCCGGCACGGTGGGCGTGGCTGGCAATCTGCTCGTTGATCTGCAGCGCCAGCGCCAGCGCCTGCCGGCCTGCTTCGGCAGGAACCCGCGGTTGGGTCCGCGTCTGCACCGCGCGCACAAAGTCCTCCAGCTCCAGAAGCAGAGGTTCACCTTTGGGGATCTCGGAGTGGCTGAGAGACAGGCCCGCCGAAGGATGCTTTGCGGATGCAAGCATTGAAGAATCGAGTCTTGCGGATGCCGGATTCCGTGCCGTGCCGGCGGCCAGCATCGCGGCCACCACCTCCGGGTCCACCCTGATCGTCAGTAGTTCCTGGCGCGCGAAGTCCAGCGAGAGATACTGATGCGCCTGGAAGAGACGAAGCTTCCGCACCTGCTCCGTGGAGACTCGGCTGGCGGTAAAGTTGGCGACGCAACCGGATTCGAACTCGACCCGAACATTGGCGATGTCGGTCTTGGCTGAAAGTACCGGCAGGCCCACCGCGCGCACCTCGCGGACCGGGGACCGGGTCAGGCTGAGCACGATATCCAG
>JAJZDM010000135.1 GCA_021806005.1 Acidobacteriota bacterium | reverse complement strand
GACTGGAAAACAGCGTGCGGGAGATTCGCGCCGCGGCGAACGCGGGCGATGCGCGCGCGCGGCTGGCGCTGAGGGTTTTTACACGCAGTGTGACGAAGGCGATGGGAGGGTTCTGCTGGCTGTTGGGTGGACTGGACGTGATTGTCTTCTCAGGCGGTGTGGGAGAGAACGATGCCCGGACGCGCCAGGAGATTGTGGCTGGACTGGAGGGGCTGGGCGTGAGTCTGGATGAGGATCTTAACCAGGCGGCGAAGGGCGGCATCCAACGCATCAGTACGGCATCGTCCCGCACTGCGGTTCTGGTGGTCCCAGCGGAGGAGGATGAGATGGTGGCGGCGCATGTTGTCCGCATGGGAATGCAGGGAGTGTAACCGTCTCTTGCTGACACAATGTGCCGGAGGCGCAGAGGTCGAGAAAGGGGTGAAGCAATGATGAAAAACGACGATACGACAAGCGTGGTTCTGGAGTCTTCCGTGCAGGAGGAAGGAGCGGGACCCAGCCGCCTGGAAGCAGAGGAACAGCGCAAGCTGGACGCGTACTGGCGGGCCTGTAACTACCTGTGCGTTGGGATGTTGTATCTGCAGGAGAATCCGCTGCTGCGCGAGCCGTTGAAGCCGGAGCACATCAAGAATCGGCTGCTGGGGCACTGGGGAAGTGATCCGGGGCAGACCTTCACCTGGGTCCATCTGAACCGGCTGATCAAAAAATATGATCTGAATGTGATCTACGTTGCCGGACCAGGGCATGGGGCGCCGGCTACCTTATCCAATAGTTATCTGGAGGGCGTGTACTCGGAGATCTATCCAACGATGGGACAGAGCGCGGAGGGTATGCGGCGGTTCCTGAGGCAGTTCTCCTTTCCGGGTGGGATTGGCAGCCACTGCACGCCGGAGACGCCGGGGTCGATCCACGAGGGCGGCGAGTTGGGCTACAGCCTTTCGCACGGATTTGGAGCGGCCTTCGACAATCCGGATCTGATTGTGACCGTGGTGGTGGGCGATGGAGAGGCGGAGACCGGGCCGTTGGCGACCTCCTGGCACTCCAACAAGTTTCTGAATCCGGTGACCGATGGAGCTGTGCTTCCGGTGCTGCATTTGAACGGTTACAAGATTGCGAATCCAACGATACTGGCGAGGATTCCGCACCAGGAGCTGGAGAGCCTGCTGGTGGGCTACGGGTGGAAGCCGTACTTTGTGGAGGGCGACGATGCGGCCCTGATGCATCCCAGGATGGCGGAGGTGATGGAGCGGTGCGTTGCGGAGATCCGCGCGATTCAGCAGCGTGCGCGTTCGGCGTCGGCTCCGGGGGAGCGGCCACGCTGGCCGATGATTGTGCTGCGTACGCCGAAGGGTTGGGGATGCCCGGCGGAGCTGGATGGGCACAAGCTGGAGGGTACATGGCGAGCGCACCAGGTGCCGATCGCCGATCCCAAGACGAATCCGGAGCATCTGGCGATGCTGGATCGCTGGCTGGGCAGTTACCGGCCGGAGGAGCTCTTTGATGAGGCGGGCAGGCTGGTGGAGGAACTGCGCGAAGTTCCTCCGAAAGGGGTGCGGCGGATCTCCGGCAATCCACATGCAAACGGTGGGCTGCTGCGCAAACCGCTGGATCTTCCGGACTTTCGAAGCTATGCGGTGAAGATGGAGGAGCCGGGCAAGTTGCAGGTCTCTTCCACGCATGTGCTGGGACAGTTTCTGAGCGGCGTGATGCGCCGGAACATGGAGAACTTCCGTGTGTTTGGGCCGGATGAGACGGCGTCCAACAAGCTGGATGCGATCTACGAGGTGAGCCAGAAGACATGGCTGGAGGAACGACTGCCCTCGGATGACGATGGCGGCTATCTGGCCCCTGATGGCCGGGTGATGGAGATGCTGAGCGAACACACGCTGGAGGGATGGCTGGAGGGCTACCTTTTGACGGGACGCCACGGGTTCTTCGCCAGTTACGAGGCGTTTGTGCATGTGATCGATTCGATGTATAACCAGCATGCGAAGTGGCTGGAGAAGAGCAAGCTGGAGTTGCGCTGGAGGGCCCCGGTATCATCGCTGAATCTGTTGATCACCTCCCTGGTCTGGCGCCAGGATCACAACGGATTCACGCATCAGGATCCGGGGTTTCTTGATCTGGTGACGAACAAGAGTGCAGAGGTGACCCGGATCTATCTGCCTCCGGACGCCAACTGCCTGCTGAGTGTTGCGGACCACTGTCTGCGCACCACGAACTATGTGAATGTGATCGTTGCGGACAAGCAGCCGCATCTGCAGTATCTGCCCATGGAGAAGGCGATTGAGCACTGCACCAAGGGTGTTGGCATCTGGGAGTTCGCCAGTAATGACCATGGCGTTGAGCCGGACGTGGTTTTAGCCTGTGCTGGCGATATTCCGACCTTCGAGGCCCTGGCGGCCACGGCGATTCTGCGGGAGCACTGTCCGGAGTTGAAGATCCGCTTTGTGAACGTCGTGGATCTGCTTCGCCTGATGCCGGTCTCCGAGCATCCGCATGGGCTGCCGGACCTTGAGTTCGACGGCTTGTTTACCCGGAACAAGCCGGTGATCTTCAACTTCCACGCCTATCCGTCATTGATTCACAAGCTCACGTATCGCCGGACCAACCACGCGAATCTGCATGTGCGGGGGTACAAGGAGAAGGGAAACATCAACACTCCGCTGGAACTGGCGATCTTGAACCAGATCGATCGGTTCAATCTGGCGATCGATGTGATCGATCGCGTGCCGAAACTGCAGGTTGCGGCAGCGCATACCAAGGAGTGGCTGAAGAACCAGATTATCGATGCGGTGAACTATGCGAACGAGCACGGAGTTGACCGTCCCGAGATCAGCGACTGGAGATGGCCTTCGCGGCCGGCACAGATGTAGGATCTGCAGTCCGGAGGTTTCAGGGGCAGGCTATGACCCTGCGTGCATGTGTGACGGGCCGTCCAGAAGCGCCGATATTCCGCTATTGAGGCGATAGAGGATCCTCTATCGTTACAAGACGGCCAGGCAGCGGAGGCGATGGTTACAGCATGATTCCCGCCGGTGGAGATGTTTCTACATGGAGTGGCGTTTTCCGTCAAAGAAAACGCTACCGCACGTCCCCTGTAGACCGCCCATCAACAGGGATGATGCGCTATTGGGTGTTTTCGGTCTGTACCTTTTCTGTGGGCACGGGAGGCGCCGGGGTGAGTGGCTTTGTAATCTCATCCAGGTAGTCCGGTACGCCGTCGATGCGCACCAGATGCGGATAAAGTTCGCCGCCGTGATACTCGATGGCGACCGTGCGCACATGGATGTCGTTGAGTACGATCAGATTCATAGGACCGCCGGCCTTTGTAGCGTGTACAGCGTCCCGGAGGACATCGCCAGAGTAGACATGTCCGTTGACGGCCAGGATCTTCTCACCGGGCGCGAGCTTTGCAGCGTCAGCAGGGCTGCCGACGCGGACGTCTCCGATCACGCCCTGGGCATCGAGTTCCAGCCCCAGTGAGTACCAGACGTTCGTACCGGATCTGCCGCGGCCGAAGGCGGAGGATCTGGCCTGTTGGTACTCGTTCGGCTGGTCAGTATAGACGAGCTTCCATCCTCCCTGCTGGATGCCTTCGACGTTTACGTGCGGCTGCACGGTGTAGACGCGTTCGCGAAGGAAGGTTGCCCAGTCGTAGGGAACCACCTGGTTGAGATCAGCGACAAGCTCGTCGAATCCGTAGGGGACGATCTGGGGAGGGGTGCTTCCGTGGCCGGCGACGAAGATGGCGAGAAAGTCATGCAGATTCTTCTGGTCATGGGTGAGTCTGCGGATGGTGGTGTCCACGTCCAGCCATACGATGTCACCCTCCGGATAGTAATCCGACCCACGACGCCAGTTAGCCCAGGCCGACCCGCCCCTGAGGCCAGAGATGCTGATCGCAGTGTCCTCCGTGCTACGCCAGCGGCGGCCGGCGGTGTTGTCGAGTTCGGCGGCGATGGAGGCGAGGTAGGATCGGTAGTCTGCGGCGGTCATGAAGCCGCAACGCGCGCCCAGAACGTTGCCGAGATAGTCGGTGAGACCTTCATAGACCCAGAGCAGTTCACCCTTCATGGGGTCCGAGAAGTTGGACGTGGCGAGACCCGCGGGGCGACGATACTTCCCGTTCCAGGAGTGGGTGTACTCATGCGAGAGCACCGGGCCGCCTACCTGGAGCGCTGCGCTGGTAGCGAGCGCGTTTGGGGGAAGGGAGTTATCCGACGACTCGTGATGCTCGAGGCCGCCGTAGGGAGGAAACTTGGTGAGCGTCAGCAAAAAATGATAGCTGTCATAGTGCGTGGAGTTGTACATGGCCACGGCTTCGGTCACCAGATGCTCGAGATCGGCTACGACGCTGGGCTGGAGTACAGCTCCTTCGGGCGTATCGCCGAAGACGTCGATGTAGACGGGCTTCTGCTGGCCCAGACCTTTGGCGTCAGCCACTCCTCGTGCAGCCGCATTCAGCGGATACTCCTTGAAGTTGATCCCGGTCATGATGGGTGAGTCTTCCAGCGTCTCGACGTTGGTTGCGGCGAAGTGTACCGTTCCGCCGGCAGGATGCTGCTGGTCATAGGGTGAAACGGGTCGCAGAGAGGTGGCCAGGCCCCAGTTCTGCGGCACAATCACGGTGGGCTGGATTGCTATCTCGCGTACCGGCTCGCCGGCGGGATACAACAGGAGGTCTTCCCACTCCAGGACGGCGAGGTCGTAGGTCGCCTTGGCGTTGGCGATGTAGTCGAGATGAACGTGCAGAGCGGTGGCGCCCTGCGGGACGGTGAGGTGGAACTTGTAGAGATCAACATCGTCACGCTGCCAGGGGATCGTCTGGCCGTTTGCTGTAAAAACGATGCCGGTGATGTTGTTCTCGACGAACGCCTGGGAGTGGTGGCCTGGGATCCAGGCGGCTTCGGTGAGCGCCAGAGGGCCGGGTTTGACGGGCAGATCGATCTCAGCGCGGAAGAGCTTGCGCGGGGCATCGGTGAGGTCTGCCGTGATCCGGATCGGCGTCGATTGCGAATAGCCGATCGAAGAGAGACAGAGGAACGAAGACCAAAGCACGGGCGAGATGCAGCGGCGGTTGACCAGGGTGGCATACCTCACAGGAGAGGGGGATGGCGAAGAGCACTCATTATACGGCAGAGACAGAGCTTCGTGTTCATCTGGCGAGGTGTTGAGAGCGGCAAGGGAAAAGGCCAATGGCCCGCGTCGGGAGCATCGACTCCTTAGTCGCCGTTGGGAATGTATGTAGTTCGGCCAGGTGCGCCACAGGCAGGTTTCGGGAGAGTTATCCCGAGTCCGGGAGTTGTGCTGCACCTACTGACCAAGTGTCGCAGATGTCAAAGACGACTGTGGCCTTCCATCCTTGGCGCCTGGTGCCGCGCGAGGGATGGAAGGCCCATTGTTTTGTGGATCCGTGAGTCCAAAGAGACTCTAATAGGACTTGTATGCTTCGTTGAACTTAGGCCGCGGCTTGGTGTGAATGTAGGTTGCAACGTCATAGGCCTGTTGCGGGGTGAGGGCTCCGGGATGACTCTGCGGCATAGCGTAGGAGATAAAGGCGGCCATCTTGGCCGGATTATTCATGCCTGCACCATCGTTATAGGAGTTCTTGCCCCAGAGCGCCGGCAGGATGGGCGGAACGCCTTCTCCGCTGATGCCATGGCATTCAGCACATTGGGCGACATAGATCGTCTTGCCTCGTGTGGGATCACCCATGAGGGGTGGAAGCTTGATGAGTCCACGACCGGGATACGGGTTGGTCCTGGGTTGATTTCTTGATAGCCAATCGATGTAGGCAACCATCGCCTTCATCTGAGGGCTGTCAAGGGGGAGCGGTTTGCCGGCTTCGCTGCGGGCGAAGCACTCCTGAATTCTGTTCTGGAGCGTGATGACGTGTCCGGCCCGCTTGCTGAACATGGGAAACTGCCCGGCGAGATCGGTCATGGGGACGACGTGCGCCGCAGTTCCGCTCTCGATGTGGCAGTCATTGCAGGATAGTGCGTTGCCCACATAATCCCGTGCATACTTCGGAGTCTGGTCAAAGAGCAGTTTTCCTTGATGAATCAACTTCTTCTGCTGGTCGGGTGAGATGCCTGCAGGCCCTTTAGCCGCGGGTGCCTGGTTGGGTGAGTTGGAGGAGTTCGAGTACCCAACGGCAAAGAGGCTGAGCCCGACGACGATGAGTGGAAGGATTGCTGATCGCATTCGATTTGATGGGGTCAATTGCATGGTGATTTCCTAGCGAGAAGACGCCGGCATTGAGCGGAATCCATACTGGTGATAGATGGTTTGCGCTTCAGGAGTTTTGAGAAAGGCGAGCCACTGCGCGGCGATTGCAGGGTGTGGAGCGTTGCGGACCACACCGCCGGCGTAGATGGCGGTTGCGTTCTGATTATCGGGAATTGTTACGCCCTGGATGGGATCTCCAATGCTCTGCTGAAAGTGGACCTCGGAGGCCCAGGTGACGCCAGCGTCCACCTGCCTGCTCATGATGCGCATGGGCGTCTGGCGATGGTGAATCTCCGTGAGGACGGTCTGACCGTCCTTGACTTTGGACTGGTAGACGGACTGATAGAGCGGTTCACCACCAGCCTTGCGCAGGGAGGCGGCGATCTGGTTGGCCACGCCCTCCCACTCCGGGTTGGGCATAGAGAGGCGGATACCGGGTCGTCCGAGGTCTTTGAGCGACTGGATGTGTTGGGGGTTTCCCGCCGGAACCATGATCTCCAAGTTATTGGTCGCATATTCGACGACGTTACTCAGTTCGCCTTTTTGCTCCATCTGGAGGAGGGTGCGCTTGCCGGCCTCATAAACATCCGGCTTGACCTGAAGGGTGAAGTTGCCCAGGGTAATTGCTCCGTCCGCAGCGATTTGCTTGCGCAGGATTCCCGGTGGGAGTGTTTCATAGTAGATATGCCCTGCGAGCTCTGGATGCTGTTTTGTAAAGGCAGCAACCAGTTGAGGGAGGACGAAGAACTGGTTGCCACCGATGAAGATCACCAGCCTGGCATCGCAGGGATTGCCGTGGAGGTCCGGAATGTTGTCCACATCCGGGACGTGAAAGACGTATCCCTTTTGCGTAGCGGGGTCGTTGGCTCCTTTGCTCCAGGGGGGATTTGCCTGCGAAAAGGCGGGAGGCACGCAGGAGATTGCCAGAAACACAGAGATCAGCTTTGAGAATACTGTCATTGACTGCAACCTTTCCTTGGAACTACACGGTGATGTAGGTGTAATGCCCTTCGGCCTGCAAGAGGGCGATTGCCGCCACCATGGAAGCAACGACCAAGGTGCCGGGAACGGTGTGCGCCAGCATGTCCTGCACAATCTCTTCGGGCGATTGGGACAGTTTGTTCAGGTGGATCAGAGCGCGTGCCTGCTCCTCGGTAGCCGTGTGGCAGCTCAGAAACTGTACGCCCCGGGCCTGCAGAGCCTGCATGCTCTTGGCCTGGTAGATCGAGTGTTCGTTGTCAGGATCGGTTGAGGCGGTTTGCCCCGTGGGGAGCTTTGCCGCTGAGTAGAAGAGGTTTTTCTCAGCAGGCTGGCCGGTTGCAGGATCCTTGACGTTGAGCCATTGGCCGATCTGATACTTCTTCCAGACGTAGTCGTCGAAGTTGAGCATGTTCGTCGGTCCATGCATGGCCACCGCGATCTTGATCTGTTGTTTGGGGACAGCGAAGCCGAACTGCAGTCCGTTCAGGGAGTTCTTGACGTTGTTGAGGAACTTGCCATCCCCGATCTGGACGACGTCGTAGACCTGCTTGATGCGGGCGGGATCGTTGACGAGTCGATTGAACTCTGCGAGCTTCCACTCTGAGCTGGTCCACACGAGCTGAGACTCTGCGGAGGGGGTTGTGCTGCTCAGGAGTCCAAAAGCCGTCATGCCGGCTGCGGCGCTGGATACAAACGATCTACGGGTCAGGTTATTCATGGTGATTCTCCTTGGAAGAAGGGTTTTGTGATTTGCTCTCGTCGGCTGGATGAAGACCGAGGTTTTCGAGAAACTGGATCTTGGGAAGTTCGGCGCGTTCACGAAAGGTTTTTGAGATGCGACGCCAGAGGATGAAGAGGAGCAGGATGAGGGTAATGATGCTGACGACCCATGTGATCATTGGCTTCCTCCCGATGGGTGAGATGCCGGATCGCTCTGCGGGGCCTGATAGAGGGAGCGCATGTAGTAGGTGACTGCCTGTATCTCGCCGGGCGTCAACAGCGGCCAGGCAGGCATGCCGCTACCGGGAACCCCCTGCTGGATGACGTGTGCGGCCCCATTGTAGGAGACCAGCATCTGATGGAAGTTTGCCGGTGGCGGCTGGAGTTGTGCCGCTTGCGGCCCGTCCCCTGCGCCGTTGTCCCCGTGGCAGCGGGTGCAGTGGGTATCAAAGACACGCTGTCCTGCCAGCATCAGGATCTGTGGGGGAGCGAATTGCTGGCTGGGGAGCAACTCCGGTGCTTTGCCGAGGGAGAGCACATAGGCGGCGACGTCCTGAAGCTGGGATTGAGGCAGACGGCTCCAGGCAGGCATGGCCGTTCCGGGTATGCCGTCTTCGAGGACGTTCAGGACGCGGCCCGGGGCGAGTTGAAAGTCCGCCAGGTTGAAGGCAACAGGACGAAGCATGCTTCCGCCGGGAGAGTGGCCTCTGCCGTTGTCCCCGTGGCATCCGGCACAGTTGTGCAGAAAGACCGATCTTCCGGATGCGATCTGGCTGTTGTCCGGGGAGGATGCGGGAAGTTGGAGGATCAACCTGGGAGGTAAGACCTTTGGGACTCGCCCGGACTGAACAGCAGCGCGGCCCAGCGTGTTGAGGTAGGCGACCAGATCGAGTGCGTCCTGCGAGGGGCGGTCCGGGCTGCCGAGAAACAGCCAGGCGTAGTTGGGCATCACCGAATCGGGCACGACGTAGCGCGGATCAAAGAGATGCACCAACTGCCAGTCGGAGGTGTGCCTGCCGGATTCGC
>JAJZDM010000134.1 GCA_021806005.1 Acidobacteriota bacterium | reverse complement strand
AGACCTCGGTGCCCTGCAGCACGATCCCCAACACGGCGATGAGTGCGGGAACGCCGGCCTACGGCTTCGTCTCGCCCCGTAACTTCCACACCAATATCCTCACCCTGTCGCTGCACTACGAGTTCTAAGCGCAGACAGGCGTTCCAACCGTTTGACCCGCATGGCAGTCGCTACCGCAACGTAGTGGCTGCCATGATTTTTTGCGGCGAGAGAAGGGCAGGACTACAGGGTATGGAAGGAGCGCAAGACAATCGCTCACTGCACGACCGCCGGTAACGGCCCCTGCGCTCTGCCTGGGAGCATGTCTCTAGCATGTTCAGTGTTGATGGGGATCCCGAAGCGGGTTTGCAGCGGCGTTCTCATTGGAGAAAATGCCCATCGAGGTCGAGGCGTCCCGCTACACCTGCACTGAAGATGCTCTATCGATTTCGATGGCTTATGAGAACAATAACTGCATGAAGACCTTCAGATGGTAAGGATCTCTTCTTCCAGGGACTGTTTCTCAAACAGGTCAGTGTAGTAGCCGCCACGGGCCAGGAGTTCTTCATGGGTGCCCAGTTCGGTGATGCGGCCGTGAATCAGCACGGCGATGCGGTCCGCGTTGCGGGCAGTTGACAGGCGGTGAGCGATCAGAATGGTGGTGCGCCCCTGCATCAGCGTGCGCAGGCCGGAGAGGATCTGCTCTTCGGTATAGGTATCGACGCTGGAGAGGGCATCGTCCAGGATCAGGATGGGCGGGTCAGCAAGGATGGCGCGTGCGATCGCGGTGCGCTGCTTCTGACCGCCTGAGAGCGTGATGCCGCGCTCGCCAACGATGGTGCGGAAGCCGCTGGGAGACTCCAGGATCTCATCAGCGATACGGGCGATTCGGGCTGCAGCCTCCACCTGTTGTTCCAACTCCGTCTCTTTGCCGGGGGGCGCTGAAACGCCGAAGGCGATGTTATTGGCGATGGTGGTGGAGAAGAGATAGGTCTCCTGGGGAACGAAACCGATGGCCGCGCGCAGCATGTGCAAGGGGTACTCACGCAGGGGGCGGCCGTCCAGGGTAATGGTGTCCGCAGATGCGCTGGGTGGATCGTAGAGTCGGGGAATCAGGGAGACCAGCGTCGATTTACCGCTGCCGGTAGGTCCGACGATGGCCAGCGATGATCCGGCAGGGATCTCCAGCGTGATGTCATGCAGGACCTCGGGGCCGGTCGGATAGGCAAAGTACAGGTGACGGAAGGCGATGTTGCCGCTGATGGACGTGGAGTTGACCTCTGCCGGCACCGTCGGTCCGGAGTTCGTCTGACTGGCAGTGCTTTGGAGGAGAACTGGATCGGCGTGGGTGTCGTCGATGCTGGGCTTCTCCGTCATCAGTTCGTTGATGCGAATGACCGAGGCGGTGCCGCGCTGCACGATGTTCACCACCCATCCAATGGCGATCATGGGCCAGGTGAGTTGCACCATGAAGACCATGTAGGTGGTGAACTGACCAACATTGATATGGTGCAGGACCACCTCATGGCCGCCGACCAGAAGGCTGACCACCAGCGAGAGGCCGAGCACCAGTTCGAGCGTCGGCCAGAGCATGGCCATCAGGCGCGCCAGCAGGAGGCTGCGGCGGATGTACTCCTGGTTGGAGGCCTCGAAGGTGGCGATCTGCGCATCTTCCTGAGCAAAGGCTCGGATCAGGCGCGCACCGGAGAAGCTCTCCTCAGCCTGTGCCGAGATGTCAGAGAACATGGCCTGAATGCGCTCGAAGCGGGTGTGGATGCGTGCGCCGAAGTACTGCACCAGCACCGAGGCAAAGGGCAGCGGAAGGAAGGCGAAGAGGGTGAGCCGGGGCGAGATGCGCAGCATGAAGGGCAGCGCGAGTGCGGTAAAGACGACAGTGTTGGCCGAGTACATGATGGCCGGTCCCAGCAACTGGCGAACGGCGCTCAGGTCATTGGTCGTGCGCGCCATGATGTCGCCGGTGCGGTGACGCTGGAAGAACTCGGGCGGCTGCCTGGAGAGGTGGGCGAAGATGTCGTTGCGCAGATCGAATTCGATCTCACGCGAGGCGCCGATGATGATCTGGCGGGTGAGATAGAGAGCAACGGCGGCTACCAGCGCAACGGAGAAGAGACGCAGTGCAATCTGTTCGACTCTGGACGCCGAGAGGTTGCGCTGGATGTCATTCATGGCTCCGCCGATGAGCAGCGGAATCATGGCCTTGGATGTGTTGTAAACGATCAGCGCCAGGCCGCCTGCCAGCAGGCTTCTCCAGTAGCGGCGGAGATAGGGAAAGAGCGGCTTGACGCGGGAGAACATAACGGCAGGGGGTAGAAGGCAGAGTGTTGAGAAGGGCCGTGAAGCCACGGCCATCCTGCAGCGTAACCGCAGCCTTCTTCTCTACACTCTACACTGGATGCTCTACGATTTATTTCGATGGGTGGGAGTTTGCCGGCTGGGTCGTCGACGGCTGCGTTGGGGTAGTTGGCTTGGGCGCAGGCTGCGCCGGCAGGGAACGGCGGAAGGGTACGGTAGGCTTTGGCATCTCGTCGCCCTGGCTGATGAACTCCACGTCGAAGACCAGCTCAGCCTTGGCTGGAATCATGGGCGGCCGGCCTGCTTCGCCATAGGCGAGCTGGTATGGGATGTAGAGACGCCGCTTCCCGCCTACGCGCATACCCTCAAAACCGGTGTCCCAACCCTGGATGACGCGTCGCCGGCCATAGGGGAAGGTGATCGGCTCGCCGCGATCCACGGAGGAGTCGAACTTTTTGCCATCGGCAAGATAACCGGTGTAGTGCACGGTGAGGAACTTCCCAGACTGAGCTACCGGGCCGGTTCCAATCTTCGTGTCCACGTAGATCAGCGAGTAAGTGGACTTCTTCCCGGAGAGTTCATCCCGCACATCCGCGCTCAGGAGCGGCGAGGCATAGTCCAGATGAGTGTCCGGAACATGCGTGAGAGTGTAAAGAATGCGTGGGCAGGGTGCGTTTGCCGGAAGCGCGGGGATGGTGGAGGCGATCTGGGGGGGCGTGACGCAGCCAATGCGGCGGACGCTTGATTCGGTGGTCTTATGAACAGCGTGGCTGGCTGCGGTCTGGGCTCCCAGAGGGAGCGCCATCACAGCCATGGCAAGCGTGCAAACGGGGAGGCTTGATGTTTTCATATCAGCATCAAGTTTAGCTGATCGAGCCTTGACCCGGGAGCCTATTCAGAGGCGAGTGAAAGCAACCGGAGAGGCGTGGAGGAGGGTGTTCCGGGCACAGGAACTCGGATTCTGCCCTACGTGGGGGTGCGGAGCAGAAGGTAGGCCCCGGCGATGGCGAAGAGCATGTCTGGAGACCATGCGGCCAGGATGGCGGGAAGAGAGTTGACGTCGCCCAGGTTTTCGAAGATGCTGGCGATGATCCAGTAGCAGATGGCGACGCCGATGGCGGTGCCGAGGCCGGCGATACTGCCTCGCTTGCCGGCAAAGAGCGAGAAGGGAATCGCCATGATCGCCAGCACCAGTGTCATGAGAGGATAAGCCAGCTTGCGGTTGAGCTGGACACGCAGACGCATAGTGTCAAATCCGCTCTGTTCCAGGTCCCGGATGTAGTTGGCCAGTTCGGTGAAGGACATCTCCTGCGACTGGAGCTCTTCTTTTTTGAAGTAGCTGGGCTGTTCATGGATCTCCGGAAAGGTGGCCAGCGTGAAGGGGGCGTAACCAGTGATGGATTCGCCCTGGAAGGTGCGCTGCCACCCATCTTCAAAGACCCACTCGTTGAGCTTGTCGTCCCAGCGAACGCTGCGCGCAAAGATGCGGCGGGTAAGGTTGAAGGTGCCGGGCTGGAACTCGAAGACTGTGAGGTTGTCGAATAGATTCCGGTCCGTATCGAAGAACTGGTAGTAAAAGATCCGGTTCGGCTGCGCCTGTCCTCTTCCGGAGCCGGTGGTCTCACCCGACATCCATTTACGGTCTGGACGGAGAAATGTCTGGGCGGGTTTGCCTTTGATCTGCGAGAGCAGAGCCTCCTGGCGGCGATTGGCAACCGGCAGATAGGTCTCATCGAAGACAAAGAGCAGAGCGGAGAGCAATGTGGCGACCACCAGCATGGGCGCGACGATGCGGTAAAGGCTGACGCCGGCGGCCTTCATCGCCGTCAGTTCGCTGTTGCGATTGAGCGCCCCGAAGGTGATGAGCACGGCGACCAGGGAGCAGAGCGGAAGGACGGAGTTGATGATGAAGGGGATGAGGTTGATGAGATAGTCGCCCACCACGGAGAGCGGAGTGCGGTAGCGAAGAATGTCGCCGATCAACTCGAAGAAGGTAAAGATGATGAAGAGAACGATGAGGGTGACCAGCACCAGGAGGAAGTTGCGGAGGAAGCTTCCCATGACGTACTCATCCAGGATGAGTGGAAAGTGGATGCCAAGGGAGCGGCGCAGGCGCTGCATGAGGGCGCCGTCGCTGCCGGGATGCGGAGGGTTTCCGTCACTATGGGGCCGGGGCCGGCTGCGAAGGCGGTCGAAGAGCCTGGTGATGCTTCTGCCGACGCCGGCGAAGATCTCCAGGACGGCGCCGCCGCGGGAGATTTGCTGCAGCAGCACCACCCCTGCCACAGCAAAGAGGATATTGGCGCTCCAAACCCCCAATGCCGACGAAAGCTTGTTCTGGCGCGCCAGGGCGATGCCCATGGAGGAAAGAAAGTAGTAGACGAAGACCAGGCCGAGGGTGGCTACGAATCCCGCGCCCTTGCCTCCTCTTTTCGAGGAGATGCCGAGGGGAACACCCACCAGCATCAGCACCAGACAGGCGGTGGGGAAGGCGAATCGGTAGTTCAGTTCGATCCGGTAGGCCCGTGAACTGGCTCCAGAGGCCCTGGCCATGGTCCAGAGGTCACGCGTGTTCATTGCGTGCATGGGTGTGTCGCGACGGCTCAGGTGGGAGTCTTCTTCCTGAGGGGTGGTCTGCATGGGCAGTTCGGTGCTGACGAAGGTGGAGATATCGTACTGACCCGGATTCGAAAGTGAGATGTCATGGCGACTGCCGTTGGAGAGCTCCAGACGAAGGGTCTGGGGGCCTCCGCTGAGCACCGTGGCGCTGTTGGCGGTGATGATGTGGGGGTTGGCCGGCTTGCTCAGGTCGGCCAGAAAGACGTGACGCCATATCGCGGTTCCGTTAGCTCCGGGAATGACGTCCTGCGCGTAGAGAACGTAGTTCTTGAAGTCTTCGTAGAACACCCGCGGCAGCACCTCGACGGTGGCCTGGCTGGTCTTGCTGGCGTTCTCGTACTGCAGGAGCGCGCTTGCGGCCCGCGGTGCTACGTAAAGTGAGTTGGCCAGACCGATCATCCAGAAGAGGATGGCGAAGATACTGGTAATGCGGACAAAGGAGAGTACGCCTACCCCAGAGGCGCGCATGGCGGTCACTTCACTGTCTGCGGCCAGGCGGCTGAGACCCAGAAGAATGCCGACCAGTACGGCCATGGGGATCGTAAAGGACAAGAACCCTGGCAGCAGATAGCTTATCAGGCGAAAGATATCCAGGGGTGAGGCGACGCCACGCACCGTAAGCTCCATCAGCGGCAACAGATAGCGCATGAAGAGAATGAAGGTGAACAGGACGCCGCCAAGCAGGGCGTAGCCGGTGATCTCACGGAGGATGTAGCGGGTGAAGATGCGCACGTTATATCCGCCGAGGGCGGTGGTTCCAGTGTATCGCGTGGAAACAGCGACTCAGAAGACGGACGGGGAACCGGAGCAGAATCAGGCGCTGGGCAGGGAGCGGAGACGAAGCGAGTTGGTGAGAACGCTGACCGAACTGAGGGCCATGGCGGCGCTGGCGACGATAGGGCTGAGCAGGATGTGAAAGTGGGGGTACAGGACGCCGGCCGCCAGAGGGATTCCGATGATGTTATAGATGACGGCCCAGCCCAGGTTCTGGTGCATGATCCTCACCGTGCGCCGACTGATGCGGATGGAGAGTGGGAGCAGGGAGAGATCGTGGTTCAGAAGGAGAATGTCGCCGGCTTCGCGAGCCAGATCAGAGCCGGAGGCCATCGCCAGGCCGGCGTTGGCCTGGGCCAGCGCTGCCGCGTCGTTGATGCCGTCGCCGACCATAGCCACGCTGCGGCCGGCGGATTGAAGGGTGCGGATGGCCGTGAGCTTGTCCGCAGGGAGGAGGTGGGCCTGAACGTCGCGGATTCCAGCCTCTTCGGCGATGGGCGTGGCTGAAGCGGCAATATCGCCTGTGAGCAGGACCGGATGAATGTGCAGGGTGTTGAGCTGCGCCACGGCGGCTCTGGCGCTGGGCCGGAGTTCGTCGGTGGCAAAGAAGACCGCCTGCGGGATGCCGTCAAGGAGAAGATAGAGGGGCGTGGCGTTGGCCAGATGGTCGGGGGCGCGCAGTCCGCTGGGCGGCGGGCCCTGCAACGGAGATTCTGTGAGCAGAGCCGCATTGCCCAGGGCCAGCCGATGCGTCTGGCCGCCGGCCAGCGAGACGGTAGCAGTGATGCCGGTGCCTGGAAGGGTGAGGTGGTTTGAGATGGTGGGCGCGGCGGGAAGGTCTGCCGGCTCCATGGTTTGTTCTGTCCGGCGAACGTACTCCACCACGGCCTGGGCGAGCGGGTGGGTCGAGAGGCTCTCTGCTGCGGCAGCACAGGAGAGGAGCGTGGGGGCGTCAAGGATGGCCTGGCTGGACAGGACGAAGGCGGCGATGCGGGGACGGCCCTCGGTGAGGGTGCCGGTCTTGTCCAGTGCGATGGTGTCCACCTTGGCCAGGCGCTCCAGAGCCTCGCCACCTTTAATAAGCAGACCTGATTGGGCGGCCCGCCCCAGCGAGACGGTGATGGCTGCCGGGACGGCGAGCCCCATGGCGCAGGGGCAGGCGATGATGAGAACGGAGATGGCGATCGATAAGGCGCGGCTGAAGCCCTCGTGGTGGCCTGCGGTGTTCTCTGCAACAGACCAGAGCAGGAAGGTGAGGGCGGAGAGGGAGAGGACGGAGGGGACAAAGATGGCACTGGCGCGGTCCGCCAGGCGTTGCATGGGGGCGCGGCTGGACTGCGCCTGCTCCAGGAGGCGCCGCATCTGGGCCAGGGTGGAGTCCTGTCCTACGGCGGTTGCCTGCAGCACCAGCGGCCCATCCAGGTTCAGGGTACCTCCAGAGACGCGATCACCGACCGAGCGGGTGACGGGCAAGGGCTCTCCGGTGAGCATGGACTCGTCGACCGAGCTGCGGCCATCCAGGATGAGGCCGTCGAGCGGTATGCGATCCCCCGGCAGAACGCGAACAAGATCGTTGGGCACGATGGCGGAGAGGGGAAGGATGGTTTCGGGGAGGCGGCTGTAGTCGATGGGGGAGGTGCTTTCGCTGGAGGTGCTTCCGGCGGGAAGGTCGAGCAGACGTGCGTCAGCCGATTCAAGCTGGGCGAAGCCGCGTAGGGCGCTGGTGGCGCGGGCACGGGCACGCGCCTCCAGCCAGCGGCCGATCAGCAGAAAGGCGAGGATGAAGATGACCGCTTCGTAGTAGACGTCGGAGGAGAGGCCGCGGCGGACGCAGTAGGCTGGAGCGACGGTCGCGGCAAAGGATGCGGCGAAGGCTGCCGTGGTGCCCAGCGCGACCAGGGTATTCATGTTGGTGGCGCGATGGCGCGCTGCTCGCCAGGCGGCCGCGTAGATCTCCGGAGCAGCAAAGAGCATGGTGGCCAGGGCCAGGGCAGAGAGCAACCAGCGGACGGGTTGCGCAGGCAGGTGCAGGAGCGCCTGTGCCGTAGCCGCGCCGGAGCCGGAGAGCAGCATAGAGAGGGCCATGGCGATGCTGCCGGCGAGCAGAGCCAGGGAGGCGCGCAGGCCAAGGTGTCGGCTCTCATCGCCTTCCCCCTCGTGACCCGCGGAGGAACTCTGTGCGGCTGAATGACTCTGGCTATCTCCGGAGGCCGAGGGGAGGGCGGCACCGTAGCCAGAGTTGCGTACGGCCGTGATCAGGAGCTCTGCGTCGATGGGCGTCTCAGAAGAGACCTGAGCGGTGTGCGCCATCAGGTTGACGCTGGCAGTGTGAACGCCTGGAACCGCCTGCAGCGCCTTCTGCACGTGGATCTGGCAGGATGCGCAGGTCATTCCCTGGATGCGCAGTAGCTGCTGGCTCATGCGCCTGCCGGCTCGACGACCGCCGGGTAGCCGGCCGCGGAGAGAGCTTGTTGAATCCTCTCCGGCTCGGCGCTGGTGGTGATGCGAGCGCTGCCGATGCGGACCTCTTCAGCATGAGTTTCGGGTAAGGTGTTGAGGGTTTGGGTGACGTGGCGGATGCAGGAGCCGCAGTGCATGTTCTCGATGCGAAGGGTAAGCGTTGCCATGTTTAATATGATGCGCCCGCGACGTGACGGTCGCGGGCGCGTTCCTTGTCCATCGATAGGATGATTCATTATTCTCCGATCGGTTGATTCGTGTGTCCGGTTACCGGATGGCGCTCAGGATCCTTGCGGCGGATAGCGAGACCGATATGGCCGGAGCGCTGGTTGCTGGCTAGGAGATGATGGGAGTACCGGTGGAGATGACGGTGTAGCCGGCGACGGTGTTGAGCAACTCGATCCCGCCCAGAAGCACAGCGTCCAGGCCGGTGATCAGGCCAAGGTAGCCGCCCAGCTTGCCCCAGTATGCGCCGAAGCCAAAGTCTTTGGCGGCAAGGGCAAAGAAGGTGAGCATCAGCAGCAGGAAGACGCTCCACAGAACCTTGTTGAGGCGGAAGGTGACGAGCCACAGGACGAAGGTGAAGATGCCCCAAAGCATCAACGCAGTGGCCATGCCTGCAGCGGCGGGGGCTTTCAACCAGCCTGCGCCGAGGGTCCAGAGCAGGAGCGAGAACCACCACCAGAACGCGCCGTAGGAGCAGAAGGCAACGCCGCCAAAGGTGTTTCCAAATTTGAACTCGAAGACGCCTGCTACAAACTGAGCGGTGCCTCCGTAGGCAAAGGCCAGAGGAACGACGGCCGCGAGGGCTTCAGGGGGCAGCAAGC
>JAJZDM010000133.1 GCA_021806005.1 Acidobacteriota bacterium | reverse complement strand
GTCACCTCGCTGGCAGCCTGGGCGGGAGCCTCCTGGATCTGCTCCGAGAAGCCGCTGCCCTGCTTGAGCGCGAACATCTCCAGTGAGTTGATGGCGGAAAGAAGTTGATCGAACGCGTCAGCAAGCTGGGGGTCGTTCTTCAGGTCCATGCCGCTGGAAAGCATCGTGTCAACGGCAAAGTCAAAGTCCTGCCTGGCGGCATCCGGGCGGTTGTAGTTGTAGTTCTGCACGCCGGCCTGATAGCTGGCCTCGGCTTTGGCCAGCAGCGCCTGCACCTTCTGTTCGTGCTCTGCGGCAAGAAGTTGGCTGGCAGGGTTGGCGGTCGCGGCCGCGGGCTCGCCTTGGTCGGTCTGACCCTGATTCTGGCCCTGCGCTTGAGCGGTCGTCTGCCGCTGGAGCGCAGGCGCCGTACTGTTGGCCGCCATGCTGCCGGGAGCGGCAGTGCCGCGACCGCTCTGGCAGCCGGAGAGCGCCAGCGCCAGCAACGGCACACAGAGGGTGAGAAGGGCGCCCGGTCGGGCGAAGAAGGTAGCTCTCAGGTTCTGCATCAACCTCCTCATTGTAAGCGGTGCCTGCGTTCGGGGACGGGCAAGCGAGCGGATGTTAAGATGGAGGTTAGAAGCTCCACTCCACACAGGTGCGGAAGCAATGCCCACCGGAGTGCAGGATTTTTCACTCTCCATGGATCCATCTCACATCCGTAACTTCGCGATCATCGCGCACATCGACCACGGCAAATCAACCCTTTCGGACCGGCTGCTGGAGCTGACCGGAAGCCTGAGCTCGCGCGAGATGCAGGCCCAGGTGCTCGATGCCATGGACCTCGAGCGCGAGCGCGGCATCACCATCAAGGCGCATACCGTGCGCATGATGTATACCGCATCGGATGGCGAAACCTATCAACTGAACCTGATCGACACGCCCGGGCATGTGGACTTCAGTTATGAGGTCTCCCGCTCGCTGGCCTCCTGCGAAGGGGCGCTGCTGGTGGTCGATGCCTCGCAGGGAGTAGAGGCCCAGACCCTGGCCAACGCCTACCTTGCCATCTCCAACGGCCTGGAGATCATTCCGGTCATCAACAAGATCGACCTGCCCAGCGCGGACATTGAGCGCACCAAGGAGATGATCGAGAAGTCCGTGGGCCTGCCGGCCAGGGATGCCGTTGCCGTCAGCGCCAAGACCGGACTCCATGTGGAGGACATCCTGGAGGCGGTCGTGCTCCTGTTGCCCCCGCCCAAAGGCAACGCCGAGGCGCCGCTGCAGGCGCTGATCTTTGACTCCTGGTTCGATGCCTATCGCGGCGTGATCGTGCTGGCCCGCATCATCAACGGCCGGTTGCGCAAGGGCGACCGGATCCGGATCATGTCCAACGGGAAGCAGTTCGACGTGGAGTCGATGGGCGTGATGACACCCAAGCCAGTCGAGCTCAATGAACTCAGCGCCGGCGAGGTGGGATTCTTCGTGGCCACCATCAAGAACGTGGCGGACACCAAGGTCGGTGACACTATCACCCACGCCGACCGGCCCTGCGCAAACGCCCTGCCGGGCTTCGAAGACATCAAAAGCATGGTCTTCGCCGGGCTCTACACGGTGGACTCGCATGAGCATGCGCTGTTGCGCGACGCCCTGGAGAAGCTGCGCCTGAACGACAGCTCGTTCAGCTTCGAGCCCGAATCCTCGGTAGCCCTGGGCTTTGGCTTCCGCTGCGGCTTCCTTGGCCTGCTCCATCTGGAGATCATTCAGGAGCGACTGGAGCGGGAGTACAACCTGGATCTGATTACCACCGCTCCCGGCGTTCGCTACCGCATCACCATGACGGATGGATCCGTGCTCGAGGTGGACAATCCCTCCCGCTGGCCAGAGAGTACCGAGATCGAACAGATCGAAGAGCCGGTAATCACCGCCAAGATCCTCACCAATGAAGAGTACGTGGGCGGGATCTTGAAGCTGGTGGAGGAGAAGCGCGGGCGGCAGCAGAACTTCGAGTATGTCACCGAGACCCGGGTCATGCTCACCTACGAACTGCCCCTCAATGAGATCGTGCTCGACTTCTACGATCGGCTGAAGTCCGTCTCGCGGGGTTACGCCTCGCTGGACTATCACCTGGCCGGCTCCTGGGTCTCACCCATGGTGAAGATGGATATCCTCATCGGCGGCGATCCCGTCGATGCGCTGTCCATGATCGTGCATCGCGACTCGGCCTACGAACGTGGCAAGGCGCTGGTGGAGAAGATGCGCGAGCTCATCCCACGACAGATGTTCGAGGTGGCCATTCAGGCCGCGATCGGGTCCAAGGTGATCGCACGCTCCACCGTCTCTGCCCTGCGCAAGAACGTCATCGCCAAATGCTACGGCGGAGACATCAGCCGCAAGCGGAAGCTGCTGGAGAAGCAGAAGGAGGGCAAGAAACGGATGAAGCGAATCGGAAAGGTGGATATTCCGCAGGAAGCCTTCCTGGCGGTATTGAAAGTTGGAGAAGAGTAGCGAGATTCAAGCCGCAGAGGAACAGGAAGGATTAGGCCCCAGAGGAATGGGAAGATTCAAGTCGGCAGAAGTCAGGCACAGCGAACCGTAGCCAGGGCGATTGGCATGCAACGAGAAAGGAGGCCTTCCGGCCTCCTTTCTCGTTGTTCACGCGCTGGCTGCGCGGCGGCTACTGCTGGGGTGCTGCTGCCGGCGCCGCGTGCTGCGGGGTGGGCGCCTGCGGCGGCAGCGGAGCTACGCCTGAGGCGGTGTTATAGGCGTCGATGACGGCCTGCGTGATGTCGGTTTCGCGCTGCCACCACAGAACGGTCGGCAGCCCCTGGGCTCCGCCCTCATTCAGCAGCACGGTAAAGCCATGATCCTGGGCATACTTGACGGCCGTACCGCCAAACTTCTGTGCGATCTTGCCGTAAGCCTCCTGAACGTCCTGGTTGTAGGAGTTCTGAGCATCTTCGACGTTGCGCTGCAGCGCCTTTTCCTTGTCATCGATGTTCTTCAGGCGGCTGGCGCGCTCCTGATCGGAGATGTTGGCGGGCAGTGCCTGATACTGCTTCTTGAGCGAGTCAACCTCGGTGGAGAGAGCCTCGATGGCGTCCTTCTTGGGTTCGTACTTCTTCTGGATGTCAGCGACCGCGCGCTGCCCCTCGTTGGTGGCGATGACTCCCTGCTCGAAGGCGATGATCGCGATCTTCGCGGGGATGGCCTGGGGCTTGATCGGCGCCGGGGCAGCGGCTGCATGGGTTGCTGGAGCTTTGGTGGTCTGTGCAACGAGGGAGGAAGCTGCGAGGCCGGTCGCCAGCGCAGTAGCAAGGACAAAGGTACGGTTCATGCGGTGTGTAAGACTCCTTACAAGAATCCGGTTTCCGGAGATATCGGCTGGGTTACTCCCGGCGCCAAGCGCCGCAGGGAAGGCTGCCGCACCTTCCTCCGCCCGTTGGAACATCCGAGGATGTTGCCGGCTTGCTCCTTCTCATCACGGAAAAATGAAGGAAAGGCTCGCGGGCGCGAGAGGACAGATAGGCACAGCGCAATTATAGGAGACGGCCCATACCGGGTCAATCAAGGCGCGGGAATATTCCGTTTGACCAGGCCTCGGTTTCCCGGTAAACTTACATAGTTTGGCGGTGTGGCGGGAGTTCTCCCTCTGCAAGGGCAGACGCGCAGATGGGCAGGCAGGGACCTCAGGCATCCATGGGATTCAATCCATGCCGGATTCGTGCCGGTTCCGTGCTGCCCCCGTATGGGTGGCTTGTCCGGAGACTTCCATCCCGCGCCCTTACAACTCCGACAAGTGATCCCTGTGGGGCTTCTCTTTGCAGCACGCTGCAAAGCCGTTGCTGGAGGGACGCAGGAACGAATTCGATACAGGCGGCATGTGGTTCTTTGCCGTTCTGCCATGAGGTTTAAAGCTATGTACGCAGTGATCAAAACCGGTGGTAAGCAGTACCGCGTCGCCCCCGGCGACACCGTCCGCATTGAAAGCTCCGCCCATGAAGATGGCGCCATCACCTTCTCCGAGGTCCTGGCTGTCTCCAGCGAAGAGGGCAAGTTTGAGAACGACCTGAACGGAGCCAAGGTCCTGGCCGAGGTGGTCCAGGAGGGCCGCGGCGAGAAGATTCTGGTCTTCCACTACAAGCGCAAGAAGCAGTACAAGAAGCTCCAGGGCCACCGCCAGAACTTTGTCGAGGTCAAGATCAAGGAGATCCTGGTCGGCGGCAAGAGCTTCAAGGCCAGCCAGGCGTAACCACTGGTACAGCCTGCGCTCCGGTTCTGCGCCGCACTGCTCCGCAGCGCCGGCCATGCTCCAGATTGCAGATGAAAGACAGATTGACAGAAGATTCAGCGCCTCATCCACCGGCGCGAAAGGCAGACAGCAATGGCACATAAAAAAGGTCTGGGAAGCTCCAAGAACGGCCGCGACTCCAACGCGCAGCGACTCGGCGTCAAGCGTTTTGCCGGCGAGTCCGTCAGCGGCGGCTCCATCCTCGTCCGTCAGCGCGGCACACCGCTGAAGGCCGGCAAAAACGTCGGCCGCGGCTCCGACGATACCCTCTACGCCAAGATCGATGGCGTGGTAAAGTTCCAGGACCGGGGCCAGCAAGGCCGCTTCGTCTCCATCATCGCCAGCGAAACCGCCTCCGCCTGAGAGGCTGCGCATCCGTCTGTAACGTCCGCGCCGGCTGGCAGATCATCCCTGCTGGCCGGCGGCTTTTCAGCCGGACTTCTGTTGCGCCGGGCTTCTGTTCCGAATGAACCGCCCGAAAACCCAGGCCGCACCCCGGAAACTCACTCGCCAGGCAATATCCCTGAAAAAGTAGACGCGTCGCGCTGCTCTCACACGAAGATACCCCTGCTGGTGTCAGCTTTCTCCGCTTGAGCTTCTACTTCTTCTCCTCCATCGGCCAGCTCAATCGGTCAATGGAGAACATGTCTCGCGTCGTGCAGTAACCACCCGCGCCGTGCATCCTCCCGATCAGCCGCAACTGCGCTGGATCGATGCGCAATCGCTCCAGATTCGCAAACGCGGACTCGCGCACCTGCACATACACCACCCTTCCCAGCACAATCGTCCCGCTTCCGCCCAGCTCCAGCACCTCGAAGATCTTGCACTCCAGCCCCACCGGCGAGCCTGCGATCCGAGGTACATCCACCACCACGCTCTTGGCCAGATCCAGCCCGGCCAGCTTGGTCTCGTCGACCCCTCGCGGTGCGTTCGTCGCCGTAATATTCATCGCCTGCGCCAGTTCCTCGGGCACCAGGTTCACCACAAACTCTCCGTTTGTCCGTATGTTGGCCAGCGTGTCCTTGCCCTCCCGGTCCGGCGCAGCGGAGAAGCCGATCGCTACCAGAGGCGGATCGGCGGAAAGAATGTTGAAGAAGGAGAACGGCGCCGCATTCAGCCGTCCCTCGCCATCACGGCTCACCACCCAGGCGATGGGGCGAGGCAGAATGACGGAAGCCAGCAGCTTGTAGACATCCGGCTTCGGCATCTCTGCCGGATCAAAGTGAGCAAACCCATCCTTCACCGTGTACGCCATGCAACCTCTCCTGCCTTCTGGCCAGTTGGTCTCCCGGCCTGCTTCATCTGCCTGTCTCAGCTTCCTTCACCACCGGCTTGCCTTTGTCACTCAAGGTGACATACGCCGCTGGAACCTGATGGTCATGGGTAAACAGTACCAGCCACTGCTCCGGGATCGCTCGCGCCCAGAACCGCTTGCGTTCCTCAATACAGGTGAGCGGATCAAGGTCATAGCCCATCACCCAGGTAGCATCCAGATGATGGTGGGTGGGCACCAGATCGCTGACGTAACACGCATGGCGAACCGCTCCCCCATGCGCTCTGGCCTCAATGTGAACGCCCAGCAGGCCAGCGGTATGCCCAGGAAGATTCTCCACCATCACGCCCGGGGCGATCTGCATCTCGGTTTGGATCCCCACCGGAGGCAGCGCCTTGCCGTCGCCGGGCTTCAACCGCGCATCCTCAGGGGTGAACCCTCCCTTGCCCCCCGGATCGATCAACGTAAGCTGCCCACTCTCAATCACCGGATCATAGTTCGGCCACAGATAGCTCACCCGGTCACGTTCCCGCTGCAGTCGTCCCTGCGCCAACTCGGATGCTGGCGCAAAATAGCGGGCGTTGGGGAAGGTGGGACGAGAGACGCCATCGGCTCCCAGCGTGGTATTCCATCCGCAGTGGTCAAAGTGCAGGTGGGTGTTCACCACATGGGTCACCTCGTCCACGCTCACCCCGGCCGCCGCCAGCGACGCCGGCAGACGCTCCTGATTCTGATGGATCTCACGCATCTTGGGCGGCTGCTTGTTCCCGATCCCGGTCTCGATCAGTACCACGGCCCCGCCACTCCGCACCACCACCGTGTTTAACCCCAGCAGAATCCGGTTCTGCTCATCGGCCGGCGTGCGCTTGTCCCACATCGGCTTGGGCACCACGCCAAACATCGCCCCGCCGTCGAGCATGTAGCTTCCATCGCTGCAGATAATCAGCTCAAGGTCGCCCAGCATCCGCCGCGACCGCACCAGTTCGTCATCCTGTTTTGTATAGGCGGGATGCATGGAGCGAGTATACGTCGCACCCCGCGCCCACTGCGCCAGCGCGGAAACCAATAATCGCCCAGCACTTGCGCCGCCCTTCCGACTGCGCGGCTCTATGTGATCTTGGCCGCTGCCGCCATCCGGTCAGGAGCACACTCCCCCTCAATGACCATCACACCGGGCGCCTGGGCGATCAACTCGATGGCCGCCGGCCTGGCTACCTCCCGCACCTGGTCCGAAAGGTCTGCAACCGGCGCAGCGGACGTATCCAGATTCGCAGCCCCAGCCGAAGGCGGCCGCTTCATCTGGAAGCACGAACGGCACAGCACGGGACGCCCCTGGGTGGGCTTGAAGGGCACCGTCGTCTCAATCCCGCACGCGGAACACATCGTCCGCGTCTCGGTCCGCGAGTAGGGCAGCACAGCCGCCCCGGTTCCGCTCGCAGTTCGACTCGCACCCGATCGCTTCGCCTTGCACAGCTTGCAACGCTTGGGATCGTTCTTGAACTGCTTGTCGTAAAAGAAAATCTGTTCCCCGGCGGTAAACACGAAGTCATTGCCACAGTCGGAGCACTTCAGCAATCGATCGACAAATTGCATTGCGCCTTCTCCCATCCTGCGGGATAAGGATGAATCGCAGCCGGAGCCATCAGCTCCTGAAGCATCTTCTTTTCAGTATGGCCGTAGACACCCACGCATAACACAAGGAGCCACTTCGCAAGCAACAGGCCCGCAAAGGATGGGTGTCTTCGGTTCTGGCGAAGACGATTCGAACGGCGGATGCGTTCAAACCTGGATTGATCTGCTACAAGGGCCCGGTACTGCCTCTGTCTGTTCTCTCACCAAGCTCTGAGGAACCTACGGCGTTCGACGGGGAGCGAGCACCAACGCCTGGTGCCCCCTCCCCGTCGACTCTCTTCCCTGCACGGGAGGCCGGCCCGCTGAACCAGAACGACTCCGACTCAGCCAGCCCACAACTCCTCGTTCCTGGACTCCTGAAATTTGACGCCACTTCACCCGTGCCAACTCACTCTTGCCGGTTGATCGCAAGCTGAATCAGCCCGTAACTCTCATCGTTCCGCCTCCAGCTCAGACATCCTGAACCGGCGAATTCGCCCGCTGGATATCCTGGCTGGAGGCTTCCATTACTCTTGCTCTTTGCGAACCTTCTTGCGGTTCCGCTTGCGCGCCAGAGCTTCCTTCACACGCTTCTTCTCGCCTGGTTTCAGGTAAAAGGAGTGGCGCTTGACCTCTTTGATAATGTCTTCGGTCTGCACCTTCCGCTTGAAGCGGCGAAGAGCATTCTCCAAGGGCTCGCCCTCTTGAACACGTACTTCTGCCAAGATGTATTCCACCTCCCTACCTGCCTGAGCGGCTATCTATTCAGCATAGCCCGTCTCTGAGCTTTTGACACATAAATCTGAGCCTTTGGCGCGCAAAAATGCACGATTTGCTAACCTTCCGCCCCAGCCGACACAGCCGCTTTGCTGCGGGCCGCGGTGACTGAGATGGAGAGACGCCAGGTGATGCCTGGTGGACGTACTCTCTGAGCCAACCTCAGAGAGTACGCTCCAAGAGCCCTTTATACTCATCCTCATGATTCGCCCCTACCGCGGCGTCTGGCCCACCCTCGCCTCCGGCTGCTATATCGACCCCTCCGCCCAGCTCATCGGGGACGTTCACCTCGGCTCCCACTCCTCCCTCTGGCCCAACGCCGTGGTCCGCGGCGACGTCCACCTCATCCGCATCGGGGCGCGCACCAACATCCAGGACTGCGCCGTCCTGCACGGCATGCGTCACCTCCATCCGGTTCTGATCGGCAACGGCGTCAGCATCGGCCACAACGCCACCATCCACGGCTGCACCATCGACGATGACGTACTGGTCGGCATCGGCGCCATCGTCCTCAACGGCGCCCACATCGGTGCCGGCAGCATCATCGCCGCCGGTGCTCTCGTCACCGAGGGCACAATCATCCCTCCAAACTCCCTGGTGACGGGCCTGCCCGGCAAGGTCCGCCGCACCACCACCCCGGCTGACCTCGCACTCATCCAGACCACGGCCAACAACTACCTGGACTACATCCTCGCCCACCAGGGCGAACCGAACGCCTGAGGCCGGGCATCCCGCTCCCTGACCCAGCACCGCCTGATGGGCCTCTCATTCGCGTGGAACTGGCTTTCTATGGCAAAATGCAATCCTTTGCATATATGCCGGACTCGGCACTGAGGTTCACTCCGGAATGCCCGGCTAAACGGCTGAATTCACATGGCATGCTGCCGCCACGATCGCCAGGAGAAAAAGGCCATCAACGTGCTCCTGATTGAGCATCGTTCTCCCGTCGGAAGTTCAAAGCAGAGATCAAACCCGTAAGGAGAGTCTCCCAACAAGAGGTACAGATCCCATGCTTAAAAGATTCCTACTCATCTCAGGTTCCTGCTTGTTTGCATTTGC
>JAJZDM010000132.1 GCA_021806005.1 Acidobacteriota bacterium | reverse complement strand
GCCGCAGCGCCAGCGGCTCCCGCGCCGGTACAGCGGCGCGTGGTGATGCCGCAGACCGGCCCACGCCCGACCTACAGCGCCCCGGCGACGCCGCCGGGTGGTATGCGCACACCGATCTTTCAGCGCCCGCGCCCGGGATATCAGGGAGGACCTGGAGGATCTGGAGGACCGGGAGGATCTGGCATGCGGCCGCCTATGGCTCCGGGAGCCCGCCGGCCGATGCATCCCACGCGTTCGTTTCCAGGTGGTCCTGGGGGTGGTCCGGGTGCGCCGGGATCCTCGCCGCGACCGGGATTTGGAGCCGGGCGGCCAGGGTTTGGCTCCCGCCAGGGAGCTGCTCCGGGAGGGTTGATGCCCGCCCCGGGCGAGGCTCCGGGACCGAGCCGGCCGGTGCGTGCCGGACAGCGTGGACGTGGTGCTCCGCGCTATGAGAAGAACAAAGAGGTCGCGCTGAAGGGATACAGTGTTCCGCGCTTTGGCGGTCCGCAGATTCCCCTGGGCGAGGTCCCCATCACCAAGACGATCACCGTCACCGAGGGCATTTCCGTGAAGGATCTGGCGGAGAAGCTGGAGGTGCGCGGCAAGGATCTGATTGCGACCCTGCTGATGAAGGGCGTGATGGTGACAGTGAACCAGTCGCTGGACGGTGAACTGGTCAAGGAGGTCTCGCGGCAGTTTGGCGCCGAGGCTACGGTCATCTCGGTGGAAGAGCAGCTGGAGAACGAGGCGATCGAGGGACTTCTGGAGGACACCACCAACATGGTGGAGGTGGTGCGGGCTCCGGTGGTCACCATCATGGGTCACGTTGACCACGGCAAGACCTCGCTGCTGGACGCCATTCGTTCCACCGATGTAGCGGCGGGCGAGGCGGGCGGCATTACGCAGCACATCGGCGCTTACAAGGTAAAGATCAACGATCCCAGCTCACCAGCCTTTGGACGGGAGATCGTCTTCCTGGACACTCCCGGTCACGAGGCGTTCACGCGGATGCGTGCGCGCGGGGCCAAGATCACGGACATTGTGGTTGTGGTGGTGGCCGCCGATGACGGTGTGATGCCGCAGACGCTGGAGGCGATCGATCATGCCCGGGCAGCGAAGGTTCCGATGATCGTCGCGGTGAACAAGATTGACAAGCCGGAGGCCGATCCCAGCCGGGTGATGAACCAGTTGGCGGCGCGCGGTGTACAGGCCACCTCCATGGGCGGGGATATCGAGTTCGTCCAGGTCTCGGCCAAGAAGAAGATAAATCTGGATGGCCTGGAAGAGATGATCTGCCTGGTGGCGGATACCAACGAGCAGAAGGCGACGCCGGAGCGCCCGGCGGTGGGAACGGTCATCGAAGCCAAGCTGGACCGTGGACGCGGCGCGGTGGCGTCGGTGCTGGTGCAGAATGGAACTCTGCGCACGGGCGATAGCTACATCGTGGGCAATACCTTTGGTAAAGTGCGCGCGATGTTCAATGATCGTGGCCAGGAGATCAAGGAGGCCGGACCGTCAACCCCGGTGGAGATTCTGGGTCTGGAGAACATTCCGGATGCGGGCGATACCTTCCTGGTGATGGCGGACCGCGACAAGGCCAAGGGCATTGCGCAGTATCGCAAGATGAAGGAGCGCGAGGCGCAGCTTGCCAAGAGCTCTCGAGTCTCTCTGGAAGGACTGGCGGAGCAGATCAAGCAGGCTGGGATGAAGGATCTGAACCTGATCCTGAAGGGCGATGTGCAGGGCTCGGTGGAGGTGCTGGCCGATTCGCTGCAGCGGATGTCGACCGAGAAGGTACGGGTGAAGGTGCTGCACTCCGGCGTAGGCGCCATCACGGAGTCCGATATTCTGCTGGCCTCCGCCTCCAATGCGGTGGTGATCGGGTTCAACGTGCGGCCCGACCGCAAGGCGACCGAGGTTGCCGAGCGGGAGAACGTCGAGATCCGACTGCATTCGATCATCTACGAGCTGCAGGACGAGATTACCAAGGCCATGTATGGCCTGCTGGAGCCGGTGTTCAAGGAGAACTACGTTGGCCGGGCTACGGTGCTGAACGTCTTCAAGATCACCAAGGTTGGCCAGATCGCCGGCTGCCAGGTGACGGACGGGCTGATCCGGCGGGACAACCAGGTGCGAGTGCTGCGCGAGGGCGAAGAGGTGTGGAAGGGCAAGATCACCTCGCTCAAGCGGTTCAAGGACGATGTCTCCGAGGTGCGGCAGGGCGTGGAGTGCGGTATCGACCTGGCGGGCTTCAAGGAGATCAGAGTGGGAGATGTCATCGAGGCCTTTACCACCGAGAAGATGGCCGGCGAACTGGGCCGGAGCTCTGCCGAGGTCAAGAAGGAGCGCGACATGGCGGCCCTGAAGGACGCCAAGGAGATCGCCGGCGAGGTGGCTCGCGCCGAAGCGTAGTCTCTCTGCGCAACTCTTGCGGAGGTTCATCGAGTGGAGTTGAAGGCATAAGAGGAGGGCCGGGAGCGATCCCGGCCCTTTCTCTTTCTCAGGGCTGCGCGCGGCGGTTGGGGGTCAGGGACGGGCGGGTTGAGGGGCAGATGGATCTGTAGCCGGAGGGAGCAGGACCTGCAGCGCCACGGTGCGATGGTTCCGATCCACGGTGCTGACGACTCTGGCGCGTGGGATGCCGATCTTGCCGAGAGCCTGTCCGATGGCGGCGTTGAGGGCCTGATCGGCTGCGGTGAGGGGGGTGGTGGGAACGTCTATGGCAAACGCCTGTTGCTCTGCCGGAGTGAGTGCGGAGACGTCAATGGAGGACAGGTGATAGAGATCGCCGGGTTGGACGGTGGAGGTGAGATCGACGGCGTAGTTGAAGAGGTCGGAGTGGGGTGCGGAGACCAGCGGCGCGCTGACGGTGGCGTCCAGGTAGCCGCCGTTGCGGTAGATCTCCAGGACGTTTTCGTGAAGGGCGCTGACGGTCTTGTCGCTGTCGAACTCCGAGTTATACAGGGTATCGGTGAACTGCTTGATGGGCTGGCGTAGTTCCGGCGGTGTGCCCGGCAGGATGATCTCGTCGACGAGGATGGAAGGGTTGGTGATGCTCAGGTTCACGATGCCGGGGTCTGTGGTGGACTGGACTTCCGCGACGGTGGCCTGGATTCCCTTGGCCTTGAGCAGAGAGACCAGTGTGGCTTTAACCTGGTCGGCGAGCGCGCCGGAGAGCGGAAGTTTGCCTTGGTAGCCGGGAACGGTGGCTTCCAGAAGCGATTCGAGCTGCGCCGGCTGCCACCAGACGAAGTTCGCCAGATGCACGGATCGGAGCAGGCTGCTGGAGGAGGGGGTGAGCTTGATGGTGAGCGCTGCGGAGCTGACAGTATAAGAGATCTCGCTGAAGATACCGGTATCGGCGAGGCGGCCGAGCGCGGTCTCGATCTGCTGCCGGGTGAGCGCTGCGCCGGAGGGAAGGTTGAGGACGCGGAGGGCGTTGGCCGTGTCGACGGTGGGCGGAGCCTCGATGTGGATGGTCCTGGGCGTGTAGGTCTGGGCGCTGGCGAGGGAGGGCGACAGGACCCAGCAGAGGATGCAAGCTAGACAGGCCCGGAGAAAGGTGGATAGGTGCGGTCTGCGGAGAGTGGGAAGAACGGAACGCATCGGTGGAGACAGAGTAGGGGAGGCGGGGATGGATTCGCAAGGCTCCGGCGGCGTACGGTCATGCATGGGCAGGGTCCAGCGAGCGGCGCATTCCGGTCCTTCAACATCCTCGTGATCGTCTGCAGGTGCCGAGTACTGAAGGTTTTTGAAAGAAGGATGGCTCGGAGTTGCCTGCCCTGAGCGTCCTGCGAACCTGCATCTCAAAGAAACCGAGATGTGGGGCACGCACACCCGCTCTGCTACCGTAGCATCACCAATTGGCTCGGGGCTACCGCGCATTCCGATGCCGGAATATTCTCCAGGGAAACAACCTCTTGATCATCTACGGGCCCCCGGTTGGAGCGGAGGAAGCAGGAGCTTCGGTGCTAGTTACGGACGCTTCCGGCGTAGACGCTGTCATGGGCCAGGTCCAGGGTGAGGCTGCCGGTGTTGGAGATCAGGTCACGACCCAGGCTGCCTTCAAACTCGTCGGAGAGGGTGTGCTGTGGGCTGATGGAGACCGGGATGTGCTGCAGTTCCACCGTGCGGCCGGCCAGTTCCAGGTCAACATTGTCGAGCAGGTAGACCTGGTCAGAGGCAGAGCCACCGACGCCGGAGCTGCTGCGGGTGGCCCGCTTGGGGTGGAGGAACGCTGCGGGGAAGTCATGGTAGTAGGGGAGATAGAAGTTGGAGGAGTTCGCCCCGGAGTCGAAGAGGAAGCTGCGGGCAAGGCCGTAGCTGCGGCAGGAGAACAGGACGTTGAGCTTCTCCATGTAGATGGGCGAGGATCCGTCCGCGGAGGCAGCGTCGCCAGAAACGGGCAGCAGGTTGCCGGCCTGGAAGCGGCGATGGCGAAAGCGGATCGTTCCCAGAGACTGGAAGACCGGATAGCCGAGAATGGCAGGGATCACATACGGCCTCTTTCCTCCGGACCTTATCCTTATGGTGAGGTTGGCGTCCGGAAGGATCAGGACGACCACGTTATGCAGCGTGGCGTGACCGATGGTCAGCGTGTCGAGGATAGCCGTGTGGAGGGGATTTTCAGCTCCCGTCACTCCCTCGGTCTGCGCCGCTTCCTGGCTTGGGGCCAGGCCGAGCCTGTGGGCAAAGGATGCGGAGACAGTGGAGAAGTTGGCGCCGGTGTCCAGAATCCAGGGAGCTTTCACCCCGTGAACAGTCAGATGGACGGTGATGTCGCGCAGTGGGTCAGAGTGGGTGCGGAGGTCGACCGCCGGCGCAGCGGGAGTGGATCCGTCGAGGCGGATGGTCTGGGGAGGGGCGTTGACCAGAAGCTTCAGCGTAGCGCTGTCATCCTGGTCGTCCTTGAGTAGTACGGGTGGCAGGCCGTCGGCGGCCGTGCTCAGCAGGTGGTTGTAGAGTTTGCTGGCCGCTGCGTAGTGGAACAGCTTCACGCTGACATCGGCAAGCGAGCCCAGCACCAGGGCCCGACGGGAGGCGGAGAGGGTGGTGTCAGAGAGTAGCGGGGTTAGCAGTCGGAGTGCGTCGTCGAAGCGGCTGGTGCGGTCGGCCAGGACTCCGGCGAAGAGATCGTGGACGCTTCCGGGCGGGGTCTGGAGCAGGTCCCGGGCCAGATCGTCGTAGTGCAACTGGGCAACGTCGGTGTCCAGAACGCTGGAGGCTGACCGGGCGGGGGCTGGAGATTGTGCAAAGTCGCAGGGAACCAGCGGTGACACGGAAAACGACAGGCAAAAGATGAGGGCGAGGAAACGGCGCATGCTGCGCTCAGTTTACTCGCCCTCATTGTGGTTTCAAGGGATCGGGTTGGTTTAGACGCTAACCTTGGGGGTCCAGGGGCTGGCACCCTCCAAGGCCCGGTTGACGTTCTCAATGTTCTCCACGCCGGTGGTCTCCAGCCACTTGCGGAAGGCATCGGCGCCCTGCTTGGCATAGATGGCGATGCCGTCCTTCCAGGTAGCCCGTCCGCAGAGGACGCCGTTGAAGGAGACGCCGGACTCGACGGCCAGCTCCAGGGTCTCGATGAAGACCGGGTTGGAGACGCCGGCCGAGAGATAGATGAAGGGCAGGGTGGTGGTCGCCGCGGCGGCGCGGAAGTGCTCCAGCGCCTCAGCGCGAGTGTAGGCCGCCTGGCCCTTGCAGGCCTTGGTTCCGGCGACGTACTCCATCACGATGGGAACCTCGACCTTGAGGACGTCAACGCCGTAGCGCGGCTTGGAGAACTCCTGCATGGCGCCAGCGACGATGGAGGGCTTCTTGCGAGCGTACTCCACAGACTTCTCGTCACCACCCTCGGCATCATAGCCGACAAACTCGAGGAAGAAGGGGATGTCGTGGGCGCGGCACTCGTCGCCGATGCGCTCGATCCAGGCGTGCTTAAGCTCGTTGACGGCGGGCTTGTCGAAGGGGGTGTAGTAGAGGAGAATCTTGATGCAGTCGGCTCCGGCCTCGGCCAGACGCCGTACGCTCCACACATCCAGCAGATCAGGGAGCCGTCCCGGGGTGTTGGCGTCGTAGCCGGTCTTCTCGTACGCCAGCAGCAGGCCCTTGCCGTTGCGGTGCTGGGCGGCGGGCAGGCCAAACTCGGGATCGAGCAGGATGGCGGAGGCGTGCCTGGTCAGGACATCGGTGACCAGCGTCTTGAAGACTTCAAGGTCGTGGCCCGTGGCTTCGGCGCCACGCTCCTTGGCCAGCGACTTCTGCAGGGATCCGCGCTGGTCCATGGCGGCGGCGGCAATGACGTTACGTGCGTTGGAGACGGCCTTCAGGCCGGCAAGCTTTCCCGGTGTGATCTTCATGATTCTCCTCATGCTGCTAAGTGCAGCGGAATGCGTCGCTAAGCGCAAACAGAGATGAGTGCGCAATAAGGTCAAGGCGCGGGTTCAACTGCGAAGCGCCGAATAAGATTGTACATATATCAGTTTCCTTTTGCGGTGATGGAGATGCAGGGACACTGGAGCCGACGATGGCACGGCTCCGGGAGCCGAAACGGGTCTGTCGGGTCCAGTCTGCCGGATCAAGATAGACGTTCTCCGCAACGATCGGTGGACGCTTCGCTGTTGAGAAGCGATGGTGGGGTGTGTGCTCAGGGGGTGGTGTAAGCACCTGGGAATGAAGAGAGGACGGCTGCGGTACCCGAGATCCTGCGCCCCACATCTCAAAAACCGAGATGTGGGGCGCATCCCCTTTGATAGAGCCCGGTCGAGTCAATCGTGCAAGAACGTCTTGATCTTCAACCCCGCAGAAGATCGCGCAGATTGCTGGCCAGCTTCACCAGGTTTCGCAGGCGCTGGGTTTGGGCCGGGGCGGCATCGCGCAGGGCCAGTTGAGCCTCCAGCAGGAGGCCGGCCAGGCTCGCGTTCAGTTGATTGCGCAGTTCCGTTGCGGCCTCAGCCTGAGCCTTGGCGAACTCCTGCGAACGCCGTGCCAGTGCGGCCCGGGCCTGGCGAACGATCCGCTCAGCGCTGGAGAGAGCCAGGTTGATCTCAAGCAGAAAGGCGCTGCCGGCGTTCTGATAGATCTGTTCGGTGGTGGCGGCATCGGAGGCCGCGATGCCTTCGTCGATCAGGATCAGGTCAAACTCCTTGCGCCGGAGTGTGGTCAGCGCGGAGCGGCGATGGGGCAGGACCTGGACATCGGCGCCCAGTCCGGCGCGCAGAGCTTCGGCGATGGACTCAGCCACGGTCTCCGGTGCAATCAGCATCAGGTTGGCTTGCATGAAATGTGGGTGTACTCCTTACTCTCGATCATCACGGCCGGGAAAAAGGCCGCGGCTGGGTAGGAACGCGGCAGGAGCTGCGGCCCAGAGGGCGCTGGGGCAGGGTTCAGGGGCCGATCAAAGGCGCTGCCGGAGGCTCCCAGGTTCAGGCCGGTTCCTCCCCGAGGCCGTACTCCTTGAGCTTGCGGTAGAGGGTGGTCTTGCCGATGCCGAGCAGACGCGCGGCCATCAGCTTGTCGCCGTTGAGCTGGTTGATGGTGTTGATGATGGCCTGTTTCTCCAACTCGGCGATGGGCTGCACGGCGGGTAAATCCGCAGCGGCGTTGATGCCTGCAGGGCTCGCGCCGGGGGATTCCTTGACCTGCTGCCGGGCGTGGAAGTGAAAGTCTCCGATCTGAGTGGGGAAGTCGGCGATGTGCAGCACCGGGCCGCTGGAGAGCGAGCAGGAGCGCTCAATAGCCTGCTCCAGTTCCCGGACGTTGCCCGGCCAGTCGTACTCTGTGAGCAGGCGAAGGGCGTCATCGGCGAAGAGATAGCGGGTGTTGTGCTCGGCCTTCATCCGCTCCAGGATGTGCGCGGCCAGCAGCGGAATGTCGCCGCGCCGCTCACGCAGCGCAGGGACACGCATGTTCACCACGTTCAGGCGGAAGTACAAGTCCTTGCGGAAGCGGCCGGTCTCAACCATGTGGGGCAGATCGCGGCTGCTGGAGGCCAGGATGCGAGCTGCCAGAGGCGCGACGGCGCCCATCCCGCTGCCCGGCCCGGCAGCGCCTGTGGCCCCGGTGGCAGAAGGATCCGCCCCGATGGGACGAACCTCCTTCTCCTGCAAGGCGCGCAGCAGACGGCCCTGCAGGTCCAGAGGGAGATCGCCCACCTCGTCCAGAAAGACCGTACTGCCGTCGATGGCGGCCAGCAGGCCGACCTTGGAGCGGGTTGCTCCGGGGACAGCCCCTTTGAGGTAGCCAAAGAGCTCGCCTTCAATCATGCTGGGGACCAGAGATCCGCAGTCTACCGGGACAAAGGGCTGTTCCGCGTTGGGGCCGTTGGAGTGGATGGAGCGCGCCACCAACTCCTTCCCCGTACCCGGTTCGCCCACAATCAGAACCGGGTGGGTGGTGCCGGCTACCTTGGAGAGGATCCGGTAAAGCTTCTCCATAGGAGGAGAGTTGCCCACCAGGTTCCCCATTGCTGCGCCGGAGCGAAGCCGGTCGCGGAGCAGGCGGGATTCGACATCGAAGGTGCGGCGCTGCGCCGCGCGCTGCAGGGTGCCGGAGAGCTCCTCCAGGGTGAAGGGCTTGGTCAGGTAGTCCCCGGCGCCGCTGCGCAGGGATTCCACCGCCGAGTTGACGGTGGCGAAGGCGGTCATGATCACGACGATGGTCTGGGGATGCTCCACCCGAATGTCCTCCAGCAGGGCCAGACCTCCGCCACCCGGCAGCTTGAGATCCAGCAGCAGGATGTCGATGGAAGAGTGGGCCAGAGCGAGGCGCGCCGTGGAGACGGAGTCCGCTGTCTGGGTGGTGAAACCCAAGCCGGTGGCGATCTCGGCGCAAGCGTTGCGTACCGGCTGGTCGTCATCGACCACCAGGACGCGTAGCGGAGGGAGGGGGACGGTATCGTTGGGGCGGGCCAGAAAAGGCTGACTGCCGGGCGGTGGAGCGGAAAGGGTCGCGGCCTGCGCGGTGGCGTAGGGAAGCGGAGGAACGATGGGCTGCAGCCGGCCGGTCGTCTGGTTGGGGGAGGGGTCGCCGGGGTGATGCCTGGGGGAGAACAAGGTGCGGATTCCTTCTGGCCTGGGTCAGGCGCTGAGCGGAGATGGAGTGGAGTTGAAGTTCTGGGCCGTGGCAGCAGGGTCGCCGGACTGCGTCTCCGATGAGACGCTCTG
>JAJZDM010000131.1 GCA_021806005.1 Acidobacteriota bacterium | reverse complement strand
CTGGTAAAACTCAAGTGGCTCAACGGCGAGTATCTGCGCAAGCTTGCCCCGGAGGAGTTCTTCACCGCTCTGCGCAGCAGCATCCTCTCCGACAGCTATCTCCGCTCCATCGCGCCCCTCATCCAGTCCCGCATCGAAATCCTGGGCCAGTTCGGGGATATGACCGGCTTCTTCTTCGCCGACAACGTCCTTCCTTCAGAGTCCATCTGGCTGCCGAAGAAGCGAAGCTTCGAGGAGTCAGTAGCCTTCGCCGCCGAGCAACTCACCACGCTGGAGGCAGCCACCTGGGAGGTGGAGAACATCGAGTCCTCGCTGAAGGCTCTGGGAGAGGCCAGACAGTGGTCGGTCAAAGAGAACTTCATGCTGCTGCGCGCCGTCCTCACCGGCAGCACCTCCAGCCCTCCACTGCTTGAGAGCATGATCGTCTTCGGTAAAGCCCGCACCCTGGACCGTCTTCGCCGCTTTCTGGAAGCACAGAAGAAGCAAGCCAACCAGCGCAGGTAGCGCCTCTTCGCCTCCGTCCCACCCACACCCTCCAGATCCACGGACACAATGGATCTATTCCGCATGGGCCGGTGCTCTGGGCCAAGGGATCAGAGCGCCGGCCCATGCGCCCTGTCCGACGGTTCAGCAGCCGCGTGTACTTCCACCCCAGAGCAATCCCTTATGGTCGCCCCCGGGTTACTCCCCGCTCAAGGCCACCATCAGCGGAAGCGACTGCGGAGGATAGCACGACGCATCTCCACAGGCCTGGTAGTGCAGCACGCCGTTCAGCGTTGACTCGCCCTTGGGAGCCACCAGCCGCACGCTCACCGAAAACCTTCCCTGGTACACACTCAGCAACTCGCCCGATCCCATCTTCAACCGGAACGAGGCTCCCGCGGGATACTGTTCGTCGATCACTTTGACGCCACCGGCTGAATCCAGTTGCAGCCGGGTAGGGATCATCAACTGGTCCTTAGGCGTGTGCGAGTTGATATGAAATCCTTCCTCCACCCGGAACCATAGTTGCACCACCTGGGGCGCTCCGGCGATCACCTGGACGTTATCGGAGAGCAGTTCCACATGTCCATGATGCGCAGATGGCGTCAACCCAAACTGAATCTCCTGCGCACCGGCCGTTGAGTTCAGCGGCGCGGACGGAGAAAGCCCGGCGACCGCACCCAGCAGCGCCAACAGGGTCAGGCGCCTAAAGATCCATCTCGATCCCGGGACCCTCACTCGCCACCCGATCCGATGGTCTTCTCAATATCCGCCTCCATCTCGTCCCTGGAGTGCGCTCCCACCGTCTGGTCCACGATCATGCCCTTCTTGTTGATATAGAACGTCTGGGGAATGTAATCGCTGAGTTGATAGCTCTTGGAGACCTGGTCATCGGGCATGAGGATCGGATAGGTGACTCCGATCTTCCGGGCTGAGGCGGCCACATCGCTGACGGCCATCCCATCATCCTGATCCACGCCCAGCATCACCAGGCCCTGGCCCTGATACTTGTCCGCCAACTCCTGGAACCACGGCATCTCCAGCTTGCAGGGAGGGCAGTACGTCGCCCAGAAGTTCAGCACCACCGGATGCCCCTTGTAATCGGAGAGCGAGACCTTGTTTCCATGCAGATCGACCAGCGTGAAGTTCGGCGCTGTCCTCCCCAGCATCGGAGTCTCCATCGGGTCATCCCCGCTGTCCGCTGAGGCTCCAGCCGAACCGCCGGCGGCCGGAGCAGCCAGATTCGCCTGCTGCTGAGACTGAACCTCCGTCTGCCGGGAACGCAAGTTATGTACACCCGCGAGCACAATCAGCGTCACGCCTGCAATCAGCAGACCGACAATACCCAAACGGCGAGCAAGATCACCACCCATGGCATCATCCTTTGGCGCGAACCGGATCCTTCGCCCGCGCTCCTGATCTTAGTCTATCGCCGTTTCGGTCTTCACCCAACCGCAGCCCTGGCCACTGGCTCACCACTCCTGTCTCTCAAGGAGCCCCTCCGGATCCCGCCCCAACCGGTCTGCTAGCATGGTTTTTGAAGACCAACATCTGCAAGAGATCTGATGCTCCAACCCTCGCCATCTTCCGCTCTGCACAGCCCTTCGGAGCTGGTCCGTATCGAAGCCGAGGCTCTGGAGCAACTCGCCAGCCGCCTCGAAGGCCCCCAACACCAGATATTTGACCAGGTCGTCTCGCTGCTGGCCGAAGCTGCCCGCAGCGGCCACCACGTGGTGCTCACAGGGGTCGGCAAGAGCGGACTGATCGCCCGCAAGATCGCCGCCACCATGCTCTCCACCGGAACACCGGCCCAGTTTCTTCACCCCACCGAAGCCCTGCACGGCGACCTCGGACTGCTGCAGAGCGGGGACATTCTGGTCGCGCTCTCCTACTCCGGCCGCACTGAAGAACTACTCCGTCTGCTGCCCGTCCTTCCCCGCCTCGGCGTCACCCTGGTCAGCTTCACCGGATCGCCTGAATCCGCCCTGGCTAAAGCCTCCGCGCACATCCTCGATGTTCACGTCGACCGCGAGGCCTGCAACCTGCAACTGGCGCCCACCGCCTCCACCGCCGCGATGCTGGCCCTGGGCGACGCCCTGGCCATCAGCGTCAGCGCACGCCTCAACTTTCAGCCCCACGACTTCGCCGAGCTTCATCCTGGAGGCCAGCTCGGCAAGCGCCTGGTCACCGTCGACCTGCTCATGCACACCGGCGACGCTATCCCTTCGGTGGCTCCCTCGGCAGCACTCCCGGAGATTATCCATGAGATGTCCGCCAAGCGTCTGGGCATGACCACCGTCCAGTCCAACGGCAGCCTGCTGGGCATCCTCTCGGACGGCGACCTCCGCCGCCTCTTCGCCGGCAGTGGTCCCAGCGCCTTTCATCAGACAGCCGCGGAGATCCTCAACCCTTCACCCCGCACCATCTCGCCCTCCCGCTTCGCGGGCGATGCCCTGGCCTTGATGGAAACGCACAAGATCACGGCTTTGATTGTCACCGTGGATGGAACCGCCTCCACCCCTGTCCTGGGCGTCCTGCACCTCCACGACATCCTGGCCTGAGCCGGAAGCAGCCGGGCATCTTTCTCCACAGCAACCTCCGCCCCTCAACCTTCGAAGCGAAAGACCTGTCGAGAGCGCGTCGCTGCAATCGTCGGCTCTTCCTCCCCATTCATGGCAGCCACAGTGAGGTTTGCGTCCGAGCGGAGAAGCCACGCGCTGCAGCCTTTCTTCCATTGGTTCTAAGCACCCGCTCGCCTATCCCCGATTTATAGCTCCTGCCACAACCTCCTGCTCCCACCCTGCGGGTTCGATACAATCGATAGAATATGCACCGATGGTCGAAGCTCTTCATACCCACTCTCCGCGAAGCTCCCGCCGACGCGGAGGTTGCCAGCCATAAGCTTCTTTTGCGCGCGGGTTACATCCGCCAATTGGGCGCGGGCATCTACAGCTACCTTCCCCTCGGGCAGCGCTCCCTGAACAAAATCGTCGCCATCGTTCGCCAGGAGATGGACAAGATCGGCCAGGAGTTCTTCCTCCCCGCCCTCAACCCTGCCGAGATCTGGCAGGAGTCCGGCCGCTGGACCGGGATGGGCGACAACATGTTTCGCCTCAAGGACCGCAAGGGCGCCCAGCTCTGCCTGGCCATGACCCACGAGGAGGTCATCACCTCCATCGCCCGCAACGAACTGCGCAGCTACAAGCAACTCCCCCAGATCTGGTACCAGATCCAGACCAAGTTTCGCGACGAACCCCGGCCAAAGTCCGGTCTCCTGCGCGTTCGCCAGTTCCTCATGAAGGATGCCTACTCCTTCGACATCGACGCCGCCGGCCTGGACGAAAGCTACAAAAAGAACGATGCCGCCTACCGTGCCATCTTCAGCCGCTGCGGACTGGAGTTCGTCGTCGTCGAAGCCGACTCCGGCGCCATGGGTGGATCGCAGTCCCAGGAGTTCATGGTCTACACCGAGGCAGGCGAGGATCTCATCGCCAGCTCCGCCTCCGGCTACGCCGCCAACCTCGAAAAGGCCACCAGCAGGCTGCTCCCCGTGGTCGATCTGCAGCCCACCGGGGACGGATCACCCGAACTGGTTTCCACGCCCGGAAAGGCCTCGATCGCCGATGTCACCGCCTTCTTCGGTATCGACGCCGCGCAGGACATCAAGTGCGTCGCCTTCATGGGCGCGCACGCCGGTGAGCCGCTGCGCCCCGTCGTTGCCTTCCTGCGCGGCGACCATCAGGTGAATGAGACCAAGCTGAGCGCCGTAGCCGGCGTCACCGATCTGCGTCCCATGACCGGCGAAGAGCTCGCTCTGCACATCGGCGGCCCCGCCGGCTACCTGGGCCCCATCGGCATCGCCGAGGTCATGACCCAGGGCTCGCTCAACGGCCTCAAATCCGGCAAGGCGCTGGAGAAGCTCAAGGGCGTCCTGCGCGAGAACCCTGCCGAGGGCCTCAAGACCATCGTCATCATGGACTCCGGCCTGGAAGGCCGCAGCAACCTGGTCTGCGGAGCCAATACCCTGGATTACCACTACAGGAACGTGACCCCGGGCCGTGACTTCACGCCCACCCTCGTCGCCGACATCCGCAACATCAATGAGGGTGAGCTTGACCCGCTCGGTGGCGAGCCGCTGCGCCTCGGCAAGGCCGTTGAGATCGGCCACATCTTCAAGCTGGGCTACAAGTACAGCGAGAGCATGGGCGCGCGGGTTCTGGACGCCAACGGCAAGGAAGTCACCCCCATCATGGGCTGCTATGGTATCGGCATCGAGCGCATCCTCACCGCCGCCATCGAGTCCAGCGCAGCAAGCTTCCTCGCCGCATCAGCCACCGAGCAGTACGCCCTGCCGCCGGCCATCGCACCCTTTGAGGTCGTCGTCTGCATCACCAACGTTCGCGAACCCGAACTCCTGGAGGCCGGCGAAAAGCTGGCCAAAGCGCTCGATGCCGCTGGAGTCGACGTCCTTCTGGATGACCGCGACGAGCGTGCCGGCGTCAAGTTCAAGGACGCGGAGCTGATCGGAGTTCCCTACCGGGTCAACATCGGCAAGAAGCTGGCCGACGGACAAGTCGAGCTGGTCGATCGCCTCACCGGCGTCACCACCAGCCTGGCCGTGGACGCTTTGAGTCAGCACCTCCTATCCCTTCTGGCTGCGTCCAAATCCTGAGGCTGCCTCAACCGCCATGTCCATCTTCCTTCTCTGGTTCCCATGCCTGTAAGAGTCAAACTCGCTACCCGTTCTCGCCACACCTGGCGCTGGACTCTGGTGCGCGCCGCGCTGCTGCTCGCTCTGGTTGTCGTCCTCATCGGCGCGGCAATCTTCGGCTCCTTCTGGTTCCGTTACCGGGGCATGGTGGCAGAGCGGCTGGCCAAAGGGCCGCTCTTCGCAAACTCCGCCCAGATCTATGCCGCTCCCCAGGAGGTCCGTCCCGGCCAGCAACTCTCCGCCGCAGCCATTGCCGCCTCGCTCCGCCGCGCCGGATACAACCTCAACACCGATCTTGGGAGCTATGAGCTGCGGGGCAACTCGATCCTCATCAAGCCCGGGCCAGACAGCTACCTGGCCATGGATGGCGCAACAATCACCACCGCCGGGGGCGTGGTGCAGAACATCGCGGCGGAGAACGGCGCTCCACTGGCCGCCTACAAGCTTGAGCCGCAGTTGATCACTGCGCTCTCGGAGGACAACGATCGTACCAAGCGCCGTCTGGTCACCTACGACCAGATTCCGCCGCGCATGGTGCAGGCCGTGCTCGCCATTGAGGACCGCCGCTTCTTCGAACACTCCGGCATCAACTATGTGCGCACGGCCAAGTGCGCCGTGCAGGACCTCCTTGCCCACCGTCTCAACTGCGGCGGATCCACCCTCACTCAACAGTTGGCCCGCGGCTTCTTTCTCTCTCCGGAGAAGACCTACTCGCGCAAGATCGCTGAAATTGTCATCACCTTTCAGCTTGAAAACCGCTTCACCAAGCAGCAGATCTTCACCATGTACTCCAATGAGATCAACCTGGGCCAGCGCGGCTCCTTCGCCATCAACGGCTTTGGCGAGGCCGCCCAGGCCTACTATGGCAAGAACCTGGCCCAGTTGGACCTGGCGGAGTGCGCCCTGCTGGCCGGCATGATCCAGCGGCCCAACTACTTCTCGCCCTACCGTCATCCTGAACGGTCCATGGAGCGCCGCAATCTGGTTCTGGACTCCATGGTGCAGACCGGCGCCGTCACCCAGGATGAGGCGGCCCGCGCCAAGGCCGAACCGATCCGTCTCGCACCTCCGGATATCGACGCCTCGGAGGCGCCCTACTTCGTCGATCTGGTCCACGACCAGATCGTGCAGCGGCTGGGAGAATCGGCCACCGCGCACTCCGCTCTGCGCATCTACACCTCTCTGGATCCTGATCTGCAGCGCGCCGCGGCGGCAGCGGTTACGGCCGGGATGCAGAACGTGGATGAACTGGTGCGCCACCGTTACTTCCTTCACCACCATGCACGCGGGCAGAAGTACACCCGGGATTACGTCCCGGATGGCCCCATCGTCTATCCGCAGGTCGCCCTGGTGGCGCTTAATCCGCACACCGGCCAGGTCCTGGCGCTGGTTGGCGGACATAACTACGCTGCATCCCAACTGGATCATGCTCTGTCGGAACGGCCCACCGGCTCAACCTTCAAGCCCTTCGTCTACGCTGCAGCCTACAATACCTCGCTCGACGGCTCCAGCCTCGGTCCCGCCGGAGTCTTTACGGCTCTCACCAGAATCAACGACGACCCCCAGAACTTCGGCACCGACAGCCGTCCCTACATGCCGGGCAACTTCGTCAAAGGCGAGTTCCCCGGGATGGTCACGGCCGCTGATGCACTCGCACACTCCCTCAACATCGCCACCATCGCTCTGGCCCAGATGGTCGGCTACGACAACGTGGCCTCCCTGGCCCGCTCCGCGGGCATCCTCAACGCGCGTGGTACACCCTCGGTCGCTATCGGCACCTATAACGCCACCCCACTCGAGATGGCTGGGGCTTACACCGTCTTCGCCAATAACGGCGTCCATCTCAAGCCGTGGGTCGTCGCCAGCGTCCGCAATCCCGATGGAGACATCGTCGCTGACTTCGCGCCCGAGGCCAAACAGATCCTGGACCCACGTACAGCCTTCCTCACCCAGTCGCTGCTGGAAGGGGTGGTCGACTACGGCACAGGCAACACCGTCCGCGCACACGGCTTCACCGCTCCTGCCGCCGGCAAAACCGGCACCGAACACGATTCGTGGTTTATCGGCTACTCCTCCAATCTTCTCTGCGTGGTCTGGGTGGGCAACGACGATTACACCGACCTCAAGATTCAGGGTGCCGACGCTGCAGCGCCCATCTGGGCCGAGTTCATGACCCGCGCCATCCATATCCCGCAGTACTCGGATATGAAGGCCCTTGGTCCCATGCCCAACGGCGTTGAGGTCGTCCCCATCAACCGCCCCACCAGTCTCATCGCCGACGACTCCTGTCCGGATGAAGACTTCTCCGCCGCCTTCCTGGTCGGAACCGCCCCCGGGAACACCTGTTCTCACCTGGGGGAGAACCCTCAATCTCTGGGCAGCCGCATCTTCAACTTCTTCACCGGCAGATCCAACGCATCCAGCACGACCTCTGGAACCGGACAGCAACCAACTGGACAGCAGGAGACCGGACAGCCCAGCTCGGGACAGCCCGGCTCGGGACAGCAAGGATCAGCGCAGACGGCAACCGGGCAGCCTGCCCAGGCGCCCAAGCACCGCAACCTGCTGCAGAGGATCTTCGGCACCGGCAAAGACAAGAACTCATCGCAACAGCCCCAGCCCTCCCAACCCTCCCAGACCCCGCAGTAGGGGCCGGCAACTGCGCGCCTGCTCTTGAGGAATCCTCCGGAGGAGGCCAAATCGACTCCTTAGCGGGTATTCGTCGCTCCGAGGCGGCGGGCCGCAATGAACCAGCGACCACCCTCACCACCACCTTTCCGCCACCTGTGGGTATCCCTTGGCCTTCGGCGAGCCAGTAGCGCGGCCGAAAGAAGCCGATTGTCCAGCGTGCGACTTCGATCGCGGCCCGCAGATTCCAGTCTCCTGCGACGTCACCCTCTGGAACTATGTGGAGGAACGCGAACCTCACCCCATGTCCCGTTTTCAGAGCCCTCACCCTTCAACTCCGGAAATCCCATGCACTTGAAGACGGGTTGCCTTCTCGTATCACCACCCAACCTCCTGCACCGCACTCGCCTCCCGGATCAGCCATTTATCCGCTCCCGGTCTCCCAGCTCCGCATCCAGGCTTGCAGCCAGAGTGGAAACTAATTAGGCTAAACAACTTACGACATAAGGATTCTCAGGGGGAAACGTGGTAAGCGATGCAGATCGAGTCAAGCTCAGAGAGATGGCAGCAAAAGCGGCCGAACAGGCCTACGCGCCCTATAGCCGGTTTCGAGTAGGGGCAGCGCTGCTGCTGCAGAACGGCGCCATGGTAACGGGCTGCAACGTGGAGAACTGTTCCTACCGGCTGACCTGCTGCGCGGAGCAGGGGGCGGTTGCCAGGGCGGTTGCCGAACACGGGCCAGGGATCCGATTGAGAGCCATCGCCGTCACCAACCTGAACGGCGCAGCCAGCATGCCCTGCGGGGCATGCCGCCAGACGCTCGCCGAGTTCGCAGACGATTCCGCCCCGATCCTTTATCCAGGGGAGGGTGGAACAGCGATGGAGACAACCCTCGGGACGTTGCTCCCCTCCGCCTTTCGCGGAGAGTTTCTGGAAAGCCATCAGAATCTCTCCACCTCAAAACAGGACGCCCTCCACGATCCCCGCCAGGGCCCAGCGGATCCCGGCGTGAAAGAACACAGCTAAAGCCTTTATCCCGCGGGAGATCTCCCGCAGCCGGCAATCAGTGTCGTCTGCCACGGAGACAGGCATTTGGATGTCCCGTCTGTGCGGAGTTCAAGCAGTGCGGACCATCGCCCGGAAGAGAGATTGAAGGAATCAGGATGATCTTGCCATGCATGCCATTGATCTGTTGTTGAAAAAGCGGGACGGCGGAGAGCTGTCCACGGCAGAGATAGCGTTCTTTGTGCAGGCCGTGGTGCGCCACGGGCAAGAGGGGATGGCTCAGCTTCCTTCAGCCATCCAGGAAGCTCGCACCGAGCCCGCCGGATCCCCCGGAGAAGAAACGATCACCGACGCTCAGATCGGAGCCTTCCTCATGGCTGTCTTCGAACGCGGCTTGTCGCTGCGGGAGCTCTCCGATCTGACCCAGGCCATGCGCTTCTCCGGGGAGACCTTCAAAACCTCCGCGCTGCAGACCGCAGGGACGGAGGCGTTCACGCTGGATAAGCACTCCACCGGCGGCGTAGGAGACAAAAGCAGCCTGCTGATCGCGCCTGTCTGGGCTGCTGCCGGCCTGCTGCAACCTGCCGCCGGCGAGCACCAGAGCCAAATCGATGCTCCGGCTTCCCTGTTCGTCCCCATGATCTCCGGACGCAGCCTTGGCCATACCGGTGGCACCCTGGACAAGCTGGAGACCATCCCCGGATTCGATTCCCAACTGAACCAGGAGCAGATACGTCAGGTGTTGCAG
>JAJZDM010000130.1 GCA_021806005.1 Acidobacteriota bacterium | reverse complement strand
TGGTTCTCAGCAAGCTGAAGACCTTGCAGATCGAGACGGTGGAACTTGGTACAGGGAACTATCCCGGCGACGCTCACTGCAACCTCTCCATGCTGGAGAATCCGTCCGCGCTGCAGGAGTTCCAGAAGGTTCTGGCCGATCACGGCGCCACGATCAGCGCGCTGAGCTGTCACGGTAATCCGTTGCATCCCGTCCGCGAGCGCGCGGAGCATGACCGGGAGATCAGCCGGAGGACGGTTCTGCTTGCCGAACGGCTTGGTATTCCCGTCGTCGTCGATTTCTCCGGATGCCCGGGAGATTCGCCGCAGGCGACGGCCCCGAACTGGGTGACATGCGCCTGGCCTCCGGAGTATCCCAAGGTTCTGGAGTGGCAGTGGAGCGAGGTTGTGGCTCCCTACTGGAGAGAGCATGCGAAGTTTGCCGCTGACCACGGCGTCAGGATCGCCATCGAGATGCATCCGGGATTTGTGGTCTACAGTCCAGAGACGCTGTTGAAGCTGCGCGCTGTTGCCGGGCCCAATGTTGGCTGTAACTTCGATCCAAGCCATCTGTTCTGGCAGGGTATTGATCCGATCGCGGCGGTCGGAGTGCTGCGTGAGACGATCTATCACGTTCACGCCAAGGATACGCAGATGTATCAAGCCAATCTCGCCGTCACCGGCGTGCTGGACACCAAGGCCTATACCGATGAGCAGCGCCGCGCCTGGATCTTCCGGACCTGCGGCTACGGTCATGGGGCGGAGTGGTGGAAGGAGTTCGTCTCCACGCTGCGTCTCTACGGCTATGATGGAACGCTCTCCATTGAACATGAAGACAGCCTGCTCTCGCCCGAGGAAGGACTGACAAAGGCGGTTCACTTTTTGAAGGAGATCGTGATCTCGCAGCCGGCGGGAGCGGCGTGGTGGGCGTAGGCGCTGCACCTCGAATGAGAAGAGGCGAAGGTCAGAAGACGGCTGCTGCCGCCCGGGCTTTCTGCGATGTGCCGCCATGGAGGATAGCAGACAGGCTGAGTTGCTTGAGATCGCGGCCAGAGTCTGTTTGACGGCTGGCCCACGGTGGCTCACTTGTAAGGACAGTGGCGGCAGCCGGAGTTGCAGCAGTAACCTCGGCGCAGATGGTAGGCGGCGGTAAAGACCAGATACGGGCCCTCCATGTAGAAGTCTTCAGGCCGTAGAGGGGTTCTTTGCCCGCGCGCAGCCGGCTCCAGAGGCTTCGCAGCCGCGGTGCCGGACGCTGTCTGCTTGATCTCCTTGCCGCAGTCGCTCATCGCTTTTCTCAGGAAGACCCATGCAAGGCTGAGGCCGGGCCCGTTGGCTCACCAGACCCTCTATTGTATCCGCGCCACCACGGCGGGAGACGCGAGATGGCGAGGCGCGGCAGGGCGACAGGGCGGATCGCTGTGGCGCTCAGACCAAGCCGAGGAAGCGGCTGGGAGAGAGTTCCGCACCGGGGAACACAAGATCGAGATTCCTCGCTCCCATCGTCCGGGTGACGATCTCCGCCAGCACCTGGCGATAGTCGGTGGTCAGCGCCAGGTCGCGTCCCTGGTTGAGCTGGTCGTTGCTGAGGCCCGGCCAGCGGCCGTAGACCTTCCCGCCCTTCACCTGCCCGCCCAGCACGAAGATGGCGTTGGCGTGTCCGTGATCGGTGCCACCGGTGCCGTTTTCGCGGGCAGTGCGGCCAAACTCCGACAGGGTAACCAGGATGACGTTCTCGGCGCTGTCGCCCAGGTCGCGCCAGAAGGCGGCGATGCTTTCAGAGAAGTCGCGCAGCCGGTTGGCGAGCTGGCCCTGCACGCCCCCCTGCGCCTGATGCGTGTCCCAGCCGAGAACGTCCGTGAAAGCGGCCTCCACGCCGAGGTTGGCCTTGAGCAGTTGCGCAATCTGCCGCATGGAGTTTCCGAACTCGCTGTTGGGATAGCTGGCTCCGTTGGCGGGCTGGTAGTGCGCGGGGTCTGCGTTGCGCAACATCTTCACCGCGTTGAAGGTCTCGTCACCAGCGGCACGCAGCAGTTGATCGCCGGTTTCAGCGTACATGGTCTCGAACGCCTGGGCCGCCGGAGAGAGTGTGGGACCACGGCCAGCCACGGCGAAGCTGTTCACGTTGGTGATGGCGATGGACGGGATTCGTCCGGTGAGGGTGAGCGGAACCTCAGGCCCCAGAGCCAGTGCGCGAAAGTCCGTGTGGTGTTCGCGGCAACAGGCATCCTGGGCCTGCAGCGCACGGTTCAACCAGCCATCGCGCGTGCTCTTCACATCCGGCGTGCCTGCTTCCATATAGTCCTGGGCGTCGAAGTGGGAACGGTTCATGCTGGGCGAGCCTGCGGCGTGCACGATGGCCAGATGCCCCTGGTCGTAGAGCGGCTTGAAGGAGGCCAGCGCCGGATGCAGGCCGAAGAAGCCATCGAGGTCCAGCACCTGGTTCTGCGGAATGGCGATGGTAGGGCGCATCGCATAGTAGTTCCTTTCGCGATAAGGAACGACGACGTTCAGGCCGTCGGCTGCTCCGCGCTGAAAGATGACGACAAGGCGCCGGCCAGGTACGGCCGCAGTAGCTTCCGCAAGCACACTGCGCACCAGAAAGCTGGGAATCGCCGCTGTGCCGGCGATGGCGAGAGCACCATGGTGCAGGAAGAATCGGCGGGTGAGGGGCATGTTTCTTTCTCCTTCGCTTGTCTCCGCGGCAGCTAACGACGCTGGAAGTCGGGCGAACCCATCAAGAGCCCGGCCAGCAGCGCATCCTCGCGCGCACGGACGATCTGCGGCGAAACCCATTGCAAGCTTTCCGCTTCCGCTACAGGCCGCACCTGCGCAGCGTCCGGTGTGGTTTGCCGCTGGAACGCCTGGAATCTCTGCAGGACTGCGGCGCGCGTCGTCGCGCTGGCGCCCTGTGGCAACAGCAGCCATTCGAGACGGGCCTCTTCCTGCGCGGGGGTGGGAACGGCCTGCGCGAAGGCGCCGGGGTTGGTCGTCGTTGGATTCGACCAATCGACGTTGATTCCCGGGAACTGGTTTGAAGCCAGCATCAAGGCAAAGTTCATGCGATCGATCAGGTCGCCGGTGTTCACCCAGGCGTCGGAGGTCCAGGCGTAGCCGTTGGGCTGAACGCAGCCGAAGAGTGGCATTCCCATCACCCGCACCTGGTTGACCAGCGGCGCGTAGTTTGTGACGTCAGCATTGCTGGCCCGCACTGCCGAGACGATGTACTCCAGCGGCGTCTTCACCTTGACGCCGTCGTTGGAGTTGGCCCAGAACTCCGGCGAGTGAAAGAGCGTTTCCATCACCGCGGAGATGTCTCCGTTGGTGGAGAGATACGTCTTCGCCATGCGGTCCACCAGGCTCTGGGGCGGGTTGTCGCTGACGAAGCGCACGGCCAGCTCGCGGGAGAGCATCTGGGCAGTTGCGGGGCGGGTGGCAAGCATGTGCAGCAGTGCTTCGCCCTCCCTTTCGCCACTCTGCTTGATCTTCTGCCCCATCACCTTCTTCGAGCCCGGCTCATGCCGATTGGGGGTGAAGAGGAAGCCACCACCGAACTGCGGATGGTCCACCGTCCAACCGGTGAGCACCTTGGCGGCCGCGATCACGTCAGCCTGAGTGTAGCCTCCGTCCACGCTCACCGTGTGCAGCTCCATCAACTCACGGCCGTAGTTTTCGTTGATGCCCGGTGGGTCTTGATGTTTGCCGTTTGGCCTACGCCACGCGTTGTCCTTGAAGCGCTCGGCGGCCAGTGAATGCGGGCCCACGCTCTCCGCGTTGTCCAAGTACATCAGCATGGCCGGAGTGTGGGCTACAGCCTCCAGCAGATCTTCAAAGTGACCTAAAGCGTGGGGCCGGATGGCGTCGCGCTCGTAGCTGACCAGGTAGTAGGGCATCGGCTCGTTTTTGTGCAGGTAGATGTTGAAGTGGTTCAGCCAGAAGTCGGTCATCACTTCGAGTAGTTGCGCGTTGGAGTAGACGTCACACAGGAGCCGGCCTGCGAGAAGCTCCTGGACCACCACCTGCTCCGGCCCGGCCAGCGCTTCCACTGTCTCCCTTTGTTCTGGAGTCATATCCGCCACCAGCGCGGCCCGCTGTGGGGGCTTCAGCGATTTGAGGAGGGCGTCATACGCGGGCTCGCGAATGGATGCGAGGCGGGTGACACGTTGATCGGGCGGCAGCGAGAGGATGGTGCGGATGCTCTGCGGATCGATGGCGGGTGCGACTTGAGTGTTGAGGTCCGTTGCGTCTGGCTGCGGGCTCCCGGGAGCGCCCTGGATGCCTCCCTGCTGCCGGATGCGGATCCGGTAGATCTGATTCTCGTAGATGGCTCTCTCGATCGGATCCGCGGGGATCCGCGCCTTGCCGTTGATCGTCATCCGCAACACGGCGTCGCTGGGATAACGGTAGAGCAGGTCCGGGACGCTCCACTGCAGTGCCGGGAGCTGGGCCAGGCGCGTATCCAACGCGGACTCATCGAGCCTCTGGGGATGCAACTGTTCGTTGAACCAGTTATCAAGCCCTTCGGCGCGCACCGCCTCCAGATCGCCGGGGCGCGGGCCGAAGGTAAAGCGGTTCAAGGCATGGAGGATCCGCGCATCGCCCTGCAATTGCGTAGAGCGAGACGCGGACGGCGCAGAAGCAAGAGTCGAGGAAGCCTCCGCAGATGTCTGAGCCCTGGATGCCGGCGCTGGAAGACACAGAAGGACAGCGAGAAGTGAGGGAAGCGGAGGCCTGAAAAGATCCATGGTTGCTCTCCTGGCAGGGAGGGCCGCGAGATCGAGCAGCGGCGAAATCCTTTCTGGGATCAAAGACGGCATTTCAGGCGGAAAGTTGCGGTACGAGGGGTAAGAATGCTTGCCGCGTGGGTGTTGGCGCAGCTTTTGCGAGCCTTCAGCGCGCAGATTTGGATACGAGTCGCCCGCCTTCTGCCATCTATTGATTCGATTGGGTGTCCTACTCAAGATAGTGAAGAGAAAGAAAGTAGGATATGGGCGAGATCCAGCAATGAAGAGCTGCTGAGATGTGGGCCGCCTGCCTGCCGGACTCCCCAGCCTCCACCTCGTCCACAAGCGCCCCTGACCCAACGGAGAACTTGGCACTGTCCAGTTCCTTCCAATACCCTCGAGTTGTATGCCGACCCGTCCCGATTTGTTACTGCGCCTCGAAGCCTTGCTGTTTTTGTTGGCGAGTTTGTTTGCTTACTCCGCCAGGCACGGGCGATGGATCCTGTTCGCGGCGCTTTTTCTCCTGCCCGATCTTTCGTTGCTCGGCTATCTGACCAGGAACCACAAGCGCTTTGCGGCGGGACTTTATAACGCCGTCCACAGTTACGTCGGCCCGCTGGCCCTGTGGTTCCTCGCATGGAAAGGACACTCCGAGATGTTGGGCGAAGGCGCCTTGATATGGATCGCCCACATTGCCTTCGACCGCGTTCTTGGTTTTGGACTGAAATATCCGGAGGCATTTCAGCCGACGCATCTTCAGACGGTCCGCGTCTTCCGGTCTTCCTGACGCACACTCTCGCTGCGAGTGCGGCCTGTGATTTTTCACGGCGCGGCGGCAGGCCGATGCCTGCACAGGCGGGGAGTCCAATGCGCATCGTCTCGGGCCAACGGCGGGTAGCCAGCGCTTCATCCCTTCCTCCTCAAACTGGGCGCCCCGCATCTCGCGCATTTTGAGATGTGGGTTCGCAGGATGCTACGCTTGCACCCATGACACAAGGGCTGGAACGGCGCTTCGGCCGCGGCGATCATTACTTCGTGACCACCTCTTGCCACGGCCGTCAGCCGCGCTTCGCGCTGCCGGAGTCTCGGCTGGTCTTTGAGCGATGCCTGGAGGCGGTGCGAGCAAAGTATGGGTTCAGGATTAGCTCTTACGTCGTCATGCCGGAGCACATTCGCCTGCTGGTGAGTGAACCGGCGCGGGGCGATCTCTCTCGCTTCATGCAGGGGCTGAAGATCTCGGTGGCGCGCAGCATGCAGCCGCACCCCTTCTGGCAGCATCGGTTCTATGACTTCAACGTCTTTACCGACGAGAAGCGCTTAGAAAAGCGCTGATACATCCATCGCAATCCCTTCACGCGCCATCTGGTCGCGCACCCGAAGCAGCGGATCGGGTCGAGCTAGCGGTGCTGGGCCTAGGGAGAGAAGGGCGTCGTCGAGGTCGAGTCGACGTGGGCGTTTGCCGAACGACAGGGACCGTGGGCGTCGGCATCCTGCGCCCCACATCTCAAAAAACCGAGATGTGGGGCGCCCAAGCACCCAGGCTCGACGGTAGTTAAGACTTGGCCACGCTCGGTGCCATCCTCTCTTTGCGGGTCGCCTGCTCGCCAGAGCGTTCTACGTCGATTCTTTGTAAGTACCGTCCCAGGATTCTCGGCATTTCCATTATGAGCATATGGTGCTCTTTCGGGCTACCCAATCCCTCCATAAGCGGGCTTCGCATCATGATGCGCGTAAACCTTTGGATGCGCTCAGCCATACGCCCAATCGAGTGCGGGTCCCCTCCACGAGCCTCTCTATAACCCTCGACCAATATTTCGCTCATCCATGGCAGATCTTCGCGGAGAACTCCTGCAACTGCTAATAATCCCAGCGGATCGTCGCCTTCAATTTCTGACAAAACCTCAAGAACCGCAGGCAAGTAAAAGCGGGGCCTGCGTCCTCCGTGACGGATCCCCGACCAGGACAAAGCCATCTCGGCCTCACCAAGGCGAGAATCAAAGCTTCGAACGCTGGTGACCAGTTCCTCCAAGATGTCTGCTTGGCTTCTAGCCCGTTTCGCATCTCCTTCGTGTTTCGGCACTGCCTCGATTTTGTGTTGAATGGTCGGCCACATCGCGTCCAGCAAGGGCCTAGGCGGTCGTCCGCAACCGGGGGTTGGGAGCGATTTATTGATGGAGCTGGCAACCTCGGAGGGACCGTTGCGGTCGAGCTTCTTTGCCTGAAACTGAGCCAACGGGCCGCTGATATCACGCAGTTCAACCCCGAATAGAAGAGGAACGACTTTCGACCCCTCCAAAGATTTGGCAAGGGCCCCGGACTCAAACAAGAGCCAAGGTGCCGCGAGATTTTCCTGGGTCACGCAAATAATTCCGAAGTTACAGGGGATAGCTCGCGGACCACCTCCTGTCCCCAACGGTCGCCGGCCCCGATGTCCACCTCTGACATCCAGACCTCGACAGATTGCAAAATAGGGCGTAGCCACTCGTGCAGGGCTACAGCTACCAGCTTGCTTCGTGTTCCACTCCAGCTGATGAAGACTTTCACTAATGGCTCCTCAGAGGCGATCAACGAGCCTTTCGATTTCTGTCTTGCTGTTATCCAGGTACTCTTGCTTGACCTGCACCCGGTGGCCGTTAATAGTCTGTTTCCCGACTCGCAGTTCAGAGAACGGAAGACCCTTAGCAAAGGCGACGACGCCCGTGGTCTGAAAATCTCTCACTTCGACAAAACCGTCCTCAACCCTCGAAAACGAAAATATTTCGGGATATGTCGCGAGCAGGCTCTTTATATCGTTATCAATTGCTCCAAGAACTGCAGCGTAGGCCGAAGCGGACCCCATGTACTGAGTGATTCGGTTCTTAGCGATCAAATGTACTTGCGGAAGCCTACGGCCGTCGGCTTTGAGCTTGGTTGCGAATGCGTACGAAGCGTAAATATCTGACGGCAGCTTCAATCCGTAGACTAACGAGAATGCGTTCTGTATGGCCCGCCGGGAGGAATCGTCCGCCATGACCGGAAGGATTATCTTGTCGGCAGATGCGAGAGCAATCTGCGTGTAGAGCGAAAAGCTTGGATTGCAGTCCATAAACGCGATATCATAGCGAGCCGATAGCTGGTCGAAGAAAACGTTCAGCCAGTCGATAACCGCGATCCAGGCATTCGTCCCTGGAATGTTGTTGTTTGCCAGCGTATTCACGGCGTTAGCTTGCAATTCCAGCAGCGGGTCGCCGCACACTAGATCAACGTTCGCAGGAATTCCTTTGTTGTACTCGCTTGGGGTCGTAACGAAGTCCTGTGCCTTGAACGCCGGGGGTGCATACGGCGAAGGAAGGCGCAATTGGAAATACCCGCCGATGCTACACCGCGGTACGAGGCCGTGACGCTCGAGAAGTTTTTCACTTCCTTTGTTGTTCAGGCCGCCAAGCAGCAACTCCGAAAGATTTGCCTGCGGGCAGAGATCCACTGCCAGGATGCGCTTCTCGGGGTGAACCTGCGCATACCGCGCGAGCGATTGGAACGCCAAGCTTGTCTTTCCCGTGCCACCCTTGTTGTTCCAAAACACATATTTAAGATCCACTGGCCGTCCTCCTGTCCTTTTGAGACAGCATACCGTCTATCAAGGACATATGCAAGTTCTTTTGGAACCGTCTCGTCTGCGTGCGAGCTGTGGGGTGGGTTGGGGAGGGGCGAAGTGACCCGAGACGACGTCCCCTGCCACCCGCCGCACGACCGTCTCTGTCTCTTCACTCCGTTCGTGCTCAGGAGGAGAATAAGCTGGGAGCAGGCGTTGCCTGCGCGGTGCGGGTGGGTGAGGCTGTGGTGCGCAGCAGATCCGGAATGCTGCGGCTGCGTGGCCGCAGCGGAGGCTTGCCGGCGGTTTCGGATGGAGGCTCTGGCGCGACCGGGACACCATTGCAGAAGTTGATGGTGCGGCCGGAGATGGCCGGGATGCGTTCGCCCGGGATGAGGATGCCGGTGAGGTTGAGCGGATCGGCAGCAGAGAGGGTGAGGCCAGGTTGCTTCGCCGGCGTGCGGCGCAGCGAGCGGACTGCTTCCGGAAGAGCAAACTGCTCGCCAAAGGGGCCGGAGACAAAGCGGCCGCCGCGTATCTCACCACGCGCTTCCAGACGGCGAAGGATGGGCAGAAGGTCACTCCAGCGAGGAGCGTTGGCTTCGCGCGTCAGAAGTTCGCGGAAGAGGACGCCGTAACGGCAGAGAAGGATGCGCGCGGCGGCGTCCAGCCCGGCATCCCTGCTTCGTGCCTGAGCGACAGCGACAGCGTCCGGCGTGGCCGTGGGTGACTGCGGAGCTGCCGGAAGCAGAGACCAGCGGCCGGACGTGGATCGTGCGGCAGGACGCTTGCGCAGGCTGGGCGATGGGCCGGCAACGCGGCTGCTCCCGGAGGAGGATAGCGCGCGGCGGCGTGGATCCATCATCGCGCGGAGCTGGTCGAAGCCGTCGGCGGAGGCCAGACCGGCCGTGGCCAGCTCCCAGAGAGCCGTCGTGGTCTGCTGTTTGGTGAGGCCGCTGCGATGCTGCAGGTCGGTGGCGAAGGCCGCTCCGTGAGTGCTGAGAAGCACGCGGATCGACAGTGCCTCGGCAGAGAGCGACTGCGCCAGGATGGTCTCGTCGACGGACTTGGATGCCAGAAGATGGTTCAGCCATGCGGCGGACTCGCGGAGATAAAAGGTAATTGGCGCCAGCGAGGTTGGAATCACTCGCCTCGGGCCTGCGGAGCGAGAGGGCGATGGTGCGTTTTCCAGGCTTGGCCGCGCGCTGGAGTCCGCTTCCGACCAGGCCGGATGTGGCGAGAGGCGGCCCCAGGCGACGACGCCGGCGAGGCAGAGATTGTCCAGCCACTGGGGCGAGTAGTTGGCCACGCGCGCGGGCAGCAGGGAGCGCTCCCACTCGATGGCCGGAGCCTCAAAGCCCTCCAACTGCTCGATGGCGGCCAGCACGGCATCCTCGCCCGCTGACTGGAGACGAGATTGCGGCCCGCCTGCGCGCTCGGCTGTCTGCTCACTCAGCCGCTCGCTGGTCTGCTCGCCCAAAGCCTCATCTGGAACTTCGGCCCGGTGTTCGTCCGGAGGTTGGCCGAGCTGCTCCTCCCGGCGATCGTCCAGACGCTCGCCGAGCTGCCAGCGGAGCAGCCAGTTGAAGAAGGCTGCCGGGCTGACCGGCTCGATCTGGCGGCGCAGCGTGCCGAGGGTGAGGCGGTG
>JAJZDM010000129.1 GCA_021806005.1 Acidobacteriota bacterium | reverse complement strand
TCCGCTGCGCGCCCCATGCACGTAACCTTTCACCGCGCCTTCGACATGACTCGCGACCTGGACCAGGCTTTGGAGGATGTGATCGCCGCGGGTGCGGATCGAATTCTCACCTCCGGCGGAGAACGCGACATCGTGCGCGGCACGGAGACGATTCACCGGCTGATAGCAAACTCCCGCGGCAGGATTACCATCCTTGCAGGCGGAGGTCTCCGGCGTCACAACGTCGACCAGTTTGTTCGCGCCACCGGCATCAGTGAGGTACACACCTCCCTGCGTGCCCGGGTGCCAAGTCTGGCGCGCTACTTCAACCCCCGCATCCTGTTGGGTGAGCACGCGGAAGAACCGGTGCGCCTTGGCGTGCGTGAGCATGACGTTCGACGCCTGCGCGAGACACTGGACCTGCTTGCTGCGGATTCAGAACCTTCCCCGGTCTCATAAGATACAATTTCCAAGAACATCGTATGTCCTCCAAGACCGACAGACGCGCCAAGGACATCCTTCGCTTGCTCCTGAAGCAGGGCAAGACCTCCGTGGAAGATCTGACAACGGCTCTGGCAGCATCGCCGGCCAGCATCCGGCGGGATCTGGTCCGCCTGGAAGAGAGCGGACTGGTGCATCGCACCCATGGCGGAGCCATGCTCACCGGCAGCGCTGCCGTCTATGAACCATTTCGCTTTGACGCCTCCTTCGAGGTGCGCGAGGATCGCTTCGCCGCCGAAAAGCAGCGCATCGCACATGCCGCGGCGGCGCTGGTTCAGGAGAATGAAACTGTAGGACTCGCCGCCGGCACCACCACAACACTGGTAGCGCGGCAGTTAGCCCACCGGCGTGACATTCACATCATTACCAACGCCGTCAACATCGGCATGGAACTCAGCTCCAACTCCCGTCTGCGCACCACCATGACCGGAGGCGCCATGCTTTGGGCCGGCGCCTTTTCGCTGGTGGGTCCGGCAGCCATGGAGACGCTGCATCTGTTCGTGATGGACAAGTTGTTTCTCAGCGTCACGGGTATGGACCCCGAGCGCGGAGCCACCATGATCGAACCGGAAGAAGCCGCCGTCTCTCGCGCCATGGAGCGCCAGGCGCGACAGGTAATTATCGTGGCAGACTCCAGCAAGATCGGTTCGGTAAGCCCTGCCGTCATCTGCGCGCCGGAAGAGATCGACACGCTCATCACCGACGACGGCATCGCCGAGGAGGCCATCGCCGCCTTCCAGGCTCGCGGAGTCAAGGTCCTTGCGGTATAAGCCAGAGCAGACGCGGCACTTGGCTGGAGTACGGGAACCAGAATGACTCTCACTCAGAGAACCGGTGAGAGGGCCCTTCCTGCAGAAATAACGGGGGGACTCGACACCGAGCGGATGGGCGTCTTCCAGGGCTCCGGGCCCCGGCAGGCTCGCCTGCCGGGATGAAAATACGCCATCGCACGCCCCTTTCGGGATGCCTTGCAAAAGGAAGCGCTCTAAAACTCCAGCGTCACCTTGGAGTACACCGGATCACGGAATGTAGCGTAGAACGCCTCCTTGAGCGGCGTCGACCGCACGGAAAAGATTCCCGGCCAGTCAATTACCTCAAAGACATCCGGCGTCACCAAAGCCTCCAGTTGCCGCGCTGTAAAGGGTGGATTCTTGTCCCACAGAGCGTTGATCTTCAGCAGCGTCCAGAACATCCTGTAGGGCAGCTTCACAATCCGGGCGCTGGCTCCGGTGGCCTGTTTCAGCAGCCGAATCAGGTCAATGTAGTCAATCCGCTCCATCCCCGTAATGTTGTAGGCTCCGGTTGTCTCTCGCTCAATTGCCGAGGTAATGATATCGGCAAAGTCTCCGGCATACAGCGGTTGGCGCAAGAACCTTCCATCCCCCGGCACGGGGAAGACAGGTACCCGCTGCATGAACCGAGCCAGCCATCCCACATGCTTGCGATCGAACCACCCAAACATCAACGTAGGCCGCAGCACCACCTGTCGGATACCTGAACTCGCCGTCAACGCCTCCTGAGCCTTCTTCGTCTCGGTGTAATCATCCACTGCCATGGAGTTCACTACGGAAGAGGAGATATTCACCGCATACGGCACCCGGTATCGCAACGCAGCCTCCAGCAACCTTTCGGTAGCCGTAATGTTGTTGCGCACATAATCAGCGGAGAACAGTCCGCCGATCTGCGCATGTCCAATCATCAGGTGCGTGCATCCCTCCAACTCCTGTTGCCAGGCCCCTGGCTCGGCCAGGTCAGCCTCCACCACCCGCAACTCCGGATGCAGACGCCTCAAAGTTGCCGTGTTCTGCGGGTGTTTGTCAATCGCAACCAACTCACCCAGATTCCTGCGCTTCAACCGCGGCAGCAGATTCTGCCCTACCAGACCCGCAGCACCTGTGATAACAATCTTTTTCGTTGCCATAGTCTCCAGCTATCTCGAACTTGTATCCGTTTTGCGCCCAACCGCCCGGGCCATCTCCGCCCCCAGGCGAACGCTCTCCGCAATGCCGCGATCCTCCGGGTAGTAGTAGCAGGTATCAGCAATCTGCAGACCGGCAATCGGCGTCTGGACAGGGGGAATCCTCGTCGCGAATCCCGGCTCGCAGATCGGTTGTCCATAACGCAGGCGGGCCACCTTGGTATCCCGCACGTCCTCCTGTTTCAACTCCGGGTTGATCTGCTTCAGACAGGCAAAGGCCTCGGCGAGGAGCTGTTCGTCCTTCCAGGTGAACTTGGGATGGGTCGCCGGCATGTAGTAAGGAACATACACGATCGAATCGTTCCCCGCCTTGCGCAGGTTGGAGAACTCGATGACCCCTGGGATCTCGATCCCCGGCACAGAGACGTTGACCCAGAAGTGTGGCGTAACCGAGCGCGCCAGCTTGAAAATCACACAGATCACGCCGATGTTATGAATCGACGCATAGCGTTGCTTCCAGTCCTCTGGCAGATCCGGCGCCAGCGCACTCACCATCGGCGTCGGCACGGTGCAGATCACCGCATCGGCGGCAAACACCCCCTTGGCCGTCTGCACCCCGGTAACGCACCCCCCGGCAGTCGCTATACGCTCGGCCGGGGTAGCCAGATGCACCCTGCCTCCATGCGCCCTGATCCCTTCCACCAGGGCATTCACCAGCGTGATGGAACCTCCCTCGATATACCCCAGCCTCTCCTCCAGGATGCCTGCACGCGAACGCCCAATTCGCCGGATGCGCGTCCAGATCCACGCCGCAGAGATATTGTCGGCATACTCATAAAACTTGTGGTCGAACAGGGGCTTCCAGAACCAATCGTAGATCCTCTGCCCGCACCAGCGAATGATCCACGTCTTGGCGGACTCGTGCTCAATGGCCGGCCACCGATTCCGGCGCACGCACACATAAGCAAACAGCCCATAGCGCATCTTTTCCAACAGGGTCAGCTTCGGATACCGCAGCAGCGCGATCGGATCTCCCCACGGGTGCAGCGTTCCATCAAAGTAACCCATCGTGGTCTTGCGCCAGTGCATCTTGTCCTCGATGCCCAACTCCTTCATCAGCTCGAAGGTAGGCCGATCCGATAGGCAGACGAAGTGATAGAACCGCTCCAGAGAAACTCCGCCAAAGTCGAAGTGCCCGGCCATTCCGCCTGGCTCCGGGGCCGCCTCAATCACGTCCACCTCATGCCCATCCCTGGCGGCGCGGTAACCGGCTGCTAACCCCATCGCTCCCGCCCCAATCACCACTACACGAGCCATACAGTACCCTCTGGCACAACGTTCACTCTCCCTGGCCCTCCTCGAAGATCAAGCCATGGAGCCCTGTCCCCAACCAAGCAATCTCTCTGATTTGGCTAAAGTGTACACGGCAGCCGCCGATCCTCCTCAGCCCATCCACCAGATATCTTTCCGGCCACGCTCTTCCCGTTCTCAATAAGGACTTCAACCACAACCTCTCAAGGCGAACTACCTTCAGGCCGGCTCATGCGGTCTGTAGTACACCACGTAAAGCGTCCCCGGCTCTCGCTCCAGCCACAGCGAGTAGTGCACGGGAGCAAATGGCGCGGGCCCATAACAGGCATTGGGATCGAACGACACGCCATAGATGGGCTGGATATGCGGCGTAAAGTCATAGGCATTTACCGTGCAGGTTCCCACTGGCAGGGGCGCTGGCCGCCGGTAAGCATTCGCGGGAATCACAATTCGGTCGGTGTTGATATACCTCGAGTGCCGCAACTCTACACCCAGGTTGTACTCCCAACCGTTATCCACGGCTGTATCGGCAATCCCGGCAGAGGTCAGCTCACCAGCCAGCCTCACCCGGGCGCGATCCAAGGAGAAGGTATTGTGCGTGCTCACCACTCCGTACCCCGCCATGAGCCCGGCCAGCACCCAACCTGCGCTCGGAAGTCGGGCATGGATTCTCTCCTGGTAGAACCTCACCATGCAGAGCAGCGCGATCACCAGCAGCGCCAGAAGATACCGTTCCGTCAGATGGTAGCCTCCGGCCCGCGGCGCCAGCAACAAAGCGTACACCACGGAGAACGGCCCCAGCAGTACCCCCAGTTGCTTCCAACTCACCCCCTCCGCCTTCTCACTCAGAGATGGGCCGGAACGTGAGCTAAGACAGGCGATCAGGCCGTACATACCTCCCAGGGAGACGATGGTCAACAATACCTGCGCACCCCGGCTGAGCAGGCGCGGGGCATTGCCCTTGAGAAGGACAAACTCATAGGTTCCATGAATGCCAATCCAGTCGCCTCCCATCGGCTCCAGCGGGAAGTTGCCCCGAAGATGGCTGGGATAGGTTCCAAGGAAGAGATATCCCAGCAAGGCCAGTGAGCTCAGCACGAGCACCCACCGCCGGCTTCTCCTCACCTCGGGCAGAAAGAGGATCACAATCGGCAGCAGCAGAAATGGAGCATCCCCAAAGATGCATGCCATCTGGTATGCCATGTGTCCCGCGGAAAATCCACCCACCAGCACATGCTCTGGCACGCTATACGGCTGCCGCTTCAGCCACTCCATGCCTGCCAGAATGAACAGGGCTCCTGCAGAGATCACCGAGATGCCCACTGTCACCACACGGCGACTCTGCCGCAGCAGCCACACCGTGCATGGCGCCATCACCAGAATGCCCAGCCAGGCTATCTGGCGTGCAGTTCCAAAGAAAGCATTTGTGGCAACGGCAAAGACCAACCATCCGCTGGCCACGGCCGGTGTCTTCGCCTGCAGCGCCCGCAGACACCCGTAGAGACAGATCACTACGGCAAATAATCCCTGGATGTCGGTCATGAACGTCACCGACAGTATGAGGTAGAGAGGTGAAAGCACAAAGGCCAGCGTGGCCAGCGTCGCATTTTGCTCGCTGATGTTTGCCCGCACCAGTGTCCGTTGCAGCAGCGCGGCCAGCGCCATAGCCACAATCAACGTGCTCATGCGCACCGCAGTCGCCGACGTGCCGAACAACTTCACCATCGCAGCGCCCCAGAAGAGCTGCCAGCCAATCATCGGCGCCGCCCATCCGTTATAGGCAAAATGTCCCGTAACCGCCAGCTTCCGCGCCATCAGAATGTACGGCCAGTCGTCGCAAACGCTCATATTTGCGGATGGACGGCTGATGCACTCACAGACGGGCACGGCCAGCGCACACAACAGCGCATTGAGACGATATCGTTGCATCCCTTCCAATCAACCCCCAGAGCTGTGTATCTATCCGGATCCTTGAAGCAGACACCAGAATCCTCACGGCCAACAACTTTATGCCGCGGTTGCAGCCTTCCACACTACGGTCTCAGCGCTTGAGCCACCGGAAACTCCGGCAGCCGTTCGAACCGGACGTCGTACACATTCGGTACGGTTGCATCCGGTCCCAGAAACGTCAGTGTTGCATTGCCCCGCTCCTGTTGCTTCAACAGATAAGGCTCCAGCCAAAGCCCCCCCGTGGTCCCCTGCACCGCCATCAGAAACTCGCGATGATTCGGCACAAAGCGGCCAACATCCATCGTCTGATATCCCAACATCTCTCCGAACAACAAAAAGTTTCGCTGCGAGGTGTCCGACTGCGGATACTCGTCCACCTGAGCAAAATCGGTTAGAAAATACAGCCGAGACCGCAACGGTCGCGGCGCATAGGCATCCAGTCGGGTGTACAGCAGGTGATCCCCAGCCAGAACCGGCAGATCACTTCCCGCCAGCAGCTTCACCCAGGGCTGGCTGTCATAAGCCGCCTGCAGTCCGGCATGCACCTGCTGCGGATGCTCCAAAGCTCGAACTCCCTCCGGAAGGGTCTTCAAATCTATCCGCAGCGTCACCGAAGCAAACAGCATGCATACGGCGGCTCCGGCAGCAACGGACCGTCCCGCCCGCTCCGCAACTCCACACACCAGCACAAGCGCCAGGCCAATGGCATACGCCAGCACATAATCTGCACGATACGCATGCAGCAGGTACGATGCTGGAAGAACCCACATCGGAAGCGATGCCAGCAGAACAACCAGCACCCACTCCGGCATGGACAACCCCTCCCTCTCCTGCCGCTCGCTCCCCTGCCGTCTACGTTGCGTAGCGCTCGACACCGGAATCACCAGCGCCATGGCCAGCAACATCACCACAAAACGCCAGTTCTTCTGGAAGTAGTCGATATACGTCTGCTTCATCAGCGCAAGGCCAGGCTGCGCCCAGAAGTGAGAACCATAGAGCCTGGATGCCAGCAGCGCCCCGTGCAACACCGGCAGCAGCGACGCCGGGTACAGCAGCAGCGCCGCCCACATCACCCAATGCACCCTCTTCCTCCGCCAGTCCGCCAGTCCCTGCGCCACGGCGAAGGGAACAAACAGAAAGATGCCAAAGCTGTGTGCGTAGACCGCCACGGCAAGTCCGAACCACACCCCCAGAGCACGATACCAATGGCCAGGCTCTTCGCTGCCCCGCTGCCAGCACAGCATGGCAAACGCCAGCCCTGCGATCTCCAACATATAGCTCTTGGCAAAGACCGCAAAGGTCAAGAGCGGATACATCATCAGCAGCAGTACCGCGGCAAAGGCATACGCTGCCGGGTACCGCCTGCGCACAAACAGAAAAACGCACTCCAGAGCCGCCAGAAACATCAGAATCGCCGGCAACCGGGCGCTGATCTCCGCATCCGCTCTCAGGCGGAGCATGGCATGCAGCACCAGGGCATACATCAGCCCGATCGTGTCCAGCCCTCCGGCGTAAAAGCTCCAGATCGCGTGCCACCCCGGCAGTTGAGCGACCCGCAGAAGCACCAGTTCGTCATACCATAGATAGTCTTGTGCCGAGAGACCCACCAGTGCCACAAACAACAGGCCAAGGAGCGCAGCCATCAGGACACCGGCGCGCTCCTCCATGAGCTCCCCGATTTGTTCGAACGCCGCGCCAGCCATTCGTCTTGCCGCAGATCCTGAAAGCATCGATCTCCAGAGGATAACTATGAGCTCATAACCTTATAAATCAATAATTTATAGCTATGCAGGCGCACCAAATCCGATTCTGAACGTCCAATGAAATGATTTGCGCTCCTTCATTCTCATAACATACGATGAGTTATTTCTAATCATAGCCATTCGCGGTCTTATAATCTGACCAACCCGCAACCGCTGACGAGCGTACCACTGCAGAGCGTTCACCACGGAGTCGCTCAAGGAGTTTCATGCCGCCATACGATCTCTGCATCGTGATTCCGACGTTGAACGAACGGGAGAACATCGGGCTGCTGCTGGAGAAACTGCGCAACACTCTCCAGTCCGTCCGCTACGAGGTCATCGTCGTCGACGATGACTCTCCCGATGGCACTGCTGCCTTTGCCCGGCGACTCACCCGCACCCAGGACAACCTCCGGGTTCTCCACCGTATCGGCCGTCGCGGCCTCTCCTCGGCCTGCATCGAAGGCATGCTGGCTACCTCCGCCCCCTTCATCGCCGTCATCGACGCCGACCTGCAGCACGACGAAACCATCCTTCCTGAGATGTACCGCCGCATCCGCTCCGAGGATCTCGACCTCGTGGTCGGCTCGCGGAACATCGCCGGTGGCAGCATGGGAGAGTTTTCCAACTGGCGCCTTCGCCTCAGCCACCTCGGCCGCCGTTTGAGCGGTGTGGAACGCCATGCCTCCCTCACCGACCCCATGAGCGGCTTCTTCGTCATCCGCCGCTCCTACTTCGATCGCGTCGCCCATCGCCTCACCGGCACCGGCTTCAAGATCCTCCTCGACATCGTGCTTTCATCTGAGGGCCGCGCCTGTATCGGCGAGGTTCCCTACTGCTTTCGCCTCCGTCAGCATGGCCAAAGCAAGCTTGACCTCATCGTCGGCCTCGAGTACCTGGAACTCATTCTGGACAAACTGATTGGCAGATACGTCTCCATCCGTTTCATCCTCTTCGCCCTGGTAGGAGCTTTGGGCACGGTTGTCCATCTGTTACTGCTCGGCGCCCTGCTCAAGGTTGAACATCGAAGCTTCGTAGATTCGCAGACCTGCGCCACCGGTATCGTCATGATTCTGAACTACATCATGAACAACTCCTTGACCTATCGCGATCGCCGGCGCCGCGGAGCTGCCTTCCTGTTCGGCATGTTTACGTTCTGCCTGGCCTGTTCCCTCGGTGTTGTTGCCAACGTCGCTATCAGCTCAGAGGCGTTTCGTCACGGAGTGCCATGGGCAGTGGCCGGTGTCACCGGCCTGCTCTTCAGCGGAATATGGAACTACGGCGTCACCGCCATGACCACATGGCGCCAGACTCGCCGCTCCACCGAACACCGCGCCGAACGCCGTGCCCAGGCATCTGCTCTCGTGGAAGATACCCCGATACCATCCCCGGTCACTGAGGTAGCACTGCACTCCAAGGTATCTTCCTGAGAATCTCCGCTCGAAGAGGCCCTCCACCTGGCAGATTTTTTGTTCGGATCCTGAACCCAGCCCAGACAAAGGCACAGCCTCTTACACCGGCTCGCGCTCCTCGGCCGGCAGATGCACCTTCGCCTCCGGGCTGATCCGGCTGTATCCGGTCAGATGACGAACTCCGGCCGCCGTAATCAAGATCAGCGCCAGGGCGCACACCCCACTCCATCCCCAGCGCCACCATGCCCAGCCGGCCAGCGCAGAGCCTACCGCTCCACCCGCAAAGTAGGTGGTCATGTAGATCGTATTCACCCGGCTACGGACCGCTGCTCCCAGCCCGAAGATACGTGTCTGATTTCCCACCTGCATCATCTGTGCGCCCACATCCAGCGTCACCACGCCCACCACCAGCGCCGCCATGTGCCATGGCGTAGAGACATGCCATCGAACCGCCAGCAACAGTCCAATATAGGAGGTCGTCAGCACCGCGCCGGCTACCGATATCACAAATCGTGCGCCGCGCTGATCAGCCATCCAGCCGGCAAAAGGAGCTACCATCGCCCCTGCCGCGCCCACTACCCCAAAGGTCCCGGCTACCCCAGGACCCATCCCATAGTGCGAGTACAGCAGATACGCCAGCGTCGTCCAGAAGCAACTGAAGGAGCCAAAGGTCAGCGCTCCCACCAGGCCGGCCTCGCGCAGCAGCGGCTCGCCGCGGAACAGTGTCCACAGCGAGCGCATCGTCTGCCGATAGCTCAAAGTCTCCCGACCTTCCATTCTGGGCATCACGCGAAACGTCACCGGCACAAACATCAGGTTCATCACCGCCGCCGCCAGAAAGACTGACCGCCACCCCCCCACATGAGCCAGCCAGCCCGCAAAAGACCGTGCCAGCAGTATCCCCAGCAGCAGTCCCGTCATCACGGTCCCAATCGCCTTCCCACGCTGCTCTTCGGCCACCAGGTCCGGGGCAATCGGTAGTACCACGTGCGCCACCGCAGCCATTAGTCCCACCAGCGCGCTGGCCACAATCAGCCACACCAGCCCCTGGGCCAGGGCCACCAGCAAAAGTGCTACGCTCACCCCGGCATACATCCGCATCATCAGGGAGCGCCGTTCCGCCACGTCTCCTAAAGGCACAAACAACAGGATTCCAACGGCATATCCCAACTGGGTCGCCACAGCCACCCACTCCATGGACTGGGCGCCGCGTCCAAAGGTCTTCCCCATCTCCAACAGCAGCGGCTGGTTATA
>JAJZDM010000128.1 GCA_021806005.1 Acidobacteriota bacterium | reverse complement strand
AAGATACCGATGTTCATGGCGACCACGCGGGCCGTGCAAGCCTGCAGCATGAAGGCAGAGATGAACGTGAAGGCGGCGATGCCCAAGACCCGCGCCATCGGGTCGTTTCCTGTGATCTGGATGAGCGTCAAGGCAATGACGACCCCGATGAGTTGCGAGGTTACCTCCTGCACGCTGCGGCGGAAGGTGAGGTAGGGCACGTCATACGAAACCATGAAGATGAGGTAGAGCCCCGGAGCGATCATGGGGACCTGCAGCACCAACAGAAGAGCAGCGGCGATGGTTGCCGCAAAGGCGGTGCGGAGTGCGCCCTGATAGCGTCCGTGGCTGGGCGCAAGTTCCTGGCGAATCTTTTCTACCCAGTCCTGCATCCATCCTCGGGTTATTGCAGGTGATTGAGTCAAGGGTTATCTCACAATGCTGATGGCCGTCTCGCCGATGCGGAGGAGACTGGGGTCAGGGTTCAGAACTCGGATGCGAATGGGGAAGCGTGCCGCCAGGTGAACCCAGTTCAGGGTGTGGTCGATCTGAGGCAGGCCGTTGCTCACGTCAGAATCGTCCGGCGAAACGCCATTGCCGATGCTCTCCACCACGCCGTCAAACCGCCGCGAAGCATCGCTCATCAGATAAAGGTCGACGTGCATTCCAGGTTTGATGTGCCGCAGGTCAGATTCACGGTAGTTGGCCACGACGTACCACTTGCGTGCATCAATGAGCGTGAAGATGGGTACACCGGGCTTAGCCATTTCGCCCTCGGAGATGTTGAGGTTGGTCACGTAGCCGTCAAACGGCGCGCGCACGGAGCAGCGCTCCAGATCCAAGCGTGCATTATCAACCTGTGCAGCCTTGGCCTGCCGCTGCGCCAGCAGGCTGTCCAGCCGGTCCACGGCGTGCATGCTTTCCTGGAGCCTGGCCTGTGAGGCTGAAACACCGACATCTGCCTCCTGCTGCATGGAACGCGAGCGCGATTCCTGTGCCTGCGCCTCCAGCAATGCGGCCTGAGCCTGTTGACACACCTGCTCGGCCACGTGGGCCCTGGTGTTCGCATCGTCGACCTGCTCGACGGTGACGTACTGCCTGGCCAGCAGAGGCTTGATGCGGTGCAGATTGTTGAGCGCCAGGGTTTGTTCCGCCTGAGCCGCCTGAAGCGCGGCCCTGGCGCGCTCGACAGCAGCGGATGAGGCCTGCACGGTGCTGGCGGCGGTGGCGGTCTCCGCGTGCGCGCTGGCGACACCGGCGCGGGCCACGGCTACAGCGCTGGTTTGAGCGGCGATGCGGCGCTGCGTATCGGTAATTTGTTCTTCGAGTAGCTGCTGATCGCTCAACGCCTGGTTGAGCGCGTACTGGTAGGGACGTGAGTCGATGGCAAACAGCAGATCGCCGGCGTGAACAAATTGGTTGTCGTGCACCGGAATCTGCAGAATGCGGCCGGTTACCTCCGGCGCAAACTGCACGTAGTTGGCGCGTACACTGGCGTCATCTGTGCGCGGATGCTGCCGGGTTCGCCGCCACACACCCAGCAGCAGCAGGACGGCCACGGCCAACATGGTCAGCGGGATTCGTAGCCCTCTCCGGCGCTGTACATTCGTTTCCGGTTTCACACTCTCACCTCGCAATCAAAAGAGCAGCAGCCACAGCAGGCACGCTACGGCCACTACGACGCTGGGATAAAAGATCACCGTCGGCATGACCCGGTGCTGCATCTTGTGGCGGAGCAGTTGCCATTGCAGGATGCCGGCAACGACGAGACCACCGACGAGGCAGATCATCCACGACGGCATGAACGATCCGTCCACGTCGATGATCGGTGCGCGACCGCAGCCGCGCGGTAGAAAGAGCGCGGCAGCAATGGAAACAGGAGCAATCGAGTGGGAGTGCGTTCTCATGATTATCGATATCTCAGGGCAGTGTTGGGTTCGTCTGCGCGACTGGTTTCTTCCGCAGCATCTCGCCGGTTGTATAGCCGAGATTCGCAGCACTGGTTAATACAGCCGATCGTGCCTGTACGGCCGTCAGCCGAGCTTCGGCCAGTTGAGACTCCGCATTGACCACGTCGATCAGGTTTTTGATACCGTAACCGTAGGCGTCAAGCGAAGCGTCATACGAGGTAGTCGCCGCGTTGAGCAGCGTTTCAGAGGCTTGCTCCTGCCGCGTTGCCGTTCTAAAGTTGAGATATGCCATCCAGGCCTGGCGCGTGATGCTGTCTTGCTTCTCGCGCAGTTCGTCTGCCGCCTCGCGCTCCCGGGATGCGCTTTCCGCCACCGCGTTGCGCCGCCGTCCACCCGTAAAAAAATCCCAGTGAATCCGCAGGTCGGCGTCCCACACAAATTGCGTTGTGTCTGCCAGCGCCGAGCCGTACTGCTTGGTCACCGTCGGCCAGATCGATTGCTCTGAACCGTGAGCCGCAAAGGCAATCGTGGGTCGGTAGGCATTGTGTGCAGCCTTCAACTCCTCCTGTGCACCACGGAGCCTGTCAGCCATCGCCAGAAGATCCGGCCGGTTCTTCGCCGCTGCCTGAACCAATGCAGCCGCGGACCCCGAGACAGCGTCCGGGGAGGGTAGCGCGGAGGGGGCGGCGACGGTGATGGCATCGGATGGCTCGACACCCAGCACCTCACGCAGCGCCACTCGGGCTGCCGCGTCGTCGCCCAGGCTCGCCTCAAGATCGTACTCCGCCTTTGCGGTTCCGGCCCTGGCATTCAAGACATCGGGCAGCGTGGAGCGACCATTTGCCAGTTGCGCTTCGGCAGCGGCCTGCGTGGTGCGCGCCGTCTGCAGGATCTGGCGGATCGCCGCCAGCCGCTCCTGAGCGGTGATCAGCCGGTAATATGCCAGCACCACAGCATAGGCGACGTCCTGGTTGGTCCGCTCAAAGCTGCCAGCCGCGGCCAGTTGCCCTGCCTTGCCCGCTTCAAGCTCAGCGCGGCGACGACCGAAGTCAAAGATGGTGTACTCGAGAGTGAGGCCGGCATCGGCGACAGGCAGGTCCACCATAATGTAGCCGAGCGGCGCGTAAGGCATGGGAAAGGGATTGATGAACTTCTGATTGCCGAAGAGCGCTGTTCCGGCCAGTTGCGGATAATACACGCTCTTTGCAATACCCACGCGCTCGGCTGCCTGCTTGGCCTGCTCCCATGCAATCCGCGTGCGCGGGTTGTCACTCTCCGCAATATCGATCAGTTCATCGAGCGTATAGGCCTTTGCCGGGTCCACATCCGTCCGTGGGGAGGGTACTGGGTGCTGCGCCGTGCAGGCGGCCGCGGAGGTCTCGCCGGCAACCTCGCCGACGCATTGCGCCGCGGCGGAGGTGGAATGAGCCGGCAAGAAGGCGCCCAACAGCAGGCCACCCATCCACAAGAGGCATAAGGAGTGGCGTCTGTGGCGTTTTTCTGCGGTCCTCATTGTTTACATCATATACTATGTATACAGCATACGCAATGATTGAATAGGACGTAGAGAAGTAACGGAGAACGTCAAGCAGGACAAGAGGCTTATCGATGACTGACTCTATCGAGACCGACCAGAACACGCGCTTCAGAGCGGGTGAAGAGCTGCGTTCACGGCTGCTGAGTGCGGCCAGCCGGCTCTTTGGCAAAGAAGGATACGACAACGTATCCATCCGCATGATCGCTGAAGAGGCGGGATGCTCGCAGATGGCTATGTACCGCCATTTTCCTGACAAGGAAGCCCTGATCCGCCATTTGTGCACTGATCTTTACCAGCGTTTCACCACGCAGTTGCATGAGAAATTCGATCACCTCACCGAACCCAGGGAGAGGTTGCGGATGGCCCTGCGGAACTTTGTGATGCTGGCGATCAAGAACCCGCATCACTATCGCCTTACATTTCTGGTTCCGGCTATCGATGCAAGGGCCGTGGAGATGCGCAACGACGCAGCCAGCCCGGCGATCGGCTACTTTCGTCAAAACCTGAAGCTTGCTTTGCCGGCGGGTGCTTCCGAGGAGATTATTGAGGAGCGTCTGCACCAGATTCTTGCAAATCTGCATGGCACAACGGTGATGCTGATCAACAATCCACACGTGTATCGCATCAATCGTGAAACGGCACTGACGGAACTGGAGGCGGCCTTTGAGATTTTCCTCAATGCATCTGCGAGGCCGGGTTCGATACCGAAGATCGGGTAGCGGGAAGGATCTCCGCCAACGGGTTCAGAACCTGAGCCTTCTCAGCATGGACTGCGGGCGCACTATTCAACATTCTGCTGGGTAGCAAAGGTTACGTTGGCGCATTGCGTATCTGGACTGCCCGCTGGATAAGAGGCATTGCACGAGCATTCGGAGCTTGTTGAGAGGTTTTTTCACCCGGCGCAGCAGGAGAGTTCTCTTACGTCTTTGGTATAGGTCTGAGCGGCCAGCTTGAGACCTTCCACCATGGTCAGGTAGGGAAAGAGTTGACCTGCAAGATCATGTACCGTCATCTGTGCTCGGATGGCCAAGGCAGCAGTTTGAATGAGTTCTCCTGCCTGCGAGGCAACAGCCTGCGCCCCGAGAAGTCTTCCGGTCTCCGGGTCTGCGACGAGCTTGATGAATCCACGCGTGTCGAAGTTGGCTAGCGCACGTGGCACATTGTCCAATGTGAGCGTACGAACATCCACCGCAGTTCCATTGCGCGCCGCGGTCAACTCATCCAAACCGGCCGTGGCGATCTGAGGATCGGTGAAGATGACACCCGGTACTACGGATAAGTCCAGACGTTGGTTGCCGCCGAGCATGTTTCCCGCGGCGCGGGTGCCGGCCGCGGCGGCCACGTAGACATACTCCGGCCCGGTGGTGCAGTCTCCGGCGGCGTAGATGTTTGGATTGGAGGTCTTGAGGAACTCATCGACGGGAATGGCGCCGTTCTCCTGCGTGAGCACCCCCGCATTCTCCAGGCCGAGGCGGGCGGTGTTGGGCCGCCGTCCGGTGGCAATCAGCAGACGATCGCCAACAATGTTCTCATCGCCAACCTGAACTGTAAATCGCTGGCCGTCGTGCTGGACTCGCTCGATCTCCTTGCCGGTGAGAATCCGCATTCCTTCGTCGTTGAAAACCTGCTGGATCGAGTCGCCGATTGCGTGGTCGCAGTGCGAAAGGATTCTGGAACGTGCAATCAAGGTGACGCGGCTGCCCAGCCGCAAAAAAGCCTGCGCCAACTCCAGCGCAACATAGGAGCCACCGTAGACGATCAGGTGTTCGGGCAGCTCTTGCGCAGCCAGAGCCCCTGTGGAGGTCCAGAAGGGAGTTCCGTCCAGCCCCGCCACGGAGGGAATTGCCGGGGATGCGCCAGTCGCAATCAAGGCTCGATCAAAGTGGAGATGTTGTTCGGGACCATGGGCCTGCCAGAACAGTAATGTGTGGTCGTCCTGGAATCGTGCTTCGCCATGGATCAAGTGGATATTGGCGCAATTATCCAAGATGGACTCGTACTTGGCTTTGCGCAGTTCTTCCACGCGGCCCTGTTGCTGGTTCTGTAGGGCGGCTCGATTCACAGCAGGCCTGACCGAGGAGATGCCGGTATCAAATGGGCTGGAGGTGCGCACATGGGCGACATGGGCAGCGCTGATGAGAATCTTGGAAGGAACGCAGCCGACGTTGACGCACGTGCCTCCAGTGGTGCCGCGTTCGACCATTGTCACATCGACGCCACCTTCCTGCAGGCGAATGGCGGCAGCGAAGGCTGCTGCACCGCTGCCGATGATAGCCACCTTGCCTGGCTTTGCCTGTGGCACGGAACAGCAACTCTTCTTGTTCTGAGCAGAGCCGATTCTACAAAGTGGACTCAGGTTGGACATCACTTCGCCTTCCCTGCCAGTGTTGAGGGATATCCAGCATTCGCGGTTGCTTTGGTTAGAGCGGCAACGTTCGTCTTCGCGTCATCGTAAGTGACGACGGCCTGTTTCCTGGCGAAGCTGACATCGACTTTGGACACCCCGGAGACAGCCTCGAGGGCCTTCTTCACCGTGATGGGGCAGACGGAACAGGTCATACCGGAGACGTTCAGCGTAACGGCACGAGTGGCAGCCAGCGATGGAAAGGCAGCGGCCAGCATCAGGAAGGCGGGTAACGACTTTACGAGTTTCATTGCAGCATCTCCTTTGGTTAGTAAAAGAACGGCGCAATATAGGGGAAGGAAAGGGCGATCAACACGAGCCCTGCCACAACCCAGAACAGAAGTTTGTAGAGACGTCTGGTTTGCGGCAGCGCACAGATCTCGCCGGGGAGGCATTGTTCTGCCGGGCGATAGATGCGCCGCCAGGCGAAGAACAAGGCGATCAGCGCAACTCCGAGGAATAGCGGACGATAGGGTTCGAGCCTGGTCAGATTGCCGATCCATGCCCCCCCGAGTCCAACCGTCACGAGTAGCAGTGGGCCCAGGCAGCAACTCGAAGCGAGAATCGCTGCAAGACCTCCGAGCGCCAATATCCCGGATTTCGACTTCCCCAATCCCATACGTCCCCTTACCCCCGGCAATATCAACAGAGTAAGCTCCGTACATAAGTACGGAGTCAAGTATGAGATCCAGATTGACCATCGGAAGGTTGGCAGAGGCGGCGGGCGTGGGGGTAGAGACCATCCGGTTTTATCAGCGCCGCGGGTTGTTGCCGGAGCCGGCACGGCCTTTGTCAGGCTATCGGGAATATACGGACAACGACAGACGGCGGCTCCGCTTTATCCGGCGAGCGCAGACGCTTGGCTTTACTCTTGAAGACATCTCCGTTCTGCTCAAACTGGACGGACCACATACTTGCAGCACTACACACGACCTGGCCCTCGAAAAGCTGCATGTAGTGAGTGAAAAGATCCAGGCCCTGGTTGCCATCCGTGACGCACTAGAGCAGATGGTTCAGCAGTGCGAGCGCAGTCATCCGCACGGCGCCTGCCCGATGATCCATGCGCTGGAGCAGGAGGAGGCCAGGGGTGAAGTGAAATCAGCGGGGGGAGCGTAGCCGGGGTTGCTGATCCAGCACGAACCGACTGCGCGGATCCAGCGTCTGCCCCAACATGAGAAGGAGTGACGGCGGAAAGTTATCCGGGGGCACTCTTCATGTTAGTGCCCAACGCTCTGGCGCCGGCAGTGTGCGAGGCGGCCGGGCGAGACGAAGCAGATCTCCATCCCCGTGGATCGCGATCGCCTGACGATCTTCGATGTTGCCCACAAGGACTGGGAGCTGACGCCGGGGTCCTACTCCATTCTGGTGGGCTCCTCGTCCCGGGATCTGCCCCTGACACAGACGCTGACCCTGCCGTAGCGCTGGAGCGATCTTTGTGCGGATGGGTTGCGGAGGTGCGTGCCCCGGCAGGCAAGCCTGCCGGGCATCGGATTCGGGGAAGGCGTGCATGAAGATCCGGGCACCGTGTTCGAACTGCACTGCAGATGCGCCGTCAGGTATTGGACGGAGACAACGAAGCCGAGGCCTTTCGGCCTCGGCTGTTGCTTTCTGCGAACCAGGGATTGCCTGGGATTGTTTTGGGACTCCGCTTCCGGGACTAGAACTGGTAGGAGATGGTGCCGTAGATGGTGCGGGGTGCTCCAGGATAGGCGTTGATGTAGCCGCCGGGAGCGTTGTTCGGGTTGGGAGCGAGCGCGGCAAAGTATCCGCCGCTGGAGATGTACTCCCACTCGTTGTACTGCGAGTTGGTGATGTTCATCATGTCGACTTCGAGATTGAGAGACTGATTCTGGAAGCGCCGGAACTTGATAGGAGCGTTGAAGGCCAGATTCGCCGTGGTGTAAGACGGCATGGTCTGGGTTGTGGGCTGGCCGTTGTTGGCACAGACTCCGCCGGTGAGTGTGCCGCAGTTCGACCAGAGATCCTGCGTGCCGGAGTAGTTGATCCAGAAGCGAGGCTCAACCAGCACATGGCCGTTGTGCTGAATGCCGTAGTAAACACCGGCGTTGAGGGTGACCTTGGGAACGTAGGATACGGGAAGATTGTTGTAGTACGCGCATCCCAGAGCAAGGCCGGCTGCATTGGAAGAGGATCCGCACTCGGAGATTGGACCACCGGTGACGTAGGTGGTGAAGTTCGAGGCCTCGGCCGCCATGTTCAGCATGAAGTGAAGGTTCGACTGCGGATCGGCGTCAAGGAACAGATCCATGCCGTGGTAGCTGGAGTTGCCGCCGCTGGTCTCTTCAATGCCGGTTGCGGTTTCGACGTCGATCTCCTGGTTGACGTAGTCGAGGTGGAAGTAGTTGGCGCCCGCGATGAAGTCCTTCAGGATGGGGGCGTTGGTGAAGTGTACTTTGCCGCCGAACTGGGCGTACTTTCCTTCCGCCAGGATGTAGTAGTGGGGATTGACCGCCTGGAAGAGTCCGCCGCCGCCACCAAAGGCAGGGCTGCGGTAGATGGTGTCATAGCCGCCATACAGGGTGAGCCAGTCTTTGGGCGTGTAAGAGGCGTCGATACCGGGTTCCACTGCCGAGCGGCTCTCATGTGCGCTGCAGAGGGAGCCCTGATCCGTAGCCAGGCTGCCGTCCGGAGTTGCGACCGGGGTTCCAAAGATGTTGCTGTAAGGGTCGCTGCCTTTGGGGTTCAATGCGCAATGGGTCTGGTAGACAGGGTAAGTGGTGGCGACGGTATTGCCCTGAGCGTTGACAGCGTAGTCAAGCTTTGAGGAGAAGGTGAAGTCACGGGCAGCTTCGTCGCTATAGCCGGTGCGGAATCCATCGACTCGGACGCTGGGAATGATGTGGATCCGCGGGATCGGGTGGAAGTCATCCTGGGCATAGAAGACGACGTTGTCCTGGTTGAAGTATCCGGAGCGGAACTTTGAACCCGCACCCACGATCTGCTGCGAGCCGCTGCCGCCGTCGCTGGGGTTGTAGAAGATGTTGTGCGTGTTGTAGATCTCATGAATGTAGTACGAGCCGATCTTGAAGGTGTTCATCGGAAACACCTGTGAGAGTCCAACCTCGTCACCGAAGATGTCGCTGTGAGGGTTATTCCACTCATCTACCTGCGCGCCGGCGGACAAGGCATCGGTATTTCTGCGGTGAAAGCGACGGATGTGGTTATACCAGGTGGAGTTGTCCAGAGTGGTGGAGGAGGTAAGGGTGAAGCGTTCACGTCCATAACCGAGGAACATCTCATTGGTGTCGTATTTGTTGTAGTCCGCGAAGGGAAGGGAGCTGTAGAAGCCGCTCGAGGGCTGGCTGTAGTCCACACCCGAGGAACCCTCAGAGAGGCCGACGTTGGTGGTGGGAATGACCTGAGGACGGTAGCCGCCGGCTTTGGAGTACATCATGCCGATGGCGATGCTGCCCGAGGAGAACGACTTGAGCGTTTTGCCGAAGGCCGATCCATTGACAGCGGGGTCGTTGAAGCCGTCGGGCGCAGGACGGTAGTCGTCACCGCGGCCCACACCGCCGCCCAGGACGGTGGACCATCCGCGAAACCTGCCGGTGTTGCCGACGAAGGCGAAGTTCTGCTGTCCCCAGGGACCGTCAGTAATTGCGAGCGCGAGATGACGGTCGACGGTCGGCTGAATGGGTGTGAACTCGACGCGTCCGCCCACGTCGGTGTATCCGCGGTCCGCAGCCAGACCGGGACCGTAGGTCGTTACGAGATTCTGCATGACCAGATTCTGAGGCAAGGTGGCCGACTGCCACAGGCCCGTGGCTGGATCGGCCACCGGAATACCGTCAAATGTAATGCCCAGTGAGCCCGGCCCGGTGAAGCTGGTGGCTTCGCCACCCCAACCCTGCTGAATTCCGTTGAGGATGATTGTGTACTTTGTTGCGCCTGTCTCACCGTAGCCGACGACGTTGGCGCCGGGTGTTGACTGAATCATCTGTGCTCCGCCAGCCAGCGGCCCTCCCTCGTCAAGCTGCTGCCGATCGAGAACACGCTCGGTATCGGGTGTCATCATCACATCGTCGCGGGTGGGCACAGGGCGGGCCTCAGGGTCTACCGTGCCGCGCACCTCAACGTTCTCTGCCATGCTTGCCACCTTGAGCGTGGCGCTGAGGTCCAGGCGCGTGACCTGCTTCGAAAGAGAGAGGCGCTGCGTGAAGGACTCGAATCCCTCTTTGGCGACGGTGATCAACTGGGGATCGAGGGGTACGTGATTGAAGGAGAACTGGCCGTTTGCGTCGGTTGTGGTGTGCAACTCGGTGTTGGTGGTTAAATCGGTGAGCGATAA
>JAJZDM010000013.1 GCA_021806005.1 Acidobacteriota bacterium | reverse complement strand
CTCTTGCGAGCGTATTTTTCAAAACTCGGCTGAGTAGCAAAAGTAAGTTGGCGCATTGCGTTTCGAGGTCCCCTACTCGATTAGACGCATCGCTCTTGCATTTGGAACTTGTTCAGAGGCTCCCTAAAAGAGGACCGGCCTCGTCAAAGCGGCAGAAAAAATCGAAGCCCAAACAGGGCCCCCTCGCCGTGGCTCCCACTTCATGCGGTCCGATCCCAACCCAGTTCACCTTTCGAGCGATACACTCGTGGCCGCGGTCAGGATGACTTCCGCCGACTCCAATCACGGCATCAAAGTCCCATCCACGCACCCCACCCATGCAGTCGTTAACACCGAAGACTCCTGAGTCGTCGGGATCGCCCCTATGGGTCCTCTTGTACACCAGCGTCCTCAAGGATGTTTTCACGGTGCTATTCCTCTTCGGCTTCAGTTTGCTGAGGCGGCAGCCCGCGAAGTTTGCCGATCGCCTTAAACGGGTTGATGCTGAGTCGTCCGCATTCATCTCTCGCCTTCGAACCTGGGGCAGCGAAAGCTGCCATCACTGCTGCGCGTTCCGCCTCGTGCATTTCTATGGCGTCGAAGTCTTCGTCGAGAAGAACAACGAGCGCGATATCCCATTCCTCTGTCACCCCTACGGGCCCGAGGTGCTGTCCTGGTTTGCAGTTCGGCAGAATGCAGTGGCCTTTTATTTGCAGACGACGAGGCGAGTTTCCGTTGAGTTCGATGGCATCACATCCCTCGGTGCGGGTCGGAGCCAGATGCAAGCTAAGAAGACGGGCTGCATTGTATTCAGCCACTTTTCCAGTGATTCCGAGAGGCTTACCTGTCGAAGCATAATACTCCCACGCGAGTCTCTTGGCTCGGCAAAGAATGTCCATTACACGATCATTCTGCGTCATTAACTCGCCCCTGATTGCCAGCAGCGGAAGGATAACACGAGACCGAGCAACATCGGCTTGCCCTTGCGGAACAACGATCCCTGGCTGTGTAGCAACCTCGCTCCGGTAAACCTGTGCCTTCACCACAATCGCCTGGCAGCACTCGGGCATAGGTGTGTCCGGGGGGCGGAAGCGGCTTCTCGGAGCGTCAAAACAACCTCCGTCAAGGGGCAACACGACGCCAGCCGACTCCCCGACCATCGCCAACGCAAAACCGCGGGCCTATGCAGAGCCTCCATGAGGAAAAGGCAAACACTGGCTGAACGACCGGGACCACCTCACCTGCATGCCGACTTGCATTATTTACAAGTTCGAACACCGAGGATGCCATACAAGGGACAGAAGGCGACAAAGGCAGTCAGAAGCGGAACGACTCCGATCAAGCCCACCCAACGAATAGGGCCATGCAAGATAGCGATCAGCGAAAAGAGCGCAAGCGCAATGACGATTCTGACGCCACGATCAATGGAACCAACATTTCTTTTCACGGAAATTCCTCCTGTCACAGAAGCTACCGCGGAGTCTTCTTCTTGTCAGCAACCAAAGTTACAAAGCCTGCTGTTGCGCTGCGAATTCGTGTAAAGCCCGACGATTGAGTATCGTTACCAATCCGCGTTCCAGGCCAATCCAGCCTCGCTCTTCGAACCGGCCAAGCAACCGCGTGATCATCACCCGCACGCTACCCAACTCATCCGCCATCTCCTGATGAGTTGCGGAGAGAACTTCCTGCGGCGTGCCGGCGAGGAAACCGGCAAGCCTGCCGCTGAGGCTGCGGAAAGCGATTTCGTCGACGAGCATGGTCAGGTCGCAAAACCGTTCAGCGTACAGCCCGAAGACAAGCTGCCGCCATGAATCCGAGGTTTCGATGAGTTTTTGAAACAAGCTTGAAGCAAGCGCGATCAGGACAGTATCAGCCCGCGCGCAAGCAGAAGCCGAATAGGGTGATCCGGCAAGGAGCGCAGCAGAACTCAAGACACAGAGCTCGCCAGGCGTCACATCGTAAAGTGTGATCTGGCGACCGTGCATATCCTCCCGGTAGACGCGAATGCACCCTCCCAGTACAAGCGGAAACAATCGGCACACTTCGCCCTGCTTGAAAAGCTTGTCTCCGGCAGCGACGCGGACAACCTTCGACGAACGGAGAAACGACTGCCGTTCTTCCGCGGATGTCTCGGAAAGCACCGGAAACGCCGCAACCGCCGTCCCCAGCATTCTTGGATCGATCATGCTGCGGCGGTCCTTGAGCCGCCCTGCTCCATGTTACGCGGACAGAGTGACGTCAAAACGATGGTTTTGTTGGAAGGCCCTGCGCGAGAAAGTGTAATCGGGGCTGGTTTTGCCGGGCTTCGTGAGGGGGCTATCTTCGCTATCCTCAGAACAAGTTTGGACAGCGACTGGACTTGGATTCTGGGCTCTCCGGCACTCCAGTTTCGCTGGTCCCGATGATTCCGTTGGTTCGCCTAGGGACATTGGAGACACCTGGCCACGGAGTCTTGCACCCCCCCGTTGAGCCGGATCCAGCTCCTCAACATCTATCCTTTATCGGAGCCCGCCCATGAACGCAGCCGTCGTCCACGCCTTTGACGCTCCTCCCGCATACACCACCTTCGCCGACCCCGTTCCCTCGCCCGGCGAGGCCCTCATCGACGTCACCGCCGCAGCCCTGCACCGCATCGTCCGCTCCCTGGCCAACGGCTCCCACTACGGCAGCACCGGGGTCCTTCCCTTCGTCCCCGGCGTCGACGGCGTTGGCCGCCTCCGCTCCTCCTTCGGCCAACTCCCGGCCGGCGCCCGCGTCTACTTCGGCGCAACCCACTCCCCCTACGGCACCTTCGCCGAGCAGTCTCTGGCCTCCGCCACCATGCTCATCCCCCTGCCGGACGCCCTCGACGACGCCACCGCCGCAGCCATCGCCAACCCCGCCATGTCTTCCACCGTGGCCTTGATGCGCGCCCGCTTTCAGCCCGGCGAAGGCATCCTGATCCTGGGCGCTACCGGCGCCTCCGGCCAGCTTGCCGTGCAGATCGCCAAAGCCCGCGGAGCCGCCTCCATCGTCGCCGTGGGTCGCAACCCCCAGACCCTCGCCATGCTCCAGGCGCTGGGAGCAGACGCCACCCTCAACCTCAACCAGGACCCCTCCTCCCTCGCCGCCGCCCTCCGCGACCAGATCACCAGCCGTGGCATCGACGTCATCCTCGACTACCTCTGGGGTTCACCCGCCGAGACGCTGCTCTCCGCCATCGCGCAGAAGGGCCTGGACCACGCCGCCCGCCGCATCCGCTACGTCCAGATCGGCAGCATGGCCGGCCCCAACCTCAACCTTCCCGCCTCCACCCTGCGCAGCTCCGGCCTCGAACTGCTGGGCAGCGGCTTCGGCAGCGCGTCCATGGATCAGATCCGCGAGGCGATCGCCGGCTTCTTCGCCGTGGTCGCCGCCCGCCCTTTCGAGTTCGCCTGCCAGGTCGCCCCTCTTAGCGAAGTCAGCCTTCTGTGGAACGCCGACACCGGGGGCGCGCGCCTGGTCTTCCACCCCTGACCAAGCCCCCTTTCCCGGGCGTCGGTTCAGCATCACCCCGCCCCGGCGAAAGACCGTGTACCGGCCCGGCGCTGCATCCAGCTCCGCACAAAAGCCATCGGATAGAAGAAAATAGTCAGAGGACTGATCTTCACCTCCCCAACCCAGGAAAGCAGAGGAAGCCGTGGTCGAACTCCCCCAGAACCCCATCGCGCCAGCCGCCGCATCAGCCGACGGCCGAGTCGTCGGTATCGACCTTGGCACCACCAACTCCCTGGTCGCCTACATGCAGGGCGACACGCCCGCCGTCATCCCGGGTGAAGATGGAACTCCGATTGTTCCCTCGGTAGTCGCCTTTGACCAGCAGACAGCCGACGGCTTCAGCGTGGGCAACGCCGCGCGCAGCGTGCTGCTCAGCAACTCAGCCAACGCCGTCTACTCCGTCAAACGCCTCATGGGCCGCGATTTGGTCGACGTCCAGCCCGAACTCACCCACTTCCCCTTCCGCCTCGCCACCGGTCTCCAGCCTGGCGAGGTCCTCAAGCTCCAGGTCGGCGGTCTTACCCTCACGCCCCCGGAGATCTCCGCCTACATCCTTCTCCAGCTCAAGCGCAACGCCGAGCGCTTCTTCGGCGCCCCGGTCCGCAAGGCGGTCATCACCGTCCCGGCTTACTTCAACGACGCCCAGCGCCAGGCCACCAAGGACGCCGGCCGCATCGCCGGCCTCGATGTTCTGCGCCTGGTCAACGAACCCACCGCCGCCGCTCTGGCCTACGGCCTGGACAAACAGAAGGATGGCATCATCGCCGTCTACGACCTCGGCGGAGGCACCTTCGACATCTCCATCCTCAAGCTCCATGACGGCATCTTCGAGGTCATCAGCACCGGAGGAGACACCCATCTGGGTGGCGACGACATCGACAACCTGCTCACCGCTGTAGCCCTGGACGACATCCGCGGTGACCTGGGCGAGACAACCTATCAGAGCGTCCTCGCCAACCCGGAGTCCCTCCAGCATCTCCGCAAGGCGGTCATCGAGGCCAAGATCGCCCTCAGCGCCAATGACAGCGCCCGCCTGTCGATCCCCTTGCCACAAACAGGGGAGAAGCCTGCTGGAACCTACGCCCGCGAGATCACCCGCGCCCAGTTCGAGCAGCTCATCGCCCCCATCCTCCGCCGCACCGCCGGACCTGTTAGACAGGCCCTCAAAGACGCCAGGCTCACCCCCGGAGAGATCCAGGAGGTCGTCATGGTGGGCGGCTCCACGCGCATCCCCGCCGTGCGTGCCCTGGTCACCGAACTCTTCGACCTCGAAGCTCGCGGCAAGAAGCTCCACACCGAGCTCAACCCCGACGAGGTGGTAGCCCTCGGAGCAGCCGTTCAGGCCCAGATCCTCTCCGGCGTATCCAATCCCGCTACCAGCGATCTGCTGCTGCTCGACGTCACACCCTTGTCCCTCGGCATCGAAGCGCTGGGCGGCGTCGTGGCGCGGATTATCCAGCGCAACAGCACCATCCCGGCCTCGGCCACCGAGCACTTCACCACCGGCGTCGACGGCCAGACCAACGTCGCCATCCACGTTCTGCAGGGCGAGCGCGAGTTGGCCCGGGACTGCCGCTCCCTGGCTCGCTTTGACCTCAAGGGGATTCCGCCCATGGTCGCCGGCCTGCCCCGCATCGAGGTCAGGTTCCTCATCGACGCCAATGGGATCCTGCACGTCAGTGCCCTCGAACAGCGCAGCGGCAAGCAGGCCGAGGTCGAGGTCAAACCCACCTATGGCCTCACCGATGAGCAGGTCGAGACCATGATCCTGGACTCCTTCGACCACGCTGAGGACGATATTCGCGCCCGCCAGCTCATCGAAGCCCGCAATGAAGCCCACACCATCCTCGACGCCCTGCACAAGGGCAGGCAATCCCCCGCCTGGCAGCAGCTCTCTGCCGACGCACAGGCCGCCATCGAGTTGGCCGCCACCGAACTCGGCCGCCTGACACAGGGAGACGACTACCGGGCGATCCGCGGCGCCATCGAGAGTCTGGACAAGCTCACCCACCAACTCGCCGAGATGATGATGGACTCCGCCGTCAGCGGCGCCCTCGGCGGCAAGACCATGGCGGCTGCGGACCAGAGTCTGGGAACCATGGGACAGGCTCCCACCGCCCCCCATCCCTTTGCCCGAGCTGAGATCGAACCCAGTACCCCACAAGATCCCAACCAGCCTGCCGAGGCCAAACCCGGAACCCCCGCAACCCCTGCTGAAGATCGCTGACCAGCTCGTGGTTTTATGGACGGGACTGAACTTCCGTAAGACAGTTTCGGCGTAGGAGCAGGGGGGCGACTCGACTTCGATGGGCGTTTTCCCCCAATGAAAACGCCACTGCAAGCCCGCTTCGGGATACGCATCAACACCGAAAATGCCATAGCTTACGGAATCACAGTGGCGCGCATCGCTTCCATCTGTGCCGCCCCGCTCCCGGGAGCCTCCCTCCAGGGCGCTCCCACAAACCTCTCATCCACCCCTCGGCCCACTACCACAAACTCCACCGACACCGGTCGCCCCGGAATCCGCGCGCCAAACCAGTGCGGATCCTCCCGCTCCCTCCATGTCACCAGCCCCAGCACCGCCCCAGCCGGGTAGGCCGCCCCCGACCTGGCCGCCTTCACGGCCGCCTCGTCACCGAAGAGCGTCGCCATCGTGCCCTCACTCCGATCCACCTCCGTGGTAATCGCCTCCCACTGCAGCACCGGATAAGGCAGGCCCCGACCCAACCCGGCCGGCAGGTCATACAGCTCGCCCTCCTTCATCTTCTGCTGGCATCCGCACAACACGATCAGGAGCATAGCGCCGGCAGTGGCCATCAGGGTCTTCATCGCACCGCCCCTCCCGGGCGCAGAACCCCGGATTCTGGCATCCCGGTCCCCTGCGCCTCGGCCCGCTGCCCACCCGGTTCCAGCCCTCTGGGCTCCGGTTCTTCGGGCAGCGGTAGCGAAAAGACAAAGTCGTTCTTCTTCACCGGCTCGTGGCACCCTATACACTCGTTATCGAAGTGCGAACCCTTACCGTAGGGCTGCAGCCGATCTCCGACAAACCGCGCAAACCCCCACCCTCCCGTGCCCGCAAACTCCACCCGGTGCTTCTCCATAAACTCCACCTGGACGAACTTCCCCGGCGCCAGATGCCCGTGCCCATCGTCCACCGCCTGCCACGCGATGCTGGCGAACGCTGCGCCCTCCGGCCAGGAGGGTAACTGCCGCGCCTGAATCGCCCGAATCGCGATATCGTTGCCGGTAATGATCCGCAGCGTGTGATCGTCTCCGCGATCCGCGGTGCTGATCACCTGCCAACCGGCAAACCCGGGCAGAAACGGGACCCCATTCGGCGAAGGCCCTGTCGGTTGTCGTTGCGGCATCGGCCAAGGCAGCACTTGGCCACCGATCGCCTCCGGTTCACCCTCGGTCCCCTGTCCGCTCACCCGCCCAAACGGCGCCAGATACGCCTTCAGCGTGGCCAGTTCCTCGGCCGTAACCCCGGACTCTGGATGCCCCAACAGATACAACCGCAACGGCATCGCACCTAACTGGATCTGATCCACTGACTCAAACAGCTCCGCGCGCTGCCTGGCCAGGGGCTCAGCGCCCAGCTCGGAAAAATTCAGCACGCTTCTCGCCCGCTGCACATCAGAGGCCACCACCCAGTACACCGGCGCCGCCTCATCCCACCACACCAGCCGTGGCTGGTCGGAGTGGCAGGCGTAGCATCGCCGCACCAGGATCTCCCTCACCTGCGGCGGAATCGCCATCTCCACCTGCGCTCCCGCCGGGGGACCCAGCGACGGCCGGATCGCCTGAATGGCCAGCGCCGCCGCACCCACTAACGCCAACCCGCCCAAACCTCGCCGCGCTCTCACCATAGCATCCGAATCCATCTTCCCACGCGCGCCGCGCGGATGGGTAACGTCCAGACCGCACCCAGGCACAATAGATCGGGGCTCTCCGCACAGGCAGACTGCGCCTGTCCCGAGAGCCCCGCGCACCGGAACTCCGTCTCAGAGCCCCGGCTGATTCCAGTCGGATCGAACCGGACTACTGCAAGTCGAAACGGTCCAGGTTCATCACCTTGGTCCACGCCGCCACAAAGTCCCGCACAAACCGCTCCTGTCCGTCGCTGCTGGCGTACACCTCGGCGATGGCACGCAGTTGCGCGTTCGACCCAAACACCAGATCAACCACCGTGCCCGTCCACTTCAACGCACCCGTGGACCGGTCTAGACCCTCCAGTACGCCCTCGTCGGTAGCCGACCGCTGCCACTTTGTGCCCATGTCCAGCAGGTTCACAAAGAAGTCCTGGGTAAGCACTCCCGGCCGTTTGGTGAAGACGCCATGGGATGTCTTGCCAAAGTTGGCGCCCAGTACCCGCAGGCCACCGATCAGCACCGTCATCTCCGGCGCCGTCAGGGTCAGCAGATTCGCCTTGTCCAGCAGCATCTCCGCGGCCACCGACTGGTGGTGCTTGCGCACGTAGTTGCGGAACCCGTCCGCCCGAGGCTCCAGCGGCGCAAATGATGCCACATCGGTCTGCTCGGCGGCAGCATCGGTCCGTCCTGGAGAGAAGGGAACCTTCACCTCCACGCCGCCCTTCTTCGCCGCCGCCTCCACCGCTGCGCATCCGCCCAGAACAATCACATCCGCCAGGGACACCCTCTTGCCGCCGGCGAGCGTCGCGTTGAACTCCTTCTGGACCCTCTCCAGCGTCTCCAGAATCCCTCCCAGCTCCGCCGGCTCGTTGGCCTCCCAGTACCGCTGCGGGGCCAGCCGGATTCTCGCTCCATTGGCGCCGCCGCGCTTGTCACTACCGCGGAAGGTTGAAGCCGAAGCCCATGCGGCCTTTACCAGATCCGCAATCGACAGCCCGGAGGCCAGAATCGCCGCCTTCAACGCCGCCACGTCCGTCTCGCCCAGCAGGGCGTGATCCACCGCCGGTAGCGGATCCTGCCAGATCAGCGCCTGCTTCGGCACCAGCGGCCCCAGATACCTGGAGACCGGCCCCATATCCCGGTGGGTCAGCTTGAACCACGCCTTGGAAAACGCCTCCGTGAGCTCCTCCGGGTGCTCCAGATAGCGCCGCGAGATCTTCTCATAGGCCGGATCAAAGCGCAGGGAGAGATCGGTGGTGAACATCATCGGCGCATGCTTCCGGCTCGTGTCATGGGCATCCGGCACTGTACCCTGCGCCGCCGCCTCCTTGGGAGTCCACTGCTGCGCTCCAGCCGGACTCTTGGTCAGCACCCACTCATACTTGAATAGATTGGTCAGATACTCGTTGTCCCACTGGGTCGGGGTTCTGGTCCAGGCGCCCTCCAGGCCGCTGGTGATGGTGTCACCCCCGCTTCCCGTGCCCAGGCTGTTCTTCCATCCCAGCCCCTGCTCCTCAATCGGTGCAGCCTCCGGCTCCCGCCCCACGTACTTGTTGGGATCGCCCGCGCCGTGGGCCTTGCCAAAGGCGTGTCCGCCGGCGATCAGGGCCACCGTCTCTTCATCGTTCATCGCCATGCGCGCAAAGGTCTCGCGAATGTCCCGCGCTGCGGCCACCGGGTCCGGATTTCCGTTTGGACCCTCCGGGTTCACATAGATCAGGCCCATCTGCACCGCGCCCAGCGGATTGGCCAACTGCCGGTCTCCGCTGTAGCGCTGGTCGCCCAGCCAGGTCGCCTCCGGCCCCCAGTAGGTCTCATCCGGCTCCCACGCGTCCCGCCGTCCACCGCCAAATCCATAGGTCTTCAGACCCATCGACTCCAGGGCCACGTTCCCGGTCAGCACCATCAGGTCGCCCCAGGAGATCTTCCGCCCGTACTTCTGCTTGATCGGCCAAAGCAGCCGCCGCGCCTTGTCCAGGCTCACGTTGTCCGGCCAGCTGTTGAGTGGGGCAAACCGCTGCATCCCGGCGCCCGCGCCGCCGCGCCCATCCGCAATGCGGTAGGTTCCCGCGGCATGCCACGCCATCCGGATAAACAACGGGCCATAGTGGCCATAGTCCGCCGGCCACCAATCCTGTGAGGTAACCATCAACGCGCGCAGATCCTTCACCACCGCCTCCAGATCCAGGCTCTTGAACTCGGCGGCGTAATCGAACTCCTCCCCCATCGGGTTGGCCAGCGGGCAGTTCTGGTTCAGCAGCTTCAGGTTCAGAGCATGGGGCCACCAGTTCGCATTGGTCTGCGTTCCCGCCACGGCCCCCCGGCTCTCATCCATTGATATAGGGCACTTCGCTTCCGTTGACACAGTTATTCTCCTTTTCTCACTATGAGAGTCGCTTCGCCACCAAAGGTTGCAGTCAAACTCCACTTTCTCCCGCGGTGACGCAACACTCCTGATGGTGGGCCATCCAACTCCTTCCGGCTCGAACAGGTAGCGAGAAGAATGGCTTGAATTGGCCCGGAATTGGATGGTCCGAAACGATTCTGCAAACTCGGGCCAAATTGGTCCTAAAATAAGAATGCCATGTCTGATCCTGAGAGCAAGACCCTACCCCCAATCGACCTTTCCAAACCACCCGCAGAGAATATGGTGCGCGTCACCTTCGAGCCTGAAAACAAGACCGTGGAGTTCCCCTTCGGCTCCCTGCCCTATGACGGCCATGGCCAACCCATGAGCCTCCTCGATGTCGCTGAAAACTACGGCATCTTCCTCGATCACGCCTGCGGCGGCGTCGCCGCCTGCACCACCTGCCACCTCTTCCTCAAGCAGGGCGATGCGGGTGTCTCCCAGCCCGAAGACCTGGAACTGGACCGCCTCGACATGGCCCCCGGCCTGCAACTCAACTCCCGCCTCGGCTGCCAGTGCGTCATCGAAAGGCCCGGGACCTACGTCGTCGAGATCCCCTCCTGGAACAAGAACTACGTGCAGGAGGGCAAACCCGCCAGCGTCAAAAAGTAGACGGTTTGGCCGGGAGACAGAAAACCCTTTTGCCGGTACCACGCGGCAACTCCGCCAATGCCGGGTCGCACCGCCGCGTACTCGCTCAATGCTTCCTGAGTTCTGGCGTCAGCATTCTGGTCTGCTCCCGCTTATCCCGCAGCACCACCAGCACCATCCTCCGCCCGCGACTCCGGTGCAGCCGTATCACCCAGGTGCCTATCGACCGGACATCGATCGAGTCCGCCCTCAGAATCACATCTCCCGCCTGCAACCCAGCCGCTGCGGCCGGGCTATTGGCCTCCACGGACTCCACCAGCACCCCCACCCCCGCCGGAGCCCCAAAAAACTCGCTCAGTTGCGGCTCCATGTTCGTCAGCACCAGACCCGTGAATGGCGTCGTATGCAGCATCTGCATCAGAAAACGGCGGCTGCGCGAGACCGGCTCCGGCGTCGTCGGATCAGCCACCGTCCCGGCCTCGGACGGGCCGGCTGGAGACCCATCCGGCTCTTCCTCCGCCATATGCAGCATGGCCTCCCGCTCCACCTCACCGCGGTAGGCCAGCCGGGCATTGATCACCATCTTCTTCCCATCCCGGAACACCACCAGAGTGATATCGGCCCCCACCCCGTCCTCCCGGATCATCCGCCGCAGAGACTCCGCCCCATCGACCTCCTGCCCGTTCAGGCTCACAATCACATCCTGAGGCTCCAGCCCCGCCTTCCCCGCCGGTCCGTCGTGATCCACCATCCGGACCACGACACCGTAGCCGCTCCTGAGGTGCAGCGCCAGAGCCTGTTCGTCGCTGAGGTCCTGGAACAACGTCCCCAGATAACCGGGAGCATGGGGCGGAACTCCTCGCAAGGCGGTGCCCGTAGAACCTCCGTGGGCGCCCATCGGGGGCAAAGCCCCACTCTGCGGGGGCGGTTGTCGCCCAGGGATCTCCGCTCCTGCCCGGACAGTCAGCAGAGGCCAGGCCGTCAGCAGCAGTCCGGCCAACGCCAGCCGCCGCAGACAGATCGCCCAGGGTGGCGCCTCACCGCGTCCTCCCCGTCCCATCCCTTCGGATTCGCTCCACTGCCTCATGGCCACTCGCCGCATGCGCGTCTACTGGATATCAGCCGAGCCCTGCAGCTCCTGGAAGGATGCATTGCGGATCGCCGGGTTCGCATCCTGTGAGGAGACGGTGCGCAGCACCTGGCGCACACTGGAGTCCGCCTCCACCGGCGTAAGCATCGAGATCGCCTGCTCCCGCACCTCTGCACTCTTGTCATACAGCAGAGCGTCCAGTACCGCATCGCGCACCTGCTCGTCCTGGGCAATATAGGGCTGCAGACCATCCAGCGCCTTCAGGCGAACATTGGAACTCTTGTCGGAACGCAGGGAAGAGACCAGTGTGGCGCGAATCTCACGAGTAGCGTCGTTACCCCCGCCGCAATCGCGACTCGATCGACACTCGCTGGCCAGCAGCGCCACCGAGTTGTCATGCACATCCGCGTTGGTTGCAAGTCGCGTCCCCAGCAGCAGCAGTTGACGGATCTGCGGATCGTCCAGCGATCCCTGCACCGTCTCCGGCACCAACCGGTTGTACCGCACCTGCACCAGGTCAGAGCTCGGCGTCTGCACAATGCCGGAGACGTTGGCAATGGCGCCGTCGGCCGGGTTTGACATGATCACCGGCCGAGGAAGCTGTGGCGCGTGCAGCGCCTGATACCGAGCCAGGAAGTTCCCTCCCAGAAAGCCTACCCCCAGCAGTAACGTCGCCAGCGCCGGAGCTCCCTGCAAAAATCCCAGCCATCGGAAGACGTTGGCAAAGAATCGCTGCGTCATCGATCGCGGAGGCAGGTTGTCCAGCGCCTCGTCCAGCCGCATCCTGGACGCTGCCAGAAGATTCGGTGAAGGTTCCACCATCGGACTCAGTGCCAGCTCTTCGTTTAATGCCAGTAACGCATTCCACTCCCGACGGCAGTCCTCGCAGACTCCCAGATGCTGCTCCAGGGAAAACTGCAACTCATCGGGCAACTCACCGTACTGCGCCAGGATGATGTTCTGTTGGGCGATCTCACACTTCATATTGCGTACCTCGATGGCCTCTAGGTCGTGCGTCTCCGGATCCCCCTTGCGGGTCTGTCAGCTTACTGCCCACTCACGGCCGGATGACCTCTGCGGGGATCCTTGTTTTCTTCCTTCTTCTCTCGCTCCACTTGCTGCTCGACTGCCTTGCGCCTGCTACCGCGTATCCGCAAGCCTGGCCCGCAGCTTTCGCGTGGCGCGAAACAGCGTATTCTTTGCCGTCTCTTCCGTGGTGGAGAGCATCTCTCCAATCGTTCTCAACTTGAAGCCCTGGTAGTGCTTGAGTTCAAATACGGTGCGCTCCCGTGGAGTCAGTTCATTCAACGCCTGCTGGATCGCAGCCTGCATCGTCTTGCGCTCCAACTCCCGGGCCGGGTTGGCGCTGGCCCGTCCGTCGGTCAGATTCGCCAACAGATCGATCTCATCTCCAGAGCCGTCCAGAGCCGTCGCCGGATCCTCCCGCCGGCTCTTGCGCCGGCGCAACTGATCCAGACACAGATTGGTCACAATCCGGTACAGCCAGGTATAAAAGGAGCACTCAAAACGGAAGTTCGTCAGATGACGATAGGCCTTGAGAAAGGCCTCCTGATGCACATCCTGCGCATCCTGTTCGTTGCCCAGCATATGCATCGCCAGACGCAGCACGCTGCGGTCATAACGCCGCACCAAGGCGTCAAATGCCTGTCGATCGCCCCTCTGGGCGATGCGAATCAACTCGTCATCTTCTGCGCGCTGCTGCTGGCGCGCGTCCACCTGCTCGGCGTTAAGCTTGGTGCGAGTTCCGGGCCGGATCGCGACGTTCGGCATCATCACCGTCGATTCTACCGCGCCTGGCATCACACCCTCACGGAAGCTGAGGCTGAACGGACTTGTTCGTCGACGGTCTTCGCCGGCGAACAGCATGGCATCACTGCTGCTCATAGCGTTGCTGACTCCGGAGTCAGGGTAACTACGCCTCCTTGGACGAACTTCCGGCCACGAACGTAAGCACACCCACACAAAACTTTCTCCAGACCAGCCCCCCCATACTCGGCAGTAAACTGGCAGAGATGGCTCGCTCGTCTACTTCTCTCTTTCCCAATCCGGCTCCAGACCTCGCTCCAGCCTCCACTCCGGACCAGGGTCCAGACCTGAGCCCGGGCCGGGCAACCCATCGCAGCCCCCATCCAGACCCCCAGGCCTCCGCCCCCGCCATTCCCGGCTGGGTCATCGCCCACTGTGACGGAGGTGCCCGTGGCAACCCCGGACCAGCCGGCTACGGAGCGCTTCTGCAGGCTGAGTCCGGAGCCGTCCTGGCCGAGCTCTCCGAGTTCCTCGGCAACCGTACCAACAACTTCGCTGAATACTCCGGTCTCCTCGGCTGCCTGCAATGGGCCCTCGATCACGGCTGCCGCAGCCTGCGCGTCGTCTCGGACTCCGAACTGATGGTCAAGCAGATCCAGGGCAGGTACAAGGTCAACTCCCCCGACCTTCGCCCCTTGTGGGAGGAGGCCCGCCGCCGCATCGCGCAACTCGACCGCTTCGAGATCTCCCATGCCCTGCGCCACAAGAACAAGCATGCTGACCGCCTTGCCAACGATGCGATGGATCGCGGAACAGGACATCCGGGAGCCAGGCAACACGAAACCCGCGGCCGCGAAGCTCAAACCACCCAGCATCAGCCTCTCGGATCCGGGCGCCGGACCGCCGGACCCGCACTCTCCTCGCCGACGCCCATGCCCTCGTCGCCGCCAAATCCAGCCCGATCCTCTTCCATCTCCTCTACCCTCTCGTCTCCGCAGCCCTCCATGCTGCGCGGATTCACCCGCAACGGCGCCGTTCATCTCCTCGGCAATGCGGTTCTGCCCGATGGAATCTTCGTCAAGATCATTCCGGAATAAGCCCTTTGGCTGCGCAGGCGTGCGGCTGTATTCTTAGCACTGGATCCAGGCCAGCGGATCCCCGCAAACCCCGAAGCTTCGAACCGCAACACCCATCTCCCTCTTCCGGTTGGGCCGTATGCCTGGAAAGATTCACCCGCGGTTTTCCCGGCTCTCTGCCCTCGTGCTGGCAGCCCCCAGCCTCTTGCCTCTGCCCATGGCCTCCCAGACAACCTCCCCGGAAGCCCGGGCCGTGGTACGCGCCGCCGTCGCTGCGGAGACCCACGCCAGCCACTCCGACCACAGCATTTGGACCTACTGGGACCACGACGTCACCCCCGGACAGGACGCCACCTACTTCACCATCGAGACTCCCCACGGCACCCTGCAGCGAATGATCCGCCTCAATGGCATGCCCCTGACTCCCAAACAGGTGCACGCCGAGACTCGACGGATCGATGACTTTGTCAACAGCCCCTCCGCCCAGGCCCGGGCCAACAGAAATAGTGCTCATGACGACGCCCAGGCCGCCAGCCTGCTCGCCATCCTGCCGGATGCCTTCCTCTGGACCATCGTCAGCCAGACCCCGCAGTGGATCACCCTGCGCTTCCAACCCAACCCTCAGTTCGATCCCCCGGATATGGAGTCGCGCATCATGAGCGCCATGGCCGGCGAGATGATCGTCGCCCGCTCCGGAGACCGCATCCGCTCCCTGCGCGGCAGCCTCACCCACAACATCCTGATCGGCTTCGGATTGCTCGCCAAGCTCTACGCCGGTGGCACCTTCGATGTGGAACGCAGACTGGTGGGCGACGGCAAATGGCAGATCACCCAGACCCATGTCCATATCGGCGGCCACGCCCTGCTCTTCAAGACCATCGGCCAGCAGGAGGACGAGGTGAAGACCGAATGGAAGCCATCCACCGCCCAAACCCTCGAGCAGGCCGCTCGCCTCCTGAATGACCTGCCCGCCAACCCCTGAAGCACCTTCCCTGTAGGTGTCCCAATGCCTCGACCTTGATCAGCATTCTCCCCATCTACCGGGGTTCCCGGCAGGCTGGCCTGCTCGGGTGGAACGAAACCCCACAGCAAGCCCGCTGCAGGGGCCCATCAGCTAGGAAGAGGCTATGAGCCCGCGGAGCCATCCCTCTGGCGGGATACCGTCCGACCCTGCGGTACCGGCCGATTTCTGGCGCTGATTTCGCATCTCAGCGCCCGGCGTGGCAATCTAAAAGATGCGTGACGATGATCTTCCCTCAATGGATGCCTCCGGGCCGGCCCGGACACAGTTGGCGGTGCGGACTGCTGATGGTGGCCGTTGGCTCTGCCGCACTGGCCGCCTCCGGGCAGCAGACGACCCAACCGACCCTGCCCCAGGCGCCCAGCGCCCTCGTTGCTGCGCGCAATGAAGCCCTCGCCAGGCCCGCCGGTTCGGGATACGTCTTTACTTCCTCCGGAAGCTTCACCGCTCCGGGTGGATACATCGTGGAGCAGGCCGGCAGCGCCCCCCTGCCTATCTCCCTCGATGACGCCATCTCCATCGGCCTCACCCGCAATGTGCGTTTGAAGTACGACCGGGCCAACGTGCGCGCCGTCAAGGGCGATACCCTTGGCGTCCTCAACGCCCTGATTCCCAATATGAGCGCCAACGGCCAGGTCGCTGCCCAGGAACTGGACCTGGCAGCCATGGGCTTTCAACCCTCCACGCTGAACCAGTTCCTCAGCTCCGGCCTGCTGCCTAAGGGCTACACCTTCTCCGAGATCGTAAAGTTTGACACCCTCCAGGGTTCGCTCAACGCCAGCCAGGTGCTCTTCAACCTGCCCGACTACGAGATCTTTCGCGGGACCAGGAATGAGGCCCGGGTGGTTGACCTGAATCGGCTTACCGATCGTGGTGACCTTGTTCTACAGATTGGAATTCAGTACCTGCAGATACTCTCCGACCAGGCCAATCTCACCAATGCCCAGGCTCAGCAACGCTCTGCCCGGACGCTCTTCGATCAGGCCGAACAGAAATACCATGCCGGAACCGGAACCCGCCTGGATGCCCTGCGCGGCCAGGTCGAGTTTCAACAGCGTGAGCAGTATGTGTCGGCCGCCGGTAATCAACTGGATAAGGACATGATCCAGTTGACCCGACTCCTGGGACTCCCCGCCGGACAGAGGCTCGCGCTTACCGATACCGCGCCCTTTGCTGAGCTCGCAGAGATGGATCTGGATGCAGCCCGCATCACCGCCTTCAGGCACCGCAAGGATTATCTCAGCCTGCTTCAGCAGATTGAACTTACCCAGCGCGAGCTCAAAGCGGTCAAGTATCAACGCCTGCCCACCCTCGCCTTCAATGGAGACTATGGCGTCATCGGTCTCACCAGCGGCCCCTATCACGGAGACTTCACCGCCGAGGGATCCCTCAGCGTGCCCCTCTTCCGCGAGGCGGCACAGCGTGGAGAGCAGGATGTAGTGGACTCCCAGCTAACGGCTCTGCGCCAGCAGTTGAGCGATCTGCGCGTCACCATCGACGCGCAGATACGAACCTCCATGCTCGATGTGAATGCGGCCATGCAACTGGTCAAAGTCGCCCAGAGCAATGTTGTGCTGGCGCAGCAGGAGTTGTCGGACGAGCAGCAGAGGTTTGCGGCGGGAGTCGATGACAACCTGCCGGTCGTAGACGCAGAGGCGTCCGTCGCCAACGCCGACGCGCAACTGGTTAGATCCCTCTACCAATACAACGTGGCCAAACTCCAACTCGCCCGTAACACCGGCGTGGTCGAAAACCGTTATCGCTCCTACCTGGGCCAGCGGTAACCGCTCTCCTCAGCAGTCACACCCCGCAAGCCGCACTCGCTCCAACGCAGATCCCGCGCCTGGCTTAAAATCAGCGTGTGGAGACCAAACCCGACAAGAAGCGCATCCTGCTGAGCTGGTCCGGTGGTAAGGACTGCTCCTGGGCCCTGCATCTGCTCCGACAAAATCCGGAGTTTGAGGTGGTGGGTCTGCTCACCACCGTCAATCAGCACTTCAGCCGCGTCGCAATGCACGGTTTCCGCGAGGAACTGTTGGACCTGCAAGGCCAGGCTGCGGGACTGCCCCTATGGAAGGTGCCCCTGCCCTGGCCATGCTCCAATCAGGTGTACGAGGCTCTGATGGCCGAGGTCTGCCAGCAGGCAGTCTCCCAGGGACTCTATGGGATCGCCTACGGCGACCTCTTCCTCGAAGATGTTCGCTCCTACCGAGTGGAGAAGATGGCAGGTACAGGCTTGGAGCCCATCTTTCCCTGCTGGTTGATCCCCACCGCCCAACTGGTGCGCCAGATGATCGCCGCCGGAGTGCGTGCGCACCTGGTTTGCGTCGACCCCCGCAAGATGGACAGCCGCTTCGCCGGTCGCCTGCTCGATGAACATTTGCTCTCCGAACTGCCGGAGACCGTGGACCCCTGCGGGGAACGCGGAGAGTTCCACACCTACGTCAGCGCCGGGCCGATGTTCTCCGGTACGATTGAAGTATCGCGTGGCGAGATTGTTGAGCGCGACAACTTTGTCTATGCGGACCTGCTCCCAGCCCCCCATGCACAGCTCTCCTGATCTCCCCTCCCCCGCTCCTGCCGGGCTGCTTCCCCAGCGCCCGGCCGCACGGAACCTCATCCTCTGCCTCGCCGCAGGCGCCTTGCTGGCCGCCGGCTCTCTGCTGGCCGGGTCTGCAAGCCCCGCCGCGGCACAGGTGCTGGCGCAACGGAACTGGGCCGGCTCCGGCGTCACCGTGCAGACGTGGTGGCAACGCGGGGTCTTCTACAGAATCGATCCCCGGCGCTTCCAGGACTCTACCGGTGACGGCCAGGGAAGCCTGGCCGGAATCACGCAGCGGTTGGATTACCTCCAGTCGTTGGGCGTGGATGCGCTGATCGTCGAGACCGCGCCCGAGGTCGACCAGGCAGCCGCTTCCGGCCCGGCAGATCCCCCGCCAGGCGTGCCGGACAAATACTCCGCCGCCGATCCGCCCATGGAACCTACACCGGAGGTGACCGCGGCCTTCGATACCTTGGTGCGGAGTGCGATCGGGAGGCATCTTCGCGTACTGGTCGAACTGGGAGCCCCGGTCTCCCAAAACGCTGATGCGCTCTATCTGGCCTCCGCCCGGGCGTGGCTCAGCCAGGGAGCTGCCGGAATCTATCTTCCCACCCCCGCTCTTCAGCAAGTGGATGGACCGGAGCACGTCGCTCTCCTGCTGGACCAACTGCATGCACTGACCGATAGCTTTCCAGGGGAGCGGGTCTTGCTGGCCGATGCACCCGCCCAGCCGGATCCGGATCCGGTGGTCAGGCAGGCGCTGGCCCGGGATGTCCAGCTTACCGCCAGCACGCCGCTGGACGCTCCGGACGATCCGCCCGCCGACAGCACTGCGGCCATGAATGCGGCGGCCGCGCTGCGCTCCGCCTGGATCGCCGATCTGCGTGCAGACGCCGCCCGGCGCCTGGACCCTTCGCCCGCCGCTCGAGCAGCCCGGCAACCTCAACGGTCCGGCCTTCTTCGCATCGAGAACGACGGCCGCACCAGCGCCTCCGGCACAGGAAACCCGCTGCTGGTGGCCGCGCGCGTGCCGGCGATGAAGGATCCCGTCCAGCGTCTGTCCCTGCAACGTGCTCTGGCGATGATGATGCTGGCGTCGCGCTCCGCCGTGCTGCTGGACTATGGGCAGGAGTTGGGCCTGGAGCCCTCCGCCGGAGGAGCTCCTCTGATGCAGTGGACTCCCACCAACCTGACCCGCAAGCCACCTCCCCGGCCAGCGCCTCCCCGGCCACAACCTGCGCCGAGTGCAGGTTACGCAACGTTTTTGCCCTATGTGCCCCCGCTGCCCAGAGACCTGTTTCCCCCACCCCCGATGCCCACCGTCGAGGAGAGCGATCAACCGGACCCGGTAGACCCCGCGCTGCTGCCCGGCTTTACCCGGGGCAATTTGAATCCCGCGCTGCAGGCCCCCAACGGAGCTACGGCCAATGTGGCCCTTGAGTCCATGCAGAGCGGTTCGCTGCTCAACCTCTACCGGCAGTTGATTGCTCTGCACCACGATAATGCAACCCTGCGCGACGGACCGCAGGAGATCCTCGATTACGATGCCCTCGATGCCTTGGTCTGGGTACGAAAGGCTCCTGCCGGCTCACGCATCTCCAACACCGTCGTGGCCGCCTGTAACCTCAGCACCAACCCGCTGGTACTCAGCCACGACCTGGGTGCGGTGACGGTCAAGTTCATGCGCTCGGCGTTGCAGCCGGAGCCGCAGGATCTGCTCAAGATCAGGCCCGGAGACGTGATGCTGGGACAGACGCGTTGATTCCACACGCCGGCCGCCCCACATCCAGGCGTCATCGAGATGTGGGGATCCGAATTCTGGTCGCCAGTGGCCCTTCCAGAGGCCGCACATCTTCCTGAACCCGGATCCCCGCCCTTCGCGTGCCGTCGCCTCCCTTCCGGCAGCGTCTAAGATAAGGGAAAGTGGCGTTCCAGAAGCTTGCGCCGTCCGAGGGTTCCTGATCGATGAAAATGCGCCCGGTTCTCCTGGTTCTTCTAATTCTGAGCGGCTTTTACTTCCTCACCACCCGCTGGGCGCCCTCTGGAGCCATGGCCGGCCTGATGCGCCCCTACGCAACCAAAGTGGCTGGCAACGCAGACGGCAGCACCACCTCCACCACGAACTCTTCCATGGGCAACTTCTCCCTCACCGAAGCCCAGGCGGCTCCGGAGTTCACCTCTCAGGAGATCCAGAACATCGCTGTGTACAAAAAGGCCCTGCCCTCCGTGGTCAACATCACCAGCACCGAGGTGGTCTGCTGTGACTTCTTCCTCCAGCCGGTTCCACAGCAGGGCCAGGGTTCGGGCTTCCTCATCGACAACCAGGGCCACATCCTCACCAACGACCACGTCATCGACAACGCTCAGACCGTCGAAGTCACCCTCTCGAACAAGAGAAAGTTCAAGGCCACCGTGGTGGGTGCAGACCGCTTTCATGACGTTGCCCTGTTGCAGATTCAAGGCGCGACGGATCTCCAGCCGGCAACCCTGGCGGACTCCACGCATCTGCTCGTCGGTCAGGAGGTCTATGCCATCGGCAACCCCTTCGGCTTCTCCGGAACCATGACCCACGGCATGATCTCCGCAATCCGTTCGGTCATCCTGCCCTCCGGCAATCGCATTGAGGATGCCATTCAGACCGATGCCTCCGTCAATCCCGGCAACTCTGGCGGACCCCTGCTCAACTCTCATGGGGACGTCATCGGCATCACCACCATGATCGCCTCCAACCCCAACGGCGGCGCCGACCAGTCAGCCGGCATCGGCTTCGCCATCCCCATCCAGACCGCCAAGGCCGTGGTCCAGGACATCATGCGTTACGGCCACGCCGTCCGTCCCTCCCTGGACATCGTCACCCTGCCCATCAGTCCCTATGAGGCCCAGCAGATCGGCCTTCCCGCCGACTACGGCATCCTCATCGAGCGCGTGCTCCCCGGCGGAGCCGCAGCCCGTGCCGGCCTGCGCGGAGGCAACCAGGTGGCCTACCAGGGCAACACCCAGGTCATGCTGGGCGGCGATCTGATCGTTGGCTTTGACGGCCAGCCCATCACCTCCCCACAGGATCTCTCCAACGCCCTCAACACCCACCACGCAGGCGATACCGTCACACTCACCATCTATCGCGGCCAGCAGCGTCTCACCATAAAGGTCACCCTCTCCCAGGCCAGACAGAGCTACACCGGTCAAGCCGCTTAGTCCACCAGCCTCAAGGCCTGCTGATGGCAGCGGCGGTGTCCCAAAGAAGCTCGCACATGTGATTCTCTGCTCCCAATGATCGGGACTTAATGATGAAAAGACGGTAAACTTTCCACCTGATGATTCGCTTCTTCACTACCGGGCTCGTTGCACTCGTCGGGCTGGCGTTCGGCCGCTTTCTGAACGTCTACCTTACCCATTGGCCTGCCAACGAAAGCATCATCGGGCCCAGGATGCATTGCCGCAAGTGCGGGCACGTCCTGTCTTGGTGGGAGAAGATTCCCATCTTCGGTTGGCTCCTTCTCCGTGGGCGTTGTCCCGCCTGCAAGGCATGGCTTGGATGGCGCAACCCGGTGGTTGAACTGGCTGTCGCTGGCACCTGGGCCATCGCTGCCTGGAGTGCGTTTCCCGAGATCATCCGCCTTGACCGGACACCCTACAGCCTGTACGACGCGATTGCCTTTGCGTTGGTCAAGATGACCCTCTGCTGGCTGCTCATCGCCCTCGCCGTCCTGGAGAACGAGCATCATTGGCTCCCCGACCGGCTTACGCTCGGGGGTGCCGCTCTTGGACTTCTGGTAAGCGCTGCCCGCTTCAGTGTGGACTTCTTTTATTGGACCGCGCTTCCGCTCCACTGGAGTATGGAGAGTGGGCTGGAGGGCCACCATGCGGAGATCTATGACGCCACCCTGCGCTGGGTTGTGGCCATCATCCTCGGTCCTGCCCTCATTCTGCTCATCCGACGGGTCTATCACTGGATCCGCGGGCGCGACGGAATCGAGATGGGCGAGGCCAAGCTGATGCTGATGATGGCCGCCTGGCTGGGGCTCTCTCACACCGTTCTGGCCTTTTGCCTGGGCATCGCCATCGGAGCCGTCATTGCCCTCGTCGTGGCGCTGGTGCCATCCTGGCGTCAGGGAACAGACCTTTGGCACCTGTCCAAGCTGCGCATGGGAACTCTTCTGGCAATCGGCAGCATCTTCAGTGCCCTTTGGGGCCGCCAGCTCATCGATGCCTACATCGAGCTGTGCCACTTCTAGAGAATGTTTTGCAGCCAGAGGCCGGTTGACCCCGGGCGGATGGGAGCCTCCCGCCCACCAGTGCCCGGAGCAGGTGCTCCTGTGCCGACCATGCGCTTTATGGCATTTTCGGTGTTGATGCGTATCCCGAAACGGGCTTGCAGTGCCGTTTTCATTGCGGGAAAACGACCATCGAAGTCGAGTCGCCCTCTACAACCTACACCGAAACTGCCTTAGAGTGCGCTCGAACGGCCCCGTTGCCAGCCTCTATTACCTTCACTTCGCGGCCGGTGTTGCAGGGGCGGGAACACCCTTCACATCCGGACCGAGTTCTACCAGTTGCCTGGAAAGATTATCCGCAACCATGCGGCCGAAGACCTGCTTGCCCTCCGCGTCCAGATGCGTGCGGTCGAGCTTGGCGCTGCCATTCTCCGCACGCTGGTCGGGATGACCCACAGCGTCGAACTGGTCCGCCTGGGCCTGCGTCATGGTGCTCAGCAACCTGTCGGAGAGCGCGAGCAGATCCACGAAGGGGACGCCATCCTGCTCGGCCACTCGTCGGGCTGCGTCGGCATAGAGTTGCAGGTCCTGATTGGAAGGCTTGCCGTCATGGAAGGTTCGGCGCGCCAGAGGCGAGATAATGACAGGAACGGCGCCTATGGCCCGCACATTCTGGATGAACAGGCGCAGGTTGGCGGCGTAGGTCGTCTCCGGATCGGTATGACGCCCCGGATCCTGCTTCTCATCGTTGTGACCAAACTGGATGAGATAGTAGTTGCCGCGCTCCGCCAGCGCCGCGCTCCACAACCCTTCGTCGATATAGCTCTTTGTGCTGCGTCCGTTCCTCGCGTCGTCGATGCAGGTGACGTTGGGCGTCATCACCGCACAGAAGCCGGGGCCCCAGCCTCCCTGCGTCGCCACCGTAGAATCGCCCACCAGAACAATCTTGACCGGTCCACCGTCGATGACGCTCATGGCCTCGACGCCCGCTGGCGGCAGAACTGCCGGGGCGGGAAGCACATACGGCGCCAGTACAGGCATAGCCTTCTCCATGCCAACCGCCACCATGCGGCCAAAGACGTAGCTGCCCTCCCAGTTGAGGTGCGTCTCGTCAGTTACAGTCTTCCCTTCCCGGTCCTTCTTCGTAATCGATAGCTTTTCACCCTCTGCTTTGCCCACTTTATCCAGATACGCGATGCTCATCACCTGCAGGTCTATCAGCGGAGCCTGCATCTGCTTCGCCACGTCGATCATCGCATTGCTGTAGGCGGTTAGGTCAGAGTGAATCCTGCCATCGCTGCCGAAGTAGCGGCGGGTTAATGGCGTCACCAGGATGGGTTGGACTCCGGCGGCGCGGGCCTCGGTGACAAACTGCCTGAGGTTGTCGATATAGTCCGACAGCGGCACCTCGCGTGGCAGATGGTTGGGCGAGATCTCATCGTTGTGTCCAAACTGGATGAGCATGTAGTCAGGCCTGGTCTCGAGAGCATGCTCCCACAGGCCCTGCTGGCGATAGGTCTTTGTGCTCGCGCCGCCCTTGGCCATATCCAGACAGTCGACCTGGGCTGTCAGATTGGCACAGAAACCCCGTCCATACCCCGCATTCTTTGTCTGGGTCGAGTCACCAATCAGGTCGATGCGAACGGTACTGCCCGGCTTGCGCACGGCGGCTGTCTGCGGGTTGAACCAGTTTGCAGGACTGATCCACTGCGCCGGGGTCTGTGCCGTAACGCTCCACCATGCGGACGCAGAAACCCAGGAGAGGACAGCCAACCCCAGCAGATAACGATGCCAACACTTCATCCTTCCTCACTTTCACGCCATGGTCTGAGACTTGAAGCCGGATCGGGACGGATCCAGTCAAATTACATTCTGGAAGAATTCCTCTTGCAGCAAGAAACAGAATGGGCGAGCACCTTCGTGCTCCTGTCGCAGGCTTCTTCGCTGCGCAGCTATGATAAACCTTTACCAAAGGGCTGGAATAGCACCTCTTCGAAGATGCGCCTGGACTCAAGCAAACGATCCTGCCATAACAACCGGCGCTCCCAGGCCGCTGCCGCAACGGACGGTTCAAAACGACTCGAACGCCGGCGAGGATTCATGCCCTCCCCCAACTCCCTGCCTCGCGGTAGAAGCAACTCATCCTCCTCGGGCGCCCGGCATGTCGCCGCCCGTTCGCAATCCGCGCAATCCGTAGGATACGCACGCGGCACGGCCCATCGCATGGGGCCGCGCTGGAGCGCACTCTACCCTGGCCGGGATTGCCCGGTCTTCAGGTCGTGCTTGGGGAGATGACGGCCCTTCTCGAAGACGGCAACACTATCGTAGAAATGCATGGAATGCGTGGAGCGTGTAAATTCTGTTGGCTGCACGGCCCCTCGGGTATGGTCTGCATTGAGTTCGTCAATCAGTTGCTTGGCGAACTCCAGAAAGGACCCCTGGCGATGAAGGCCCCCTCCATACTCGTCCCAGTAGGCGGCATGGAGGTCCTCCACCAGGTAAAGACCGTTGCGGCTCACGGCCGGATAAAGGCACTCAAAGGTTCCGGTGATATCGGCCATATTGTGGCCGCCGTCGTCGAGGACAACATCCGGCGATCCAAACTCCGAAAGCATCTCAGCCAGAAAGCTTCTGTCCGCCTGATGACCGATGCGTATCTGGATCTGATCGTCCGCGAATGCAACGCACTCCGGGTTGATATCTATACCGATGATCCGGGCGTAGGGGCCAAGGTACCGCTTCCACATCTGCAGGGATCCGCCTTCGCCGCAGCCTATCTCCATGAAGATGACGTCCGTATTTCGGAAGCGATCGAAGTGGCGTTCGTAGATGGGAAAGTAGTGCGTCCATTTGTGGATGGACCGTTGTTCGTTGGTGAGAAAGTCATACCAAAGGTTCATAGGGTGTCTTCGGCTTCCGGTCAGGCAAAGGTCTGGAGGTGGTGGCGGATACTCTGCAGGCGGCCTTGCATCTCAGCCTCACCTGGAAGGCCCGCCGCACGCGCGTCTTCATACTCTTTGGCCACGTCATGGCGCGCGATGGAATGGTACTTGCCGATTTCGAAGTCGACCATTCCGAAGGCGTTGGCGTACTGAGGGCCTATGACGTGGAAGACCTTCATACGGGTGCAGAGATAGCCCTGCATACCGATACCCTTCATAAGGCTGAGCAGGTGCGCACCGATATACATATAGCGAGCGTCGGGAAGCTTGGAGGCGAGGCTCGTCACCGCGCGGCGATAGACAGCAAACCATCCATCAATGGGACCCTCGTACAGGCCGTGTACGGCGTTGATCGTCCTGTAGCCAGAGATATGCGGACGAGCTCCCGTGGTCAGATCATCCTGCCAGACATCCGCGGTCAGCATTCCTACCTCTGGAAAGCGGGCGAAGATGTCACGGGCCACTTCGGCGATGTGTGGAGAGACGCAGACGACATCATCGTCGATCTGCACGATCATCTCGTATCGGGCCTCAGCGAACAGTCTTTTGTAGGCAGCCATACCCAGGTTCTCAGGGGATTCGCCGATGATGCGTACAGGTGCGGCCGCACGCTGCAGGGATTCGAGGTACGCGTGGTAGTCAGGGTCACTTGTGTTCAGCCACACCAGGATCTCGAAGGGGACGGAGGTCTTGCCGATGAGATCGTCCACCAGGAGTCTTGAGTAAATGGGGCGATAGGATGCGATGCAGTAGGAGATCATGCCTGTGCCTTCTTGAGGTGCGGATACTGATGCAGGCGGAAGATGAAGCTGGCGCGGTCGATATGGGTGTACCGGACATTGGCTCGGAGGAGGCACTCGATCATGCGCCAGTCCCAGCCGAATTCGGCAAAGGGCAATGTTCCATTGAGATGACGGTCGAGCGTTTCGCGGCGCAGAACAGGCTGCCCAAGGTCTATGCCGCCGGAACAGGGACGCGGGCGGCGGAGAATGCAACGACCCGCATAAAGACAGGAACTATACGCGAAGCCGAGATTGGCATCGCGCTCCAGGGCCGCGATCAGCGGCTCGAAGTGGTCTGGCAGATAGCCGTTGTCGTCCGAGAGGAAGGCGACATACTTACCTGTTGACATCGCGAGCCCCGCGGCGGCGGGCGCGATGCCCCAGTCGTTGTGGCGCTGGGTCAAGCTTGCGAAGATGCGGTTGTTCGTGACCGGATGACGCTCAATAGTCGTTTTGAGCTGCTCAAGAATTGCGGGGTCCGGAGCATCAGCAACAATAACGTGCTCAAAGTTGCGATAGGTAAGCTCCTCAAGCGAGGCGAGACAGTCGTCAAGACATTCCACCCGATCATAGACGGTAGTGATAATGCTGAGGAGTGGCGCCTCTGTGCGAGGCGCGGAGTGGAGCAGCACGCTGGAGGTTGGGGGCTTAACGGGAGCCGCCTTCTCCGCAGAAAGCGCCTGGTCTGTAGGTGTTCCCGGAATGAAAGAAAGTGCGCGGACCCTGGCTCTACCGCCTTTGATCCCGATGAAGCAGAAGCCGCGAGGCAGCACGTCATCCGTGATAGTGACATTCTGGTCGTTGATTTGCACGTCGAGGCGGTTGCCACAGACACGCATGCTGACCTGCACCCAGCAGTTGGGTGGAAAGCTGGAGCGACCGAGGACGTGATTGTGGCGGGCAACGATCGCGCCGCTGCCTGTCGCGTGGAGATGGTAAGAGTTTGTTGCCTGATCGATTTGATCCTGCTGATGAACTTTCGCCAGAAAGCTGGTGCCGGGATCAAGCCAGACTTCGAAGGAAAGGGTAAGATCCTCCGTCGCTTCCGCTCCCATCAGGCCGCGCTCCGACCCAGGGGCATCCTCTTTGGCTTTGGTGATAACTAGCACGCCATCAGACTCCTGCCGCACGACTGGCGCATTTGCGATCCACCCAGGGAGTTCAGCCACGCGCACAGGCGGCGGTTCAGGATCAGAGACAGAAACGGGCGTAGCGGGGCGGTAAGTCGGCATAGCGCCTCGAAGGGTGAAGACGGGGCGGGGTTGGAGAGCGATCCCGAGTGCGAAGCGAAGGCGCTGCGCGTAGGTGTGGGAGCGGAAGGCACGAACTGCGGAGTTGCTGAGAGCGGCAACGCGCGCGGGATCATCGAGGAGGCTTTGCAGCGCGCCGATCAGGCTGGCCTCATCGTGAAAGGTCGGAGCCTGCGGCCAAAGTGAGAAAAGCTCGCTGCGCGGCTCTGAGAGCGGTAGGCAGCCGTTGGCTGCTGCCTCGTAGACGCGCGGATTCAAAGCGCCTCCCGGAGTGCGGCGCTGATTGAAGTGGTGTTTGCTGCGGAAGATGTTAAGCACGATCTCAGTCTCCCGATAAAGAGCCGTGGTCTGCTCCGCAGGAATTCTCAGGCCAAGGCTCAGAGCACGAAGAGCAGCGGAGCGCCATGGACCGCCAGCAACGTAGGAGAGTAGGCCCTGCTCCGCCAAAGGCGCGAGCAGCCGCTCCCGGGCGGGGTCAGCATCTCCAATGAAGCCAACACGGTACTGGCGCGGCTTTGCCTGATAGGCGGAGTCGTAGGGGTTGTAGCAGACAGGGAGATAGTGAGCGTTGTTGTGGCGGAGGAGCGTTCCCGAGTCGTTGACGAAGACGGTACGAAAGTACTTCGAAAACCGGCTGGTGTCATCCACTTCGTAGGGTTCGTCAAGCAGCCACACTGCAGAGTTGTAGTGCTGCAGCAGGTGGCCGGCGCGCTGGTGAAATTTGCGGCCATGAACAACGAACAGAAGTTCTGGGTTGAAGGCCGAGATTCTGGATTCCAGATCGGGGTCCGTAGCATGGGCTGCGGCAAAATCGAGCCCTAGCTCGCGGGCGGCGGGTTCCATGCCGTCGCGGAAGACCTCTCCGCAGGTCTGAAAGCGATAGTGGACGAAAAAGACCCGGCGGCCCTCCAGCATCGGTGTTACCGGATGGGCCAGGCTACGCGCGGTGAACTGCTCCTGGCTCAAACGAGGAAGCGAGGTGAGGACGCTCTCCTGACTCAGGTTGAAGATCTCGATGCCGCGCCGTTCGCACTCGGCGAAGAGCCTCTGGTATTCGGCGTCGGTCTGGCGAAGCTCTCCGGTCAGCGGATGGCGTCCCGTATCCCCGAAGAAATGATGGTCCGTAAAGTCAACACCCAATAGACCAATGCGGGCAGCACCCATGTGCATGGCGAGACACACAGCCATATAAGGAGAGTTGCGGGTGTAGTGCAGGGCGGAGGGATCGGCGTCATCCACTCCGCCGCGCTTGCCCAGGCGTATCGGCACAACCGGAGCATGTTGCAGCTTCAGCGGAAGATGGCTGAACACTGCGGTGGCCCGGGTCTCTTCCACATAGCGGTACCGGTCGCCCGTGAACTGTTGCCCGGGGTTGAGAACGACCAGGTAATCCGGCTGGAAGAGACGGCCCACGTCGTTCACCCCAATCGTGAGGAAACGGTGGGGAGCCGTGAAACCTGCAAGCGATCGACCACAACCACAGACGATGAATGTCTCGCCAAGGTGGAGGTTGCGGTATTCACTGAGATGTTCGAGCTTGATGGAGCTTTGCCGAGATATCAAATGGGTGATCTTTACGGGTTGGGGTGAGTTAACTCCACCACGCGTGGGTGACGGCGGAGACATCGATGGGTATCCGCAGGATCTGCACTATCGGAAGGCGTTCTCCCCGAAGCGTGCCGAAGACAGTGAGTGAAAGAACCAGCAGCGCTGCTTGATTGGAAGGACCTACGCGGGAGTGCCACACGCTTAGCTCCGCCGCAAGGTCATGCGCGATGGATGGAAGTGGCGATCCGTCTTGGCCAAGGTCGATATTGTCCGCCAGAAGCACGGCGATGGACGCCGGAAGTGAAGGAACGAGATCGTACTGATAGGTGGCGCCAATGCGGAGCGTGGGTTGTAGGCCGGAGGCTGCCCGGGTAAGGGGTGCAAGTATCTGCTCGATGGTCTCAGTGAGCGTCGCCGCAGGGGCTATGGGGGCTATCTCCGCACGCTGGATGAGCGGCACGGCGGAGTTGGCAAAATCAACCTCGGCGGTGCGATAGACAAAGTCGGCGTTGGTGGGACGTGCGGCGTCATCGAGCAGATTTGCATTGCGGACGATGTTGGCAGTCAGTGTGGCATTCTGGCGGTCGAGAATGTTGAGTTGCTGCCACCCGAAGCTGATGCTGCCCATGTCCTCCAGTGTGCAGTTGGCAAAGGTGTGGGAGAGCTCCCACCATCTTCCAGGCGATGCAGCGGGCCGGGCATTGTCGCGATCCGGTGTCCAGGGGAGGTGACTGCTGGGAGTAACACTGGGCCAGAAGGCAGGGTTCGCGCCGTTGTCTGTAACGCCGTAGAGGGATACGGTGACGGCTCCATCGCTTTCGCGCAGGGAGAGATAGAAGTCGTCGGTCAAAACCGGAGAGAGGCCCGATACCGCCATAGCTGTGGCGCTTGGCTTCCAGTAGTACGACCATGCTTTCGCCACACGTTCTGTAGCCCTGGTGAAGGTGTCGATCAGTTCTGCGGCGCGGCCGGGAGATGGCAGACCCGAACCCGGGTAGGCTTCGTTGGGGATGATGTTGAGCTCGCCGGAGAGGAGCGCATATTCCTGCAGGAAGTAGGAAAGTGCGTCGAACAGGGTCTCCTGCTCCGCTGCAAGGCCCTTGAACTCTGCTGTAGGCGGAAGGTTGAACTTCACGGTGAAGTAGAGCTGATCCTGCGTCGCCCAGTCATGGGCGATAACGACGGTGTAATCCCAGCGCAGCGCGTCCGCAATCTCATGCTCGACGATGTTGGAGCCGGCGTGAGCAGAGGTCGAGGGCGACGTGTAGGGCGCGGCAGCCGCAGTCTGCGAGACCAGCCGGGGCAGGCTGGGGTAGAAGGGCAGCGGGATGGGAATATCCGCCAGAGACTGGACAGGAAGTAGAAGCTGACGATCCGTGTCGAGAATGAACTTGATCCACGAGGAGGCGACGTAGCCATCAACCTCCGGCTGGAAGTCGTTCTGCAGATACGTGATCTGGTACGAGAGAGGCAGCGTGAGCCGGGATTGAGCGCTCGCATCCTGCACGGAGACCAGCGAAGTCAGGATCTGCTGGCCGGCCTGAAGATCGATCTCGCCGTTCGAGAACGAATACTGCCGTCCAGCCGTCTCTTGGGTGAGATGTGGTCCTACAGTTCCCCAAAGGCGTGCCGGCCTGGTCACTGGGCTGCCTGTGGAGATGGTGCCAGTTCCAACCAGCGCGGGCGCCTGCAGAATGGTTGAGACAGAGAAGGCATTGGAAAGGGTGGTGAGCAATGCCTGTGTCAGGCTGGTTTGAGCGGCTGCCAGATCCCCTTCGCCGGCTTGATCCTGAAGCAACTGCATAACACCCTGAGGAATGCTCTGCGAGAGTGAGGTCTTGGCAGCAAGCAGGCGGTTGAAGTAGTTTGTGTGATTGCGCTGGTCGAGCACGGCAATCGCTACGGCGTTGCGCGGCTGGAGGAACTCATCACAGGCAGAGACGAAATCATGAGCCCAGGCGTCCAGGTCGACATTGGTGTAGAAGAGACCGGTTGCCTTGCTGTGTTGTGTTATCAGGCTCGTACTCAACGGGCGAAGAGCAAAGTAGACCGGTTGTGAGGGGAAGTTGACATGGATGCCGGCGGTTGCGCTCCAGCGGACGGCCCACAGGGGCTTGAACTCGGCGCTCTCCTGCAGACCGGAGCTCTGCGCGAGCTTTAGAGAGCCCGCCTTGTCGTCAAACCCCTTGAATGCCTGCTCAAAGCGTTGAGCGAAGGCCGCCATCCCCGTCAGAGCGCCTGGAGAGCCATACGGCGAGGAGTCGATCTCCAGATCTGGGGAAGGAGCATAAGACATGGTCGCCACAGAGGGAAGGCGTTGGGCCACGGTTGGGTCCACAAGGCTGGCAGGACGGCTGAGCGTGACGCAGACAGAGACCGGGGAGATGTCCGAAGGCAGTGCGGAGATCTGGGCGAAGGGGAGGACGCCATAGAACTCCTGCACTACCATCTGGGCCGGAGAGCCCTGGCCGGAGGGTGAGGCGTCCGCCAGAGCGATGTACACCTGATCGAGGATGAGCTGGGCGTACTGCTGGAGTTGCCGCAGGAACTTTGCCGGGTCGCTGGTCGGAGTTGCCCTCAGGCTGCAGGTTAAGGTTGCGCTCGTATTGGGGTCGAGCAGTTGATCGAGAATCAGGAGATAACGATCGAGGACAGACTGCCACTGCTGCGTCGCGGTCTCAGCGGGGGGCATGTCCGGGGAGGACGGTGGGCTTGACGGCTGGGGCGTGAGCGCTTCAGGGTCGAAGACGGCGCGGAGCAGCAGTGCTGCAGAGATGCTGTCGCCGGAGTGAATCTGGTAGTGAAGCTGGACGCCGGGCCACTCTCCGAGGTTGATCAGCGGATCGTTGTAGAGCGGCATGACAGCCATGGTTTGAGCGGCCGGAAGGACGTTGCCAAACAGATCGTCAAAACGGAAGGCCGTGGTCACGGGATGGCCCATGATGGCGTAGCGGCTGGACTTGTTGGGCGCAACCTGGGTGAAGAAATCCGCAACGGGAAGCGTCTTGGTGTAAATCCAATCCTGATTGGAGCGAATGGCTTTGCTGAAGGCGTCAGGCGTGGGATTGGTAGGCCCGGCGGGAAGGCTCCAGTTGGAGTTGCTGTAACCGCCGCCAGCCTGGATGGAGTACTGGAGAAGCTGGTAGATCTCATCGACGTCGAACGGCGGCGGCGGGCTGGGAATGTTTGGATTCCATTCGACTTTGAAGCCCAGGTTGCCGGCGGGGTAGGTTGGGCTCCACTGCGGCAGGGGCATGTTGTCCGGAGCGAGGACGCCGCCGAAGAGAGTACCGTTCGTGGGTGCCTGCGCGATCCAGATGCTGTTTTGGCAGGCCTGGAGTGCGGGCCTCGGAACGGGTGCGCCGTAACTGAGCAGAACCTGTAGCTGGCCTGTGCTGCCCTGCGAGCCGGAGCTCTCAAAAAGACTGGAGGGCAGGTCTGCGCCATCAGCATCTTCGTAGAAGAGGAAGTACCCTGGGGCGTTTACAACGCTGACCTCCCAAAGGAGGCGAAGGAAGTCTGAAACGTCAGAGATGGGGGCGAAGTCCGTGGGGGCGTCGTTGATCCTGAGAGCGCGGAGCAGGTGGACGGGTCCTGCGCTTTGCGCCTGATTGACGGTGGAGAGGTTGGTCTTTGCAACCAGTGTGGTGGGGGCCAGAAGTTGTGAGGTATAGCCGGATCCGTCGGCGTACAGGAGCGAGAGCCTGGCGCCCTTGAGATCTCCTTGCAGGGCGGCGTGGATCAGATCGCGGGTCGCTTCGTCAGTGCCGCCAAGTTGATAGACAAACGGCAGGTACCTGGGCGCCTGCGACGCGGGTGAACCAGATGCGGGTGAACCAGATGCGGACACACGGCCGACGGACTCGGCGGGGACCTGCGTGAGCGTCATGCGGATGAGCAGGGCCGGAGCCGCGGAGATGCTGGCAGCACCGGATACGCTGCGTGACTTCTTCAGGTGATCCGAGGGCTGATCGGCTGTTACATCAAGAAGCAGGCCTGGGTCTGAGGCGAGCCGCTGCATCAGTTGGGGCGGTAAAGGAAGAATAGTGCAAGCCGTGGCATTTGCCGGTGATTGCCACGCTGTCTGGTTCTTCAGGCTGAAGTAAAGAGCGTGGGGGCTGATGGGCGGCAGGGCACTCAATGTCACGACCCCGGGAGACAGAATCGTGGGCGGCTCCGCGACGATCTGCCACTGCGGGGCGGGCATGGGCGGCACCGGCTCCTGCAGGGTGATGCTTGCCTGAATGGGCGAACCCGGGGCTGCGGCGAGGTGAACGCCGCCACGCAACAGACCATCCGCACGTGGCGTCGGTGGTGCTGCATACGTAGAACCTTCGCTGAGCGTCGCCACCACTGTGGCAAGCCCTGCGGGCACGGTGAATTGCTGGCCGGTGAGGATATAGAGACCAAGGGTCGGCACGTCGCGCATGTTCTGCGGCGTGGGGATAGCGGGAATCTGGTTTGGATCAGGAAGTTGCAGGCCGTTGAGGAGGAAGCGCGAGCCGAGACCGGAGGCCGATGAGAAATCGTATTGATCGAGGAGCGTGTCGAGTGAGGAATCTCCCGTGATCTGCGCCACATAATCGGCCACAACAGGGACCGCGTGCAGTGAGTCAGCGCCGGTAGCCTCGAGGCTGGCAAAGTACGCCTGCTCCGCCTCCTGCATGTGTGTTGAGGCCAGATCGCGTAGACCGGCAACTACCTGGCGAGCCAGCAGAAGGTAGTAGTCCGCCATCAGGAAGGACGCCATGCTGGGTCCGGGCTGCACCATCTCGCGACGCGCGTTGACTGCCTGCTGGCCGCTCCCACTCCATGCAATACCCTGGAAGTACATGCTGACCGCTTGCGGATAGACAAGGGGTGTGGTGTTGAAGGCGTTGAAGTCTACCTGGGCTGTATCGGGGCTGCCGACCACCGGATAGGTGAACGTGAGATTGTCGAACATGGGCAGAACCGCGCTGGGACCAGAGAACGGTGGGGGCGCACCACTGTCAATACCGTGAAGGCTGAAGGCAAAGCTGCTGTAGAGGAAGCCTCTCAGGGCTTCGCCAAAGCCCAGAAAGCCTCCGAACTGCGCACTGGGAGGTTCGCTGCCTTCACCCAGCGCCACGGCGAGTTCCGCCAGGCGAGAGGCTACATCCTCTGCCGGGTTGGAGTAGCCGTTGTAGAGCCAGTGCAGGAGAGCCCGGACGAGTTGCTCAAACGGAGTCTGCGGGCCCGAGGCATGCTCGGGGGCCTGGATGAAAAGGCTGGCAACGCAGGCAAAAGCAGGGGAACCATCATAGAGCGCCGTGCACTGCAAAATGAAGTAGACGTCGAGCGGGATGGGGGTATCGACGGCAGCAGCCATGCACCCTGCGCGAAAAGCAGCAATGGATCCACGTTGAGTGGCGAAGGTTGCCATCAGCTTGCGGGCGACGTGGCGCGCCTGTAACTGCCTGGGACTGATCGAGGGCGTGACAAAGGGTGCGAGCGCCGGGTCAAGCGGCGCGGAGACAGACGCATAAGGACCGCTGCCGATCACGAAGTCGTGACTGATGCGCATGCTGAAGCTTAGCGAGATGTAGAAGAAGAACAGCTTCACGCGTACGGATACGGAGACCTCCGCGGAGACACCAATCAGCGTCGCATAGCCGGTTTCGAAGGCGATCGCGATGTTGGCCTGGAGGCTGATCGTGACCGAGGCCGCGAGGATGGAGAAGTCAACCGAACCTTCTATCAGGACGGAGAGCCCGGCCGTACCTGCGAACCAGTAGTGGTCAGGGGCGCTTGCAGCGCTGGAGCCGGACCTCCAGGCGAGGAGTCCTTGTAGTGTCGCGGTAAGGCTCACAGCCAGGCTGGCGCTGAGGATGCTGGCGTTGAAGCCGATCTTGACGTAGACGGAGAGCCCGATGCCGAAGAGCAGGATGGGGTTGTAATTGGTCGAGGGCGTCGCGCCCGGATTATCGCCGCTGCGGAGTTTTGCGAAGTAGAAGCCGGCGATTCCCATGAAGACGCCAACCTGAATCCCAATGGAGGAATCGCCGAGGGGCCAGCCTACATTTACGCGGAAGTCACCGTTGGTATAGATCCAGATGGCGAAGCCCGGAAGGATGAGGATGACGCCCTGAAGAACGATACGGCGCATCAGATACGGCAGCGTGAGCGCGCCGTAATAGACGCCGAGATTCGGACTGAGCTTCTGGTAGATGATCTCGAAGAGCAGCCCGGAGAAGAATGTGAGCGGGACCATGGGGACCGTGATACGCAGCCCATACATGGCGGGGTCATTGAAGAGCAGCATGATGTCCCAGCCCACGATGACAACATGGGCTGCGACGAACCAGTTACGGTCGGGCTTGTAGAAGGACTCCGCCAGATTCTTGATGATGGAAGCGGGGTCGGTTGCCGTGAACTGGTTTTCCAGTTGATGGAAGATCTTCTCCATCGGATCATCGACGTTGACCACCGGATCCGGACCAACCCTCTGGCCCAGACCGAGATAGCGGAAGTCAAAGACCTTGGTGGCACTGGAGGGCTGTGCTGGTATGGGAAACGGGTACGTGACGATCTGGAACTTGTCCGGACCCGCCGTGGAAGCCAGCTCCACGCCGTCGCTCGAGCTGGTGGGGCCAGTAGTGGTAGGCGTCGAGATTTTGAGGCGCAGATCCAGGCCATTGTCATAGGTGATGTACATGGCATGGATCGTGACCTTGGGCTCGAGTTCAATGGTGACGGGGCCGTACTGCTTCTTACCTCCAATTCGGATCGGAGGATTGATTTCCACTCCGAGATAGGCCGTGGTGCCGCTGGAACCCGCGTTTGCTGCGGTCTTTGCGGGTCCGATGTAGGCGGTGGGCGTAGCGAGGGTCTTGGAGTCAACTCCAATAAGTTCTGACCAGGGGCCGGACGAGAGGTTGGGCAAAGAGATGCCGATATGCTCGTCCAGCTTCTGGCTGATGGCATTCCAAAGTTCATTCAGGCTGATGCCTTGTTGTGTGGCAAGTCGAATGGTGTACGGCCCGCCGTAGATCTGTATGGTCAGCTCTACGGCAACGGGGGCCGCGGACTTGGGAAAGATCGTGCCATCGATTTGGAGAAACGCTTCGCTCATGCGGATGTTCAGTTGGTATAGGTTCCCGATTTGTTGACGGCGAGGCCGATGGAGTCGAACTTAATGACATCGAAGAACTCAATGGGAGGGTTCAGGTCGAGCGTCACTGCGAACTGGTAGCTGTAATCTGTCTTGGTACGGCTGATGGAAAGAACCGTGATGGTGATGGTGCCGTTGTAGAAGCTCAGGAAGCCACCGTAGAGGCTGCTGAGCAGAGGGTTGTTCTGCACCTGATCCTTGAGGGCAATGACTTCGCTGTTGATGTCGGGAAAGCCAAATTTATCGGTCAACCACTGGATAAAGTCGCTGACGCTGCCAAGAACAACGGGCTCCGTGATGGCGAAGTTGACGATTCCGGCTTTGAGTTGAGCCAGGTCGCCGCTGTTGACAGTGATCGGCGTTCCGTTTTTGAAGGTGAACGTCGCGGCGACAGAGACGCCCGGCGCTGGTGCTGGCGGTGAAGCGAGGACGGCTAGTTGATTGCTCATGGATTTACCTTTCTGGTCTGGTCTTTTTTGGGTTTAGGTGTTGTCCGGCGGAGGTGGGTGAAGACGGAAGTGACAGAGGAGCTGCTGTCCGGTGGAACGGCTGGCGTTTGGTGCGCAACGATGACGCACGCTTTGACCTCGAGAGTGTTTCCCTCGGGGAGCAAACCTTCAAAGTTGCCTTCGACCTCAATCACCCAGGGCAAGGGGCTGTCGGGCGAAGGCAGAGGCGGCGGCACGAGCATGTACCATAAATCTCTGAAGAATCTTGGCCAGGTGCCTGGTGGGGTAACGGGCAGCTTCATGCCGAAGATGGTATTCAGCCAATCCATAACCATGCCGACGGTTTCCGTTGGGCTTGCGTTGATCATGGAGCACCTTCCAGAAAGCGGTAGGACTGGCTCGGGGGAGAGCTGGGTGTAGCCGGCTTTTGTGCGCCAAGGAACCAGGCGATGTTGCTCGTGTTGCGGGCAGCTCCGCCCTGCGGGGGGCCGGCGAAGAGGATGAAGTCAATCAGGATGCCCGGCGGAAATGAGTAGCCAAGCACGCTGAACTTGATGTTGCTGAAGAGGATGGCGTAGACCGGACCGTTGACGTCCACCTTGAGCAGGTTGGCGTCTCCAAAGGTGGTGCGGAGGATGCCTTCAAGCGCGAAGCCACCAGCACCGCCGAAGACCTCTGGAAGCTGGACGAGGATGACCGCAGCATCGTTGTCCGGGATTACATTCGACGGGCCCCAGCCGATGAGCAACTTGGCGGAGATGCCAACCGTCACCTCGGAGAGTGAGCCGAGTGAGCCGAGGGGCATATCGTACTCAAGAGCAAAGTGCGGTGCTGTGGCCACCGCTGGATAAGGGCCGGTCTGATTGGGCGAGGAGGTGATGCCATGGCTCTCAAGCTGCAGGCAGTGGATGGGTACTGCGCCGAGTGTGGCGGGGGACAGTCCTGCGGAGGCGTACCGGAAGCGAGATAACTGTAGAGGCAGGCTGTAGAGAAGGCTTCCTGAACGGATGGAGGATGACTCCGATTGGAACGTTACGGCCGTGAGGTCCATCGTCAACGTGGGTGGTCCACTTCGTTTGCCACTGCTGTCGAGCTCGAAGGCAATCGAGATAGACATGGACGTAAAAGGAAGTCCGCCCCTGCCGGGACTGGCAGGAACTCCATAGGAGAAGAGGTCGAGATCAGGATCTTGCGGGAAGGGCGCGACAGAAAAATACATCTGTCCGGCCATCCCGAAGGTGGCCGTGATAGAGACGCCAGGTTCAGGGCTACCTATGGGCACGGAGGAGACCGGGGTAAGGGTGGCGTGGGTAACTTCGGCTTTGTCCAGAATCCGAACATGGGTGTCAGAGGCGAAGCTGTAATCGAATGCGGAGTCTGCCGAGAACAGCAATGCGCCAACGCCATTCTGGCTCTGGTACTGGCCTTTGATCACCATGGTGTTCGGGATGGAGGGTGAGAACACCCCTTCCGAGACCAGATGCACATCCCGCTCAAACAGGCGATTCATCGTCATGCCGACGCTGGCCTGCAGTTGCGAGATCACGGAGTTGCTGAAGACCACGGTGAGCGTTTCGACGGCGTACTGGAAATCTCCGGCGCCCGGAGACAAGCTTGGGTTGTCGTAGTGGATAACGCCGAGTAAAGAGCTCTTTTGAAGCTGTAGCTGGTTGTTAACTTTCTGTACGTGGTTGGCCTCAATGCCGAAGTGGTGCGCACGGAGTTGGCCGTCAATGCCGCCTATGAGCATCTGAAAGTCGGCTGGCATGCCGTTACCGTCGATTGCGGCTCCGAAGGCGAGGATTCCCGTCCAGCCAGGATCGAGCGAAAAGCTATTGAAGTAGCCAAAGGGGTTTCCGGGCGCGCCCGCTCCGTCTTGAGCCACTTGAATGGCGCTCAAAAGCTTGCCCTGGGTAGCGGTAATCGCGTCGAGATCCCCGATGAAGACTTCGCTGGCAGCCCACATCGACGGGTTGTTGACCATCTCTACGAGCGACTTCGACGTGTTGTACTTGAAGACGAGGATCGTCTCTTCGCGCCCAACCATGAACTGGAAGTTGAATCCGCCCATGTGCAGTTGGTTGCTAAACCTGCCGAGCCGGACCGGGTCCGAGACGACAAGCGACAACTGATTTTGCATGAGCACGCTGGAAAGATCCGGGGAGACAACCGAGTTGGGGGAGTCCGTCCCGCCGCCGAATTGAAGAATCTCCGCGGGGTCGTCGGGACTGAGAGCGAGATCGACGCTCACCCACTCCCCGGCAGCGTTGAGGGAGACGATGAGGCCCTGAGGTGTCATCGCGGTGCTGTTCTCAGGAACTGTTGCTGCTGCGCTGCGAAGCGTTTGCGCCGCGGAGTGGAGAAGCGTCACTCCGGCAAAGATTGGTTGGGACACCTGAAACTGGGGCCCTCGACCGGGGACGGCCAGAGCCGCATGACGTGCGCTGCTGAGTACGCCTGCCTCGAAGCCGGCAAAGCTTGCCGCCGAGATCGGCGTTGCTCCCGGTGGCCAAAGGAACGCGGTTCCTGCACATATACCGCCGTAAGGGGCAATGGGGGCCAGAACTGCATAGTCGAGCGGAGACAGCAGCGCATCCACGGCCAGGGGAAACTCAGAACCCGCGGGAGTGGCGAAGAAAACCGAGGCGCTGGGCTGGGCAAAATAGCCACGACGCGTCTCCGTGTTCTCAGGGGATGCCTGATCTGGATCGATCCGAAGCCACGAAGTGGTGAAGGTGGATTCCAGTACTGGGGGTGGCGCGTTGGGTGACGACGGTGGCGAAAAGGGGTTGGCGAGGGCTGGCTGGCCCGAGACGAACTCAACCGTCTCTCCGATGCAGAGCTGCAGGTACTCCTGACCAAACAGACCGCACATCCAGCGGATGGGATCACCGGCTTGCGATGGGGTAGAACCTACGCCCTGGATGAGAAAGCGGCCCACCGGGGCGAGGTAATAGGAGAACTCCGGACTCGCGGCGACTTGCGATGAGAGAGGCGCAAGACAGAATCCAAACCCCGCGGCTTGAGGCTCCCAGGTCCAGGGTGAGCCAGGCAGAGGACTGAAGGAGCCTGGACCCTGCGGCTGCAGAAAAATGCTGGCGCCGTTGGCGGCGCGAAAGCAGCCAAACTGAAGGCTCTGATTATTGGGGTCCTGAAGGTCAAAGGCAAAGCGAGTCCTCGAGGCAATGAGGGGATTGAGCGGATCCAGACAGACATAAAAGCCATTGAACGTCTGCGGTGGAGGCGGCGTGAAGAAAGGATAAGTAAAAGTTTCAACCCCTCCGGCGGTAGCTGAAAAATACGCCACCGTACAACCAAAGTTCTGTTGAACCGGTTCAAGGTTCAATCCAACCTGAAACTGCAGGATCCCCGTCGATGATCCGACGATAGGAACGGCCATACTGCATCCCTGCGGCCCATACCAGGAAACCGTCTGCTGCGGGATCTGGCTGCCGTATTGCAGGAAGAGCGTCTGGTTCTTGTCCGTCGTTCCGATGCTGAATGCGCCCTTCGTGTACGTCACAATCGCTTGCGGTGTGGCGTTGAGTACAAAGCCGGAGAAGATGAAGCGCACGGCGATGCTGGTCGAACCGGCCATAGCCCTCAGGACGCGCGGATAACTGGGGATGGGGGAGTTCTTGCCCCAGAGAAGGGCGTTGGTGAATCCTCGAGTGTCCTCTGGGTCCGCCAGCCAGACCATCCCTCTCGGTAGAAGATTGTCCTCCTGAGTGATCTGCGGGAAGTTCTTCCGGGCTGCAGCCTTGAAAGCGTTGAAGTCAGTGATGGGCAGGGCAGAAAAGATGTACCAGCCGGTACGTGTACTTTGATCCCAGAGATCGTCCAGGCTGGGCAGTGGCAGCGGCGGCGCAGGATCGGCACGCAGCAGAAAGTAGGCATAGGAGCCCAGCGGTTGCGCATCCGAGAGAATGGCATACAGACCGGTCGTAACTTCTACTACGCTCGAAGGCATATGTTTCCGCGGCTTCCGGGAGAGGCGAGCTATGGCTGGAAGTTAGAGGTAAGCTCGCTGAAAAGCTTTCCATCCAGCAGGGCGATCCAGTTGCACTGTGTGGGAGAAGCGTAGAAAAGATAGATCTGTATCGAGTTGAACTGCGTGCCGGTGGGGATGGTGAACTGGAATGGAGGTGACGGTTTTGGGGAGTCGGCGATGTAGGCCACCAGGCTGTTGGGACGGTCGAATCCTATCGTGTTGGGCTCCGGATAGCCGGGAGAGAGGCGAGGGAACGGCGGAGCCGACTGTGGAAACGGCGCCCAGTCATAGATGCCGCCGGTGGCGCTGATAGGCAACTGCGGGCCAGCGTTGATGGCGACCGCGAGTGCGATGTTACTGGCGTTGAAAAGAATGACCGGGCTCGGCAAGTCTCTCTGCCTCCATGGATGCGTGGTGGCTTGGGGCGATACGGCGATGCCTCCCGCATCGCCCGCAAGCCGAAGAGTTGATTACTTCACGGCATCGTGCTTTACGGCTGCAGCGAGCGTCTGCTGCGTAACAATGGAGCCATCTACGAGGACCATCCAGGTGACGGAGGACATCGTCGCAAAGAAGATGTAGAGCTGGACAGACGTGAACTGACTGCTGGGCAAGGTGAAGGTGAGCGGGGATCCGATCACCGTTCCGTTCACCGAGGCCGAGATGGTGTTGGGCGCATTCTGGCCAAGGACATTCGGTGAAGGATAACCGGGGGTCCACGTGGGGCCACCCGATGTAGGAACGCTGGGCGCCCAGTTGGACGAAGCACCGGTAGCTGCTACCGCGAAGGGCGTTCCTTGATTTACCGTGACGCTGATCGCGAGAGAACTTGCATTGAAAACCTGGACAGGAACTGACACGAGAGGCTCCTTCTGTAATTGGTTGAAAGATTTTGGAGGACGGTGACCGAAACGGTCATCGCAGGAGTAAGTCAAAATAAATGACGCACAGAATAAATGGCGCACGAGGTCAGTTATGCTAACGTGACTCCTCGCTTGACTCTCTATCAGGCTGAGCGTATCCTCCCGCCATCGTCGATTAATATCGAATATGCGGGGAAGATTTGGATCCAGTCATTGTTTATAACTGCTGTATCGAGAGCCTCACTTCGCTTGTCGTCAACGGAAAAAATGCTCTAGCGTCACCAATTGCTCCATTCTCAGAGAGTTCGCCTTCGGTTTCCTTCGTGGTGCTGGCAACGAATATCTTTGTCTCTCCATCAAAAATCGCCGCGTACTTTGGAGATGCGGGCACACCCAACTGGACGGCTCAATTCCCTTTTGACCAAAGGCTGCCGGCGGCGAGTTATAGCCTCTGGTGCTACTACAACGGCCTGCTTCTATGCGATAAAAATGGAGTTATTACAAACACCTACTACCAGCGGCAATCAGTAACCACTGTGGGAGATGCCGGCGAGGGGTAAGGCCTTTTCTTCCGAATCAATCTAAGGGCAGGTTGGGTCGCCGCAACGCTGAAGATAGGCCCCTTTGGCCGCCTGGGAAAGCTTTGTTTGCTTGTTGAATCCAGCGATGCATGCGTTGACCGGAAGCGGGTGGGGCAGTGGAGGAGTGGCGTTGATCGCATTCAACCGAGCGAGGTAGGTTGTAAGCGTGACATTGCAGATGGTGCCGCTTCCAGGTGGGTTTATTAATGTCATGTTGCCGGGAAACGTCCCGCCGATATTGACGTATCCCTCACATGTTGTGCCGGCCCTTACGGTGAGATGCAATGGGGTGGTTCTATTGAACGTGACGTGAATCTCGGGATTACCCGATGAGATCTCCGCCACCCATAAATTCATGTTGTTTGGCGTACTGGCGGTGGAAAATGTACCCGCCGCCAGACCCCATCCGTACATCGTCAGGTTGTTGTGGCAGGATGCGTTCTGGGCATGTAGGACGGTGGCCATGCAAACGCAAGCAGAGAGCACGGCCGTTGCGGACATCGCTGCTCTGAAGATAGTTGTTTTCCTGAAATTCATAATCGCTCCCTGATGCTCGGCAAAGGTATGTTTACGGGTGTAAACGGGAGTGTTGTATGGGGAGATTTGTCGTGATCTCTCCCAACCCTTCAACCAAGCAGGATCGGGATGGATATCAATGTCAGGCAATGGACAGGAGCTAGCCTATGACGGCATAGCTGATGGTTTTCTTGACACAGTTCTCCCCGCGTCTGCAAATATAGTGAAATTCACTTGTGAGAACCGGGAGAAATGAAGAGAGGCAAGAAAATCGTCTAAGGATCAAGTCGTAGTTGCGATCCTGTTCTTCTGTCGTGAAGAAGATCATACCTCAGGGCTCTTGATTGTCAAGCAAGATTCACTTTGTCTGATGAACATCGTTATGGTTGGTTGTCATTGTTCGCTACAACGATGTATCAATGAAGGCATAAACAAAGGGCATTCGATGGTTTCCCGAAACGGAACGCATCTACTTTGAATAGTTCAAGCAGAGGACATTTTCAGCTCATTTGTATTTGTTTTCATCAGAGATCGAGGGAAAGGTACTTACCTTCTGCATAGGGAAAACATCACATCTCCGGCCCGTGGACCACGGATGCTTGCAGCGAGTTGACGTGAAAAGCAGTCTGGGTAACGACCGCACGGATCCGATCTCTGATAGCGAGTGCCCCTGGCGGAATGACATCGCCGCTACGAACGATTGGTTACTCACTCTCCAGCGCGACCTCGGCATGGGCAGGAATAGGGGTAGGGATAGGGATAGGATCGCGTAGCGTGATTCGCGGACATCGCGATCGCTCACCTGCAGTGGAGGATCGAGTGTGGGCTCAACCCGGCAGGGGAAGATTTGGGCCGCGAACCTCCAACGCAGCGCCTGCCGGGAGATCTGGACAAGATCCGCCCGCACGTGCGGATTTGCATTCAGGATTCTGGGTGGAGTGGTTACGGCTTACCCCGCTGCACCAACGTCCAACTCATGCGCTCTTGTCCGTTCGGGATCCCGATGCGCCGAGTTCCGGTGCTGCCCACGACCGTTCGAACTCCCCGGGGCGCACACCGGGTCTCTGGCAAGTTGCCCCAGGCGACCGCGGATCGTTCTCCACATCGAATGCGGGAGACGCTCTCTTGGAACGAGGCGACCAGGCGGATCGCAAAAAGGCGCCAGGCCAGTGGGATTTTGTAGACCACAGCCTGCACCCTGACGGTGAAGCATTGCTTGTAGAAAGGATTGGTGCCGAAGAAAGGACTCGAACCTTCACACCCTTGCGAGTACATGGACCTGAACCATGCGCGTCTGCCAATTCCGCCACTTCGGCTCACTTCAGAGGCCCAGACCCGGATCCAGCTTGTATCCAGCCGCGCGAACTGCGTGAGTTTCTAGTCTCCCAAAGTGGAAGCCCGCTGTCAACCTGGCTACCCTGAGATAGTAGGGGAGAGAGATCCCGGCGAGGCTGCCAGAGCGGACCGTTCGCGGTTTGTGGCCAATCGGCCCGGCCCTCTGCGCGTCCTGTCGTCGCGAAATCGCGTCCAACGCTATACCCCGCCCTGGAGCGGCACGGAGCCCATGAAGGAAACCTCGACGTCCAACGAACCAACCGGGCAGCAGCAGATTCCGGATGCGCTGTCCCAGGAGATCCGGCGGCTCGCCCATGACCTCTCCAACGCACTGGAGATCATCGTACAGACCAGTTATCTGCTCAATCTGGCCGGCCTCGAGGAGCCTGCCAGCGATTGGCTGCGCATGCTGGACTCTGGCGTGGCCAAGGCGGTCGAACTCAACCAGGAGTTACGCGAGTACCTCCGCCAGCACACCCGCCATTGAGCCCTGCAACTCCTTCTCTTCAGTGTCCCTGCCATACGGCGCGCCGGTGTCGACCGCCAGCCGGGCGTCGTTGCATCAAAGATGGCTCAACGGCCGGTGGTCAGGCGGGCGGCCAGCCGCTCGGGCAGGCCAGCCGCCCGGATCGCTCCCTGGGCAGCCGCTACATCGTAGGGAGTGCGGTAGAAGGTGACCTGCCGCTCGCTCTGGTCGTAGATCGCGAACGCCGCCCGCCAATCGCCATCACGCGGTTGACCCACGCCACCCGGATTGATCAGATATCGTGAGCCGGCCAGCATCGCGAGGGTGAACTGCTGCACCTCGTCTCGGGATCCCTCCGTATAGGCCGGGGCGTCCTCTGACCAGGATTCACCGCGGCAGGAGAAGGCCCCTTGCAGGTGGGTATGACCGAAGAACGCAACCTCGGCCGGCATTCGCCTCAGGGGAATCCAGGCATCCCGCATCGAGGCGATGTACTGATCTTCATGCAACGGCGAGCCATGCACGCAGAGCACGCCCCTGCCAGCCTCGATCGGCCCCATCGGCAGAGCGCGCAGCCACTCCCGGTTCTCCGGGCGCAAGTGCTGGCGGGTCCACAGAGCGGCCAGAGCCGCGACCGGGTTGAATCCCTGCGAGCTGCTCAGGCCGCAGCAGACTCGATCATGGTTGCCACGCACATGGAGCACGCGCCTCGCCGGGGAGGCGCGCAGAGTGTCAATCACCTCATTGGGATGTGCCCCATACCCCACCAGATCGCCCAGGTTCCAAATCTCGTCGAAGCCTGAACCGCTGCAACCCTGCGCTACCTTGAGGACCGCCTCCAGGGCATGCAGATTTCCGTGAATATCAGAGATAACCAGGGCGCGCATAGACTGCCAGTCTTTCAAGCAAATGAAGATGCTCTCCTATAGGTGTATACCCTGAAGCGCTCTGGCATGCCATCCGGATCCCCTGACTTGCTCGCCGGGAACCTGCCAGGGTGCCCTTCAACAGTCCGTCGGCCAGGGACTGGAGGGAATCATGGTTGCAAGCGGCCGGTCTCGAGCGGTCGTCATGGTAGGCGCAGCGGCCAGAAGGCTCCGCGTATACGGATGGCGGGGACAGGTCAGCACTTGTTCCATGCTGCCCTGCTCAACAATCTCTCCCTGACGCATCACGGCGATCCGGTCTGCAATCTGGGCTACCACGGCAAGGTCATGGGAGATGAAGAGCATGGAGAGATGATGCTCCTGCTTGAGCCGTTTCAGCAGATCCAGAATCTGCGCCTGCACCGTCACATCCAGTGCGGTGGTCGGCTCATCGGCGATCAGCAGTTGCGGCTGGTGGATCAGCGCCATGGCGATCATGATGCGCTGACGCTGCCCACCGGAGAACTGGTGCGGATAATCGTCGATGCGCCGTTCGGGATCGGGAATCGCTACCTCACGCATCGCCTGCAGGACACGCTCCCGTATCTGGCGCCGGGCCGGCCCGTATCTCGCGGAGAGCGGTCTGCCGGGCTCATGGGCCAGCAGTGCCTCGCCAATCTGGCGCCCTACACTCATCACTGGATCAAGGGCCGTCATCGGCTCTTGGAAGATCATCGCCATGGACGCACCCCGCTGCAGGCGCATACTCTCCTCTGGCAGTTGCAGAAGATCCTGTAACTCGGCTCCGGGGTCTCGTCCGCCACCCACACTCGCAGTAAGCGCCAGGCGGACGCTGCCGCTGGCCACCGCACCGGGCGGCAACAGTCGCAGCAGAGCCAGTGCGGTCGCCGATTTCCCGGAGCCAGACTCGCCTACCAGCCCCAGAGTCTCTCCCGGCGCAACCTCAAAAGAGACGCCGCGCACAGCGTTATTTCCGGAGAAGGAGATGCAAAGATCTTTCACCGAAAGCAGTTGCCGCGCAGACTCATCCTGTTGTACCGGAGCCACCCTTCGAGGATAGCGTATGGGGCTCGTCCCCGTGCCCATCGCAGGCCAACATCCTCACGGGTCAAAGGCACACGCAACCAGCGTCATTGCGTCAGGTAAAAGATGCTCCACGAACTGATCTTCATCGCTCCGTGCGCCCCGACGCTCCAGACCCTCCAGCGATAGCGCCCATCCTTGCCGGCAAACTTGGCCATCACCTGCATGCGCAGCGTTGGATTCTGGTCCTCCACGAAGTACAGTCGGGACTCCGACCAACTCTGGCCCTCGCCGCTCTGCCACTCCACCACCTCCAGGCCTGCGCCACCGTGATTGTCCCAGAGCAGTTGCGGCATCTGGATAACCTCTTGACCATCCGTCGGCGCCAGCATGGAGACTCCCTTCACTCCCCCGTGCTGTTCGGTCGCCGTCGGCGGATCGCTCACCATCAGCACCTGTCGCTCCTGGGTCTGTTCATACTGTGGAAGATCCAGGGTGAGTTGCAGAACCTTCCAAGGTCCGGGCTTGTTCCCGACCTGGACCTGGCGCAGAACCACCAGAGGGTGCACCACGCCAAAGACTCCCGGCGTAGAGATCAGTACCCGCAGCGCAACAGCCGCCAGGCTCCCGTGCGCCGACGCCTGCTCCACCTGCACCTCCAGCCCTCCATTGGCGTCCGTCGCGTTGCCGATGGTCGCCAGCAGAAGCCGCTGTCCCTTGGAGGAGTTGGTGGCCATCTCCGCATCAGCCACATTGCCCAGTGGCTCGCCGTTTACCAGCCGTTCGATGGCCTTGCGGGCCACCATGGCAGCAGCAGCAGACGGACCCGTGAGCGTCTTCTCCACACACCCCGGACAGTCTGAGAAGGGCTCGCTCATCCATAACGCAAACGCCCGTGCAGGTCCCATGTGCGGAGCGTCGGCAAGGATCGCAACCTCTGCGGCGTTCTGCGGATGATCGATCACGCCGTTCGGATAAAAGAGTGCGGGGCGCAGCGTCGCCAGTCCAAACTTGCTGTCCATCCCTGCCCACCATGCTGATGGCAAGGTTCCCACCAGCACATCCGGATAGTCCTTGGACCCCCTGGCCGAGGTAAGCATGGATTGCAACTGGCCGGGCGGAACGGCATAGAACTGCATCTGCAGGTCAGGGTAGGCTCGCCGCAGGCTCTGGCGCACCCTTTCCTCCTCCGGTGTGCTCGAAAGTTGCTGCAGAGACTGACTCACCGTGCTCTGCGATGCCGCCTGGCTCTGCGGCTCTGCGAAGCTCGATGCATCCTGGCCCACGCTGCCCGCCTCCGTGCCATAGCTCCCCGCCGTCTGACCGAACCCGGCGCTGTTCTGGCCATAGCTGTTGCTCTCCATGCCATAGCTGCCGGAGGTACTGCCGAAGCTGGCTGCATTATCGCCGAAGGTGCTGCTGTCCTGCTCCTTGAAGCCGATCCCGTTGGGTGTAGCCGTAGTGGCATCCATATTCAACGGAATGGACGGCGTACTGATGCTATGGCTACCCGCATCAACACCGTAGCTGGCTGCGTTATCGCCAAAGGTGGAGGCGTTCTGTCCAAAGTTCCCGGCATCATGTTCGGTGTAGTTCAACGGCGTGAAGTTGTTCAACGCCGCCACCGCCTGAATCGCCATCTCCTGGGAGCGTGCGGAGGCCGTGACATACCAGACGACCAGCGGTCCGTGGCGCAGAGCCTCCAATGGATCCGCGCCGCCCTGGGCTTGCAGATGAACACACGGCACGGCGGGAGCCAGAAGCAACAGCGCCAGAATGACTCTCGTTTTGTACCGCTTGCTGCTCACGGGCACACCTCCACCTGTTGGAACCCTTGGACCATCTCGGCCCGCCAGCAGAGATCCAAGGACTCTCTTGCAGAGATTGGACGCTGCCTGAAGGATAAGGTTCGGCGTCCGCCAATCGTGCATCCCTCATCCTTAGAGTAATCTTCCTTCCCGAGGCTTGCAGCCTCTGGCTGGCAAGGGCCATACTCTGTTGAAAGATGGCGGTGCCTGCCCGCTCCAGGCCGGCAACACCACCGCAGAGATGCCTGGACCACTCCTGCATTGCTGCCACCGGTCAGGTTTGGGACACGGCATTAGCTCCTTGCAGGCGCCCTCCGGCGGGCGGCGGGTCGGGAGATCCGGGCTGACACCGCCAGCCACTCGCCCTCCGCAGAGAAGCGAACTACACTGAACTCCAGACATGCCCCTTGACTTCGAGATCCTCGTCGTTGGAGCCGGACCCGCCGGCTGCGCCGCCGGTTACGACCTGGCCAGCGCGGGCAAACACGTCCTTCTGCTCGATAAATACGCCTTCCCCCACCACAAACCCTGCGCCTGTGGACTGACCCGGAAGACACTCAAGGCGCTACGTTACCCGGTGGATCCAGTCATCGAGCGGGTCTGTTCTGACGTCGTCCTTGAACCCATCAAGAGCCCGGAAGCCGTGACGGCTCCGCAGCCTGCGGACCGCATCCGCCTGCACGCCCGCAGCCCCATCTGCGCCATGGCCGTCCGGGAGCGATTTGATGCCTTCTGCCTGCAGAAGACTCTCTCTGCCGCGCGCAATGGCGGGGCTATCTCCCTGTGGAAGATTGACCGCATCCACGCGCTGCGCGAAGGTCCGGACCATGTGGAGGTGGACGTGATCCGCACCGATGGCGCGGAGACCCGCATGGAGACCCTGCGCGCTCCGATCATCATCGGCGCCGACGGATCAAACGGCCAGACCCGCCGGCTGGTACAGCCACGCACTACCTCACCCGGCGTAGCCACCGGGGAGTCCGAGCAGGACGGCTTTGCCCTGGAGGCTACCGTACCCTACGCCGCTCTGCCGAAGATCCTGCCCAGCGGCCTTGCGCCTCAGGAACTCGTCTTCGACTTCGCTCCCCTGCCCGGAGGCTACGGCTGGCTGTTTCCAAAGGCTGACCACCTCAACATCGGAGTCGGCGTCTTCTCTCCCGCCCAGGACGACGGCTGCCGGCGATTGAAGCAGATTACACGGAAGCTGCTGCAGAGCTATGCGCAACAGAAGCTGGGTATATCCACTCTGGACCACGTCACCGGCCAGCAACTGGGGATGGGAGGCCACAACTATCTGCCCCGCGGCCGCGTGCTGCTCACCGGCGATGCAGCCGGCCTCGTAGATCCGCTCACCGGCGAAGGAATTCATTCGGCCATCACCAGCGGCCAGGCCGCAGCCGCAGCCATCCTGAGTTGTCCGGAGGGCGAACGGTCGAACGATGTCGCTGCAGTCTACGCTCGCAACCTCCGCCCCCTGCAGCGAACGCTTGCCTTCTCGTTACGCGCGGCCAAGGCGTTTCATCACCACCCAGAGCGCGGCTTTCAAGCCATGCGCACCCCCTTCATGCGCTCTTTGATCCTGAAGACCTATGCAGAGGGCATTCCCTACACCCGACTGCTGACAGCCCTGGCCCGGTTCACCTCCTGAACCCTCCCGGGATAGATTCACCCTTCGCGTCCCTCAATCCTCACCGGAGCCCCGCATTCACTGGCATTCGCGGGAGCAGCACTGCCTCTCTCCATCACTCCAGGCTCGAGTGGATCCGTTCCGCCGTGGGTCAAGCTCACTGTGGCTGATTGTGCGGAGGGCGGCACTGCCCACAACGCACTGAGACTCGCACCGGCCGCAAGCACCGTGATCGGACCAGTGCGTAGATCATGGGAGAGACTCATCCGTCCAGGGCTCCCTGTAACCATGTAGTTGGAACAATGCAATCCACACCGGGGAATGAGCACCTCTGCACCTGGGCACAATGCTGCCCGATCACGGCGCCGGTATCGTCTCTTCCGTCGTGAATGGAGATGCGGGCAAACCGTCGCCGTTGAAGAGATTCACATCTGGTGCGTTTTGCCAGCCATAGCGAATGTATCGGGGATTGGGCACCGCGACCGACGAAACGATTACGCTGCTGCCATCGATGGATGCGGATGCCGGAACAAATTGGTGGTCCGCTCCCGCGATCTCAAAACCTGTGAGCTGGCCGTGCTTCGCTACCAGAGCCCCCCGGGAATGATCGAAATACACCCGCATCGTGCTCCCTTCGACCACCGCCTGGCGATACAGCGGACCCGCGTACTCAATGTCTTCGCCATAAGCGAGAGCACGCGCTGCAAGAGCCAGGCGATGGCCAACATCCTGCTTGTCCGCGGGGTGCACGTTGTCTGGATTGCCAATATCGATCGTAACGGCCATGGCAGTATTGGCAACCGCCAGCGTTCTCCGTTGCGCCTCGCGAATGATCGCCCAGTCTTCGCGCGGCGTTGACTTGAAACTCGAAATCTGCACATAGAGAAACGGAAAGTTCCCTTCGTTCCAATCGCGGCGCCAGTCGGCGATCAGCACTGGAAAGATGCGCTGATATAAGGCGGCGCGGTCAACACCGCTATTGGATTCTCCCTGGTACCAGATGACGCCGCGGATGGCGAAAGGCGTAAACGGGTGCACCATCGCGTTGTAGAGTCCGGCCGGTTCCCAGGAGAGGGGGTTCGGGTGCCAGGGATGACTTGGGGGTGTACGGTTCGCGGCCTTTGCCGCGGCATCTTCCCGTCTCTCCTCAGCCTCGATCGCAGGCGTATCCGCAACCACGTCCGTCATGGCTGCCCAGGAGGCAAACAAGGGCATCAGCGATGCGTCGGCAGAGATCGAGTCGAGTGAGATCCAGCTCTCAGCCACCGTACCGCCCCAGGTGGAGTCGATCAGGCCGACCGGCACATGCTCCTTCTCCGCAATTTCGCGTCCAAAAAAGTAGGCAACCGCGGAAAAAGTCCCGGCGGTCTCCGGAGTGCAGCCTGTCCAATGAGCGTCGATATCGTCCAGAGGATAGTAAGAGGACTTGTCCGCCACGTGGAGCAGACGGATCTCAGGGTGGGTCGCATTGCGGATCTCTGTCGGACCATTCTCGATCACGGCGCTGCCGGGATAGCCCATCAGCGGAATCTCCATGTTCGACTGCCCGGACGCCAACCAGACATCGCCCACCAGGATGTCGTCGAGCCGAATGGTGTTCGCAGCGGAGACACTCAAAGTGAAGGGTCCGCCGGCTGGTTCCGGTGGGAGATAGACGCTCCAATGCCCAAGGCTGTCTGCGCTGGCCGATGCGGAAATGCCATGAAAGTCCACCGTCACCTTCTCGCCCGGGTCTGCCCAGCCCCACAGGTGGATCGGACGGTTGCGCTGCAGGACCATGTGGCTGCCAAGCACGTTGGGCAGGCGCACTGCCGCATGCGCGCACAGAACCAGGAAGCAGAGAATCGCAAAAGGGGTAAATCGCAAGGCAAGCTTTGTCATCGGTCTTAACTCCATCTCATTCGAAGGTGGTAACCCTTCCGGCTAGACTGCTGTTTCGATCTGCAACCCTTCGCCAACGGCCAGCGTAACCGGCTCATCGAGGCGGATGGCAAGGAAACCATTGTTCCTCTCGGCGTGACTGGACAGGGATCTTCCCGCCAGACGAACCACGGCTTGCGACTCCGCCGCGGCAAGTTGGAAGCTGCGGCTCGGCAGGACGCCGGAAAGCACTTGAAGCCCGAAATGCGTCCGGCCTGCGCTCTTTTGCAGCGAATACGTTCCCCATCCGGTAGCAGTGGCCCAGAAGCAGTTGAAGTTCTCCGCCGCGGCCGGCGGCGCGGCAGTCACCTCGCCGATGTCGCCACGATAGTGAAAGCCGCTCATGGCAACGAACACTGACCAGGAGGCCATAGCGCGGACATAGTGGTCTCCTGCCTCCACCTCGTTCCAGGGATTGCGCCGAACGCCGTTGAATCGCGCTCGCGTATTGCGCACGCAGTCGATGCCTTGCTCCACCATCCCCCAGCGGATCAGCAGAGCTGCCAACGTGTATTCAAGCCCCGTCCAGGACTCAGAGAAATACGGAAACGGCACGCTTGGCCGCTCGGCCCTGGCGTAGTCGCAGATCACCACCGCTGCCTCATCGTTGAGCGCATAGGTGCGAGCTGGGTTCTCCCAATGCGCCATCGACGACTTCGCGTTGTAACCATGGATCGAGGCGAGGGTCTTGCGGATACGGCCGGGATCGACGAGCGCACCCATGCCGCCCACATCCACCAGATACTGACCGACGAGTTGATCGATCAGGCAGCCCTCGCCCACCTGGAACTGTGGGTGCTCCGTGTCATCGGCGCCCATGCCCCCGGCGAGTCCAGGGGCGATCTCGTCCTTGCGGAAACCGCGAATCTGCTGCACATAATACTCACCGTTGAAGAGGTTCGCATCAATCCATTCCCGCCCCCTTTCGTACAGCCTTCGATACTCCCTCGCTGGTCCGGAATCACCGACGGCATCGGCCATCTCGGCGGCAGCGCGTAGCGCTCCCAGATAGTAGATGGAGCACATCGGGTTGGGACCGTAGAACTCAACGTCGTAGGTATTGTGCTGCACGCCTTCCAGAATGCCCGCGCGCTTGCTGTCCCAGCCGCCTTTGATCCAGGCAAACGCAACCGCCTTGCGGATCCGCGGCCATATCTCGCGCAGCCATGCCGTGTCGCCGGAGAGATTCCAGTCAAGCCAGGCGTGGATAATCTGCCCCATCTGCCCGTCGGCGGCCGCATTGCCGGAGCGCTCGATCCCATCCGGCAGCAACTGCCGGAAGTGCATCGCGCCGTTGTCTTCCATCGAGTAGCCAAAGGCGCTGCGGCGCAGCGAACGGGCGAACGACGGGAATAGATGCGAAGTAACGGTTTCGTAATTCCACACGTGCAGGCAGTTGCCGAAACACCAGCCTTCTGTTCTCCCGCTCCCTTCAAACCCGTGGAACTCGCCGTCGGCGGTGCGAAAGCAGGTGGTCGTAGCGAGAGTGGAGAGGTTGGCCGTCGCGGCGTCCTTCACCTCGGCGGGCACGGTGCTGGACCGCAACGCATCGGCGAAGAGCTTGGTGCGCGTTTCAAGACTTTCAAGCCGGTCAGCCGTATGTTCCAGCGCCTGCCATGCGTCTGCAAACCGCGTGGCGTAGTAGTTGCCAATGATCGTTTGGCCATGGCCTTTGGGCGCGGCCCAACCACACCAGTCCGGCGTGCGATTGGCAAAGTGCCAGCCCAGCAGAAAACGGAAGCTTGCGGTCTCGCCTGGCCCAATGGTCCGTCGGATCGAGACCACACCAACCTCGTTGTGTGGATCGGGCTCCGGGCCCAGATCGCCGTGCGCGGAAAACCGATCCCAGAAATGCAGCGGTGGAGTCCACCACTTGCCCTGTGGCCAGCCCGGCCAGCAGGAGATGGCAGCACCCGGAGCGTTGACCGCCGCCAGAGCAATGGTCCCATGCATGGGAGCGGCTGCCGGTATCCCAGGATTGTCCATCAATATACCCCGCAGAGGCGACGATGGACGGATTTGGTTGCGGCGCTTGTCATCGTCAGATCCGGAACTGCCGGCGAGGATGGGATTTTCAAGGGAGTAGGCGATCGCGACTTGCACTGCCGCGGAACCATCATTCGTCACTCGGTAGTGCAGAATGGCGACCGGCAGGCCGGACGCATCGGGATCGTGCGGTATAAAAGGCGAAAAAGCCTCCAGTTCCGCCCGGACGGGAAGCGCGGAATCGTGAAAGTCAATTTGCGCCAACGGGTAAGCGCCGGTGAAGGTTGCCGATTTGAGGCGGCTCATTCCAGGAACGTTGTCCGCACCCAATCCCGATGGCCCCTCGAAAGGCGGCAGAATACGCGACTCGAGGATGCGCGCAACAGGCTCGCCCACACCGGCCTGCGCCCATATCGAAGCAAAGGCATAGCGCGGCCGATACCCCAGGTTGGGACGGTTGAATATCTCCCAATCGCGAAGCTCCCCGCACCCACCAAGACTCACACAGCCCGCCGCAACACCGCCGAGTGGGAAGGCGATCTTGTGAAGTTGCTCTCCCTCGAACTTCCGTGGAAAATCCAGGGAGTGCGGCGCCAATAGGCTCTCTTCTGCTGGCCGCAGAGCCTGGTTCTGTTCGGCGGCGGATGTGCTCCACGGCACGGCCTGTGCCGCTACACTGACCGCTCCGGCGGCCTGCTTGAGAAAGTTTCTGCGATCGAGGGTGGTCATGGAAACGCTCTTTGAGATCCTGGCATGGAGGTTGTACCGGCCATCGTTTTCAAGTTACAGAATTGTATCCCCGCGACGATCCATCTGGTACCGCAAGGCTATCGATGCCATCTCGCACTCAATCTCCCTGCGCGTTTCGGGCCTCCCGGGTCTCTGGCGCGAGCGGACGTTCGCGCACAACAGTCACGGGACCGATGAGACCCGAGGCCTGAAGCAGAGAATTGGCTCGGTATGGTTTGAAATCAGCCAAGGTGTACTGCGTTGCGCCGGGCTGCTGATCGCCGATCAGCCGGTTCACCCACGCGTTGACCACCTCGATCTCGATCACATTAGAGCTTCCTTAGAGACTGTTATGCCCTTTGCACTAAGGCAGAGACTTTGCCGGTGCTGATTTGCTGTTCAGCATGGAGGGATGGGCAAGACAGTTGTGAGTTCGTATCTGACGGATGTGTCGGATGAGGAGTGGGCGTTCGTGTTGCCGTATCTGTTGTTGAGCCGGGAAGACAACCGGAGCCGTCAGCACAGCCTTCGGGCGTTGTTCAACGGGGTGCGGTACATCGTAAAGACCGGCAACCAGTGGCGTTTGATGCCGCACGATCTTCCTCCCTGGCAAGCTGTGTATCAGCAGATGCTGCGTTGGATGGCGGCGGGATGCTTCGAGCTTCTGGTGGAGGATGTGCAATCGTTGTTGCGAGAGTTTGCCGGGCGCAAACCTCAGCCGACGGCCATCTGCATCGACAGCCGCACGTTGCAATCCACGCCGGAATCCGGCGCACGGGCTGGTTACGATGGAGCCAAGCGACGCAAGGGATCGAAGGTGCATATCGCGGTCGACGCGCTTGGACACTTGCTGGCGCTGACGGTGACGCCGGCCGACCAGGGAGATCGCGAACAGGTAGCAGCCTTGGACGAAGAGGTGCAGCAGGTGACCGGCGATACCGTCGAGTTGGCCTACGTGGACCAGGGCTATACCGGTGCGAATGCAGCCGAGGCCGCCGGGCAACACGGCATACGGCTGGAGGTGGTCAAACATCCCATGGCCAAACGCGGCTTCGTGTTGCTGCCGCGCCGCTGGGTCGTCGAACGAAGCTTCGCATGGGCTGCACGCTTCAGAAGACTCGCACGCGACTACGAAAGGCTCGATGCTACTCTCAAAGGCTTCCACTACCTCTCCTTCGCCTGCACCATGCTCACCCGCGTCTTCCACATACTCAACCCAACGTCATAACTCGCTCTAGTCATCCCGCAGCGCCATTTGTAACAGGAGCAAACGACCAATTATGTTTAAGGGAAGCTCTGATCAAGCTCCAAATGCAAGAGCGATGCGTCTAATCGAGTAGGGGACCTCGAAACGCAATGCGCCAACTTACTTTTGCTACGCAGCCGAGTTTTGAAAAGTACGCTCGCAAGAGCCGCCGCGAAGAGTTCCTGATCACGATGGAAGCAGTTGTGCCGTGGGTTGCGCTTGAAGCCCGCATCGCGCCGCACTACCCCAAGGCGGGTAAAGGCCGTCAGCCGGTGGGTCTGAGCGTGATGCTGCGGATTTACTTTCCGCAGCACTGGTTTGCGCTCTCCGACCCCGGCGCCGAGGATGCGCTTTACGAGTCGCCGGTGCTGCGCGGATTCTGCGGTATCGATCTGGGCCGAGCACCGGTACCCGATGAGACGACGATCCTCAACTTCCGCCATCTGCTGGAAGCCAACGATCTATGCGGTGAACTGCTGGACGCGGTGA
>JAJZDM010000127.1 GCA_021806005.1 Acidobacteriota bacterium | reverse complement strand
GAGAAGAGGCGTGTCCCGAGTTGCCGCCCACCAGCGTTGCAAACGGAAGTTGAGTTCCGTCGTTCGACATCTCGGCGAGAAAGGGAGACAGGTATCCAGGCGTGACCAGATAGTGGCCAGTGGTCACCGGAAAGTTCGTCGATGATGTTGAGCCAGCCAGCCAAAGGTTCTGATGGCTGTCGAGAGAGAGCGATTCAATCTGGGTCTGGCTGCTTCCCCCCAGATAGGTGAGGAACGACATCGCGCCGGCAGAACTGAGCTTGCCAACCAATCCTGTGCCGCAGGAGGCAGGCATAAACGGGGTAACCGCCGGCGCCCAAAGGCATCCGTCACCTGCTGTATCCGTATTGGCCGCCTGGTAAGCCCCGGACGTGACCGCCAGATGCAGACTGGAGGTTCCGCCGCCAAAGTAGGTATCTCCGCTGGAATCGAGAGCGAGCGTTGAACCGCCGGTATCCGCGTCACCTTCCACCAGCGTTAGATAGCCGGGAGTCAACGTGTCTCCGGAGAGATTCAACTTCAGAACGTAAAGGCTCGTTCCCGATGCGGTTACCCCGCCTGCAGGAGCATAGGTATTGGTCACCTTCCCGAGGCTGGTCGACAATGGAAGTTGCGCGCTGCCAGTGATGTAGATGTTGCCGCTCTGGTCAAAGGCCAGCCCCATGGCCCATACGTTTCCCTGCCCTCCCAGAAATGTTCCATAGCGCAACTCTCCGGTGGAAGGATCCAGCCCGAGTAAAAATCCGTTGAAGCAGGGATTCCCGTTGCCACACGAACCCCCTTCAAAAGCCGTTTCGAGTGTGGTGGGGGTGGGCAGGAAGTCGGATGAATTGGTTACACCCAGTACATCCAGATCTCCCGTCGCTGGATTCAAGCCTACCTGATAGGCTCCGCTCGCCTGGCTGCCACCCAGAAGGCTGGAAAACACGATCTGTGAGCCGTTAGGACTCAACTTCAGGATGAATCCCTGGGGACAGTCAAAGCCGGTGTTCGTAAGACCGCACTGCCTGGGCGCAGCGGTGCCGATGTTGGAGACCGTCGGAAAATCCGTGGCGTTTGTGGCTCCAGCGACGTAGATATTGCCGGAGCTATCCACGGCCAGATGGGTTCCAGTGCTGGCGCCATCCGCGCCGCCGATGAAGTCGGAGAAGATCAGGGTAGAAGCTGTGGGGTCCAGTTTGGTGACGAAGCCATCCTCGCAGGCGTCGGCGAGCGGGTTGGTGTGGATCGCCTGAAAGTTGCCGGCTGTCGATGGGAAGTCTGCCGAGCAGGTGTTGCCGGTCACGTAGACATCTCCACTGGCATCCAGAGCCAAGCCGATACCGGTGGTCCCGTAGGAGCCGCCAAGATTGACGGAGTAGAGCAGGATTGGATCGATCACCAGGGGACGGCTTCGATCGTAACTACCGAGGTGGAAGCGCAGAAGGCCGGCCTTGTCGATCTGAAACGAGCTTTCTACCGGATGCTGATTGCCGGCAAACTCCTGGTAGGCTACCGGACGCTTCAACTCTACGTCACCTGCTACGGTGTGCAGCAGCGCATTTCCCTGGGCGTCGAGCGTTACGGCCTGAGCGCCGCGTGCCTGGAGGCGAATCTGGTCCGGGTCCGCACCCGGCGCGACGTCAAAATCGTATTCCAGTTGTTGGCGGTTACCATGAAAGAGCAGATCGATTCCGGGATAGACAGCCGCAATGCGCACCCGGGCAAACTGTGGAATGTTGGTACGCCACTGCGCCGAATCGTTGCCGAGAAAGTAGTTGCTGCGCCCGGCTCGGGAGTCCAGCCCCGTCACCTGGGAAGAGGGGCTGGACCCGACCATGGACAGAGCGACGCTCGCGGAACTGGTGGCCGATGCAGGGTGGGACTCAACGTGGTTGTGATTCTCTGCCGGACGATGGAGCGAGAGCGCTAGTCCAGTCCTGGAGATCCCGAGAGAGTATGACGGGCCGAAGGCGATAAACCGGTACTCCCGCGGCGCTTGACCTTGATTGATCTCGAACGCAAGCGGCGTCTGGAGGAACTGTTGTCTCCGGGCCTGGTTGGAGAACCGATCGTCCCGGTGCGGGGCGCGGACAGAAGCCGTTGGCTGAAGAACTGTGCTCTCCGGTGCAGAACTACCTCGAGAAGGCGCCTGCCTGCTCTGTGCTCCGCAGATGCTGACGACAGTCCCGATCAGGATTGCTGCAAAACCCTTTGCGCTCATCTGTGACCTCGCACGGGGCCAGACAGAGACAGATCTCCGCGCGGGTACCGCCCTATCGCCAAAACGCCCTGTCCCAGCCCTTGATGACAAATGCGTCTTCTCTGCGATCCATCACGGCGGTTTCACAAAAAAGTCCTGAGACGGGGAAAAAGGAGGCAGAAGCTCCCTTGGAGCGAGGAGCGGAGGGCTCCTGTTCTGCCAGGGAAACCGACCACGCGAGCAGTTGCCTGCGCGGGCCGTAGCTTGAGTTTAGGGCTTGGCTGCACTCTTCCCGGCACCGCCCCCGACCCGCGTAACCACAACGCCCGGCGGCGGGAAGAAGCGAAATTGCGAAGGCGGCAACGGTCGGTTGATTTCGATGGAAAGAAACTTCATCTGCAGGCGCCGGGTCTGCTTTGGCTGCGTCACCAGAATGCGGGATGGGAAGCAAACGACTTTGCCTCTTTGCTGCCCGTCGGGCTCCTGTTGCCAGTCGCCGTAGTCCACTTCCGTGTCGGTGTTTCCATGCGAATCTGAGATCGAAAGATGTGAGATTGTGCCGGAGCGCAGATCGAACTCAAGCCGAGCCTCCACGGGCCCCGTAGAGGCGGCGAGTTCGACATCCAGCGTCCGCGAGAGATCCAGACGTCCCGGATTGGTGACGGAAGCGCCTGAAATTCTGGCTGGAAGCAGCCGAATCGCCTCCAGAATTGCCTGCGGCCTTACATTCTCCCGGGGATTCGCCGAGGTAGCCGGAGCGTCGGCCTCTCCCACAATCAAGCGCGTCTTCTTACCCTCTGGAACCAGCAGTTCAAAGGTATGCCCATCGCTGGCGAGATCGAATATGCGGCGGGACGAAAACGGAATGGCTCCCGTCAATCGCATCGCAGCCGGCAACCTGAAGCTGAGCATGGCTGGAAAAGGCCTTGAATGGCTGATCTTCCCATCCAGTTCTGCGCTGTCCTCTGCGTGCAGCATCAAGGAGGCGCGCAGGCTGTGAATGGCCCTTCCCTGCGCGTTGTACGCCTGAAGAAGGTCCTTCGCTGTGGGCGCTTTTGCGGCATTCGCTGCCAGACCTGGCAAGGAACAGGGAGCATCCTGAGACGGCAGGGCCGCGGCTGCACCCTGCGCTGCCGCACGGGTCGCTTCCAGGCAGACGATGAAGATGAGTGCTGCAAGAAAGACGCTACGCCTTGGCTTCTTCGCCATCGAAACCTCAATCGGAAGGAATCAGGCTGGGCGTGCGGCTGATGGAGAACTGTGCCAGAACTCTCTCGCGCAAGACGAGCCACGCGCAAGCGAGCTTCTTGATCGCAGGGCATTCAACGCCGGTCGCTGTTGCCGCGAAGCTTTTTCATGCTATCACCCTCCGAGTTATCGCTGCTATCCCGATTCGGGCTCAAGCGCACACCGCGTCTCGCTGCCTTCCAATGCCTGCATCACCTGCACCGGTCGGTTTCGCTCCGCCGGGTTCCGTGATTGTGCTATACGTTCCGACATGGCCAGACTTCCCTGCCTTCCAGCGGCAATGCTCGCGGGCTTTTTGCTTGGCGGGGTTCGCATCCCAGCCCAGAACCTCGCTCCTGCTCCTCCCATGGGCTGGAACAGTTGGGACGCTTATGGACTAGCCATCAACGAGGATCAGTTCAAGGCCAACGCAACTGTTCTGGCCACGCTTGCACCCTATGGATGGAGATATGCCGTTATCGACCTTGGGTGGTTCATGGCGAATCCCGTGGGACACTCAGTCGAGCAAAAGTTCTATGTGTGGAATAGGCATGGCCTGCTCATCCCCGCTCCCGGACGCTTTCCGTCCTCTGCAAATGGCGCCGGCTTCAAACCCCTCGCTGACTGGGTTCATGCGCATGGGCTCAAGTTTGGCATCTACATTGTGCGCGGCATGCCCCGCCAGGTTGCCACGGCCAACCTGCCCATCGACGGTAGCCGCTATCGCGCTGCCGACGCCGCCGATACCAACGCCCCCTGTCCTTGGTTCGCCGGCACCTGGGGAGTGAAGGACAATGCAGCCGGCCAAGCCTACTACGACTCCATGATGAGACTGTACGCATCCTGGGGCATCGATTTTCTCAAGGTGGATTGCCTGGAGGGCAATCCCTATCGCCTCTCCGAGGTGCGCCAGATCGCCACTGCGATCCACAGGACTGGCCGGCCTATCGTGCTCAGCCTTGCCACCGGACCTCCGCCCTTGAGTGAGGTCAGCCAGATCAGCGGCCTGGCCCAGATGTGGCGCATCTCCGGCGATCGCTGGGATGGGTGGACCTTTCAACATAAATCGGGTAGCGAGTTTCCCTTTGGCCTCAAAGAGGCCTTCCAGCGAATTTCTCTCTGGGCTGCTTACGCTGGATCAGGTCACTGGCCCGATCCGGACATGCTGCCGGAAGGATGGCTGGGGCCAAGCCCAGGCTGGGGTGTTGCACGCGATTCGCATGAGACATTCGATGAGCAGCGAAGCGAGTTCGCGCTCTGGTGCTTCGCCCGCGCCCCACTGTTTTTTGGAGGAAATCTCACTCGCCTCAACACCCTCTCGCGCTCGCTGCTTACCAACCGAACGCTGCTCGCCATCGACCAGCATGCAACTTCAAGCCGCCCAATCCCCGCCAGCAGCCTTGGCGCGGCATACGGGAGCCTCTGCGTCTGGAGGGCAACCATTGCTGGTTCGGGTTCCACCGGCGACTCTCAGTACGTGGCGCTATTCAATCTCGCTGACAGCCCGACGACGGTGAAACTCACCTGGAAGCAACTGGGCTTCCGGGGCTCCAAACACCGCACGCGCAACATTTGGAACGACACGACCCTCGCAACCGCCAAGGTGATAAGCGTCAGCCTTCCATCTCACGGCAGTGCGATCCTCGAGGTGTACTGAGTCAGTCTCCATGGAGACCGCTCTTGCACCACGGTTCAAGTTCGCGGGAACCAGTACATTCGTACCAGGACACAATGGTTTCTGAATACACACAAAAAAAGCTACGCACGGCACGATCTCATCTGAACCGCCCCATGGATTTGTGGTTGAACCAGTTCTCCAGACAAGGGGATGGACGAGTCGTGCCGTGCGCAGATACCGTCGGCGTGAGCGCGCCGGGTATCTAGACAGCGATCAGTGCTTTGAGTTCGGGGGGAAGCCTTTGAACATCTTGTTTACGTCCTCAAAGAGGCGCTTGCGGTTCTCAGCCGGCTTGTCCGACAACTCTCCCCGGGATACGCCGCGCCACTGAAGACTCTTGGTCTGCGTATTGAACAGGTCTATGACCAGGTGCGCCACACGGTAGTTGACCATCGACGTCTGCTCTTCGCCGAGGCCGCCACCCATGCCCATGCCCCATCCACCCCAACCCCATCCGTCACCCCAGCCGCCACCCATACCATCGCCCATGCCGCTGTAGTACGTCTCTTCCTCTTGTTCATTGTGGACGTTATCGTGGGCCATGATGGTGATCTGGCCGCCAGAGGTGACCTCCTGCCATCCTTCCTTTTGCAGGACGGTATCGACTGCTCTTTGAATGCGCGCGCTCAGCAGGGGATCGGAAACCTTGATCTTGCCCCAGGAATAGGTGTGATACTCGGAAAAATTCACCTGATGGTTGTAGTCGACTTTGACGTTGTCAGCAAAGGCCATGGGCAACAAAAAAACGGCGGAGCATGCAGCGAGCACCACCGAGCGTAAGATTTTCGTCATAAGAGGAACTCTCCTTTTCGTGTTCCTGGAACTTACTTTCTAAACAAAGTTCGGCCGCCGGCCGAGTGCTTGGACGAGCGGCAGGGTGGCAGTTGTACTTGTTGCAAAAGCAAAAAGCGGCTTGAGAAGATAGCCAAGGCCCAGTGGTTCTGCGTGCCGCGGCGGTTGCACAGCGCCGTGACAGCGTAAAGACGGGTGAGGCTGTCCAGGGCAGCCCAACAGGAACTCTCTGGAGTGCAACGTGCGGATGATTTTGGCACTTTCTGACAAGAACTCGCTTCCGGAGAGGTGCTTGGCGCCAACCATGGCAAGACTGCGGACGTAATGCTCGACGGAGTGGAACGCGCACGCTGATGCCCGGTGAGTCCTGCCTGGAGCGACTGAAGAGGCGTGCCTGACCCGGTGATTGCGGAGCTCTGTTGGATGACAGCTTCGCTGTTGTGAAGAGAGGAAGGTGGGCGTGGACGGCACTGTTGTCAACAGTTCAGGAACGTCGAGCACAGTCACTACCGACCCGGTCCGTTGTACCGTCCCTAGCTCTGTCACGAACCTCTCCTCGTCATCTTTCGTGCCTTGATTCATTGAGTCTGCAGTGGAGTTGCCCCTTGTTGAGAGCCTGAGAGATCTCTCAGGCAACGGCTTTACCCATCAGGAATAGAACCCATGCAGACAACTGAATCGAGCACAATCTTCCAGCGGAAGACCCTACATTCCTTCTGAATGTAAGACGCGAGTGACATCCTCGGGTTGCCCGCACTCAGAAGATTTTTTGGGAGGATGAGCAACCACCCCTGCTGGGTCGCGTCCTAAAGAATGAAGACGCATTTTTCGCATACCTCACTCTCGCAGGAGTCATCATGGAAGCAGCTTTCTCGTCCGCAAACTCTGTCAGGGACGCTTTGACAGAGCTCTCTCTCAACATGCGCTGGTCCTGGAACCACGCTGCGGATGATCTTTGGAGGCAGTTGGATCCGGAACTCTGGGAGCTGACCAGGAATCCTTGTGCGATGCTGCAGACCGTCTCGGGAGAGAGGCTGGCCGCGCTCGCGTCCAACAAGGAGTTTCGGAGAGCGGTTGATGAACTCTACCAGAGAAGAGAACGGCGGGAACAGACGAAGAGCTGGTTTGAGCAGACCTACGCCAAGAGCCCCTTCAAGACGGCGGCTTATTTCAGCATGGAGTACATGCTCAACGACGCTCTTCCCATCTACTCCGGCGGACTGGGGAACGTTGCGGGCGACCAGCTCAAGGCTGCCAGCGATCTTGGCGTTCCCATCATCGGAGTCGGGCTGCTCTACCAGGTCGGCTACTTCCGTCAGAGAATCGATGTCGAGGGACGGCAAGAGGCGCTATATCCCTTCAACAACCCCGGACAACTTCCCATCCGGCCGGTTCGGCGGCCAAATGGCGAATGGCTCAGAATCAGCATCGAGCTACCTGGATTTCCGTTGTGGGTTCGGGCGTGGCAGGCAGATGTAGGACGAGCAACGCTGTATCTGCTTGACACCAACGATCCAGCCAATCTGCCGGAGTATCGCGGCATCGCCAGCGAGCTGTATGGCGGCGGTCCGGAGTTGCGCATTCAGCAGGAGCTGGTGCTTGGTATCTGCGGATGGAGGTTGCTGCGCGCCTTGGATCTGAAGCCGGAGATATGTCATCTCAACGAGGGACACGCTGCTTTTGCAACCATCGAGCGCGCAAGAGAGTGCATGGTAGAACAGGATATTCCCTTTGATAGCGCCTTGACGCTGACCCGGGCGGGCAACCTCTTTACGACCCATACCGCAGTTGCAGCCGGCTTTGATCGCTTTGCGCCCGAACTGGTGGAAAGCCACTTCCGACACTACGTTCAGGATGGCTTGCGGATCTCCATGACGGATTTTCTGGCCCTGGGACGCAAGAACCCGGATGACCCCAGGGAGCCATTCAGCATGGCACTGCTTGCGATGCGGAGCAGTGGCGCCGTGAACGGTGTCAGCCGCCTGCATGGTCAAGTCAGCCGCCAGCTCTTTCAGGAGATCTTTCCACGATGGCCGGAGTGCGAGGTGCCGGTGGGTTCTGTTACCAACGGCGTTCACGTACCCATATGGGACTCCACAGAGGCGGACAACCTTTGGACCGAAGCTTGTGGAGCGCAGCGTTGGGATGGTGATCTTCAACACATCGAAGAGGGGTTTCGCAGCATCTCCGACGCCAGGCTCTGGGAGATGCGCTCGGCGTCCAGACGATCGCTGATTGAGTTCATCCGCAAGCGGTTGGCGCGGCAGATTGCCAGCTATGGCGCATCAGCGGAGGAGCTGAAAAAGATGGAATCCATCTTTGATCCCGACACGCTTACGCTGGGATTTGCCCGGCGCTTTGCTCCTTACAAGAGGCCCAATCTGCTGTTGCAGGATACCGCTCGGCTCTTATCCATCCTCAACAACAAAGACCGTCCGGTGCAACTGGTGCTTGCCGGCAAAGCCCACCCACAGGACACCGCCGGGCAGGAGATGATCCGGCAGTGGATCCAGTTCATTCGCCACACCGAAGCCCGATCGCAGGTGGTCTTCCTGAGCGACTATGATATGCGGCTGACCGAGCATCTTGTTCAGGGTGTCGATGTCTGGCTGAATACGCCACGCCGCCCCTGGGAGGCATGCGGCACCAGCGGCATGAAGGTTCTGGTGAACGGCGGCCTGAACCTCTCAGTCCTCGACGGCTGGTGGGCGGAGGCGTATCAACCTGATTTGGGCTGGGCGCTCGGCGACGGGCAGGATCACGGTGACGATCCGGGATGGGATGCTGCGGAAGCGCAACATCTTTATGAACTCCTCGAACAACAGGTGATACCGGAGTTCTACGACCGGGGTCAGGACGGTCTGCCGACCGCATGGATTCGTCATGTACGCGAGAGCATGGCGCGCCTGACGCCGGTGTTCTCTGCCACACGGTGCGTGCGGGAGTACACCACGAAATACTATGCCCCGCTGGCGGCCAACTACCTGCGGCGCAGCAACGGCGGTTCCAGCTTCGCAGCATCTCTACTGCAGTGGCAGCGGCAACTGGCTGAGGCCTGGCCCAAGGTACGGTTCCTTTCAGTCGACGTAGACACCGTGGAAGAAAAACACAATTTTCGAGTGCATGTCTATCTGGCTGATCTGAGCCCAGATGCCGTGAAGGTGCAACTGTATGCCGATCCAGACGGCAGCGGCGAACCGATTGTGATCGCTATGGAGCCGGAAGAGCCGACAAGCCCGTTTTACAGGGCAACGGCGCCTGCGCTGCGGTCTGCGGGGGATTTTACCCCCCGCCTGATTCCCTATCATCCTGAGGCAACCATCCCCTTGGAGGCGGAATCGATTCATTGGTATCGCTAAGCAACTGAACCAGCAGAACGGCAGTTCACTCAACATCCAACGCAGCATGGGTGATGGCGAAAAAGAGGCTGTTCTTGACTGGTGACGTTTCGCAGAAGGAGCGGCGGCGTACAATCTCCGCGAGGCTTGATATGCCGAGTTCCTTCAAAGAGAGGATAGCTATGAGAGTCAGGTTTGCCCGTACCGGAGTCATCTTGCTGGCCACTGCAGCGGCGCTAATGACCATCGCTTGTAAGCAGGCTCCAAAGCCGGAGGTCGCCGCGAATCAACCTGTGGAGAAGCCGGCCCCCCCGCCCGCGCCATCCGTCCCGAACATCCACGCCACCCCGCCGGTTCAGGCAAAGGCGGCTGCCGCCAAACCGGGACCCAACGCCCAGAAGAAGCCGGACACCCAGGTATTCGGCAAGGGAAAGGCGTCTGTTCACCTCAAGGGGAGTGCCCATGATCGTTCGTTCTGGGCCGAGCAGTTGGATGTCGACAACTCCGGCAATCCGGTACTGGTGGATGAGGGCTGGGACAATCGGGATAAGGTGCTTTATATCAGCAATGACAGGTCCTTCACTTGTGGAAATGGACAACCGGCCTCCGGTTCTACCTTGATGGCGATCTACGCCAAGGGTAACCCACGCAAACGGCCCGTCGGCTCAGGATGGTGGGTCTCAGAACTGAACGCGGGAGATTGCGGAGTTCCGGTGGAGGGCCTCTATGGCTGCCGATTTGACGCATCCGGGAATAACACGGACTGCGGACAGGCCACCGTTCAGCCTGAAGTGAATGACGTGATCATCGTTCCGCTGTCTCCATCGGCAAACTCACCTCAAACCTCAACTCCGACCCAGCCACCGACCGCAGGCGGCGCAGCGGGACAATCTTCGCCGAGCTCAGCTCCTTCAAATTCATCGGGTTCTGGCCCCGGTTCTGCTCCCAACCCATAACCAGGTTGCTATATCCCTTGCGCCCCATCCTGAAGTCCGGGATGGGGCGTAGTGGCATTTGGCGACCTCTGACCCTCCTTT
>JAJZDM010000126.1 GCA_021806005.1 Acidobacteriota bacterium | reverse complement strand
CTACATGGTGGATGGTGCTCCGGTTGGAGTTGCGGAGAACAACGCAGCTTCGGTGATGCCCGGACTGATGATTCCCGAGGATGACGTGGAGGAGGAGCGGATGGAGACGCAGAACACGCCGGCCTCGTACCAGAGCGGCGGCGCGGGCGTCATCAGTCTGGTGACAAAGTCTGGTGGCGACCGTTTCCATGGCGACATATTTGGGGACTTTCGTCCGGATGTGATGGCAGCCAACGATTATTTCAACAAGCAGAACCAGATCTCCAGCGGATCGTCCAACGTCCCGCCAACCTTTCATCGTTACCAGGAGGGTGGGTCGTTTGGCGGTCCGATCCTGCACAAAAAGCTCTTCTTCTTTGCGGACTACGAGGACACGCAGCAACAGTTGTTCGACGGATCCAATACGTTTACCGTGCCGACGAGCGCAGAGCGGATCGGCAACTTTTCCGCCGATACCTTCACCATCTACGATCCGCTGCTTCCGGATAATGCCAATGGCAACCGGCAGCCGTTTTACAACAACGTCATCTCCAATCCGAATCCGATCGCTCTGAAGTTTCTCTCCGAGATGCCCAGGTGCAACGTGCCCAGCCCGGCGACCTGCGATCAGGCCACCAATGGCGCGCTGGATAATCTTTATGTTCCCGGCACGGACCCGACCGAGTGGCACAAGTTCGACGTTCGCATGGACTGGGACAAGAGCGAAAGGCAACACATCTTCGGACGGCTCTCCTGGGATGATCTTTACAACTCGCTGGTGAACGCCTTCAACAACGCCTGGGATCCGTTCTACGCCCAGAATGTGACCCATGAGTGGAATGTGCTGCTGGCCGACGATTACACCATCAACTCAACCACGGCGCTGCAACTGCGCTACTCCTTCCTGCGGCACTTCGAAAATCAGACGGGAGATCCCGGCCAGAGTTCGGTAGACAATCTGGCGGCACTGGGCTTTGTCTCCCCGACGGCGGCCGATGAGGTCTACAAGACCCTTCCGTATGTACTGTTCTCCGATGTGGGAGGCGGCGTTGGCGGCACCGCCGATGAGGATACCTTTGTCTTTGCCAGCGAAAACAGCGATGCCAGCGCAACCCTCACCAGGATGATCGGGAAGAATGAACTCAGCGCAGGGTTCGAGTACATGGAGCGATTTCTCAATGTGGGACAACCTCCAGAGCCCTCAGGAGCCTATTACTTCGATGAGAGCGCCACGGATCAGTCTGTAGCCAACGGAGGTGGAGGCAGCGACTTTGCGTCCTTCCTGGTGGGCATGGGCGAGGCTCCTGGAAATGAGAGGGCAAACTTCAGCAAGGATCTGTTTGCAGCGGAGGCCAACCGTTACTACGCAGCCTTCCTGCAGGATAACTACCATCCCTCGCAGCGTCTGAGCATCACCGCCGGCCTTCGCTGGGACGTCTTTGGAGGACGCACAGAGCGCTTCAATCGGCTGGAAGACTTTGATCCAACAGCATCCAACACCGTGAGCGGCGTCAGTTATCAGGGCGCAGAGGTCTTCATGAATGGGAGCAACCGGTCGCCCTTTTCAACCAACATGGGCAATGTCGCACCTCGGCTGGGATTCGCCCTCGAACTGTTGAAGAACCTGGTCGTGAGCGGAGGAGCGGGGCTTTACTACGGTCCCAGTCCGGAGATGGTGGCCAGCGCCACCGAGGACAGCGATGGCTATTCGTCGGTGACCAACTGGAATGCAACCTGCTATAACGCCGACGGCAACACGGAGTACAACGGCACCTCCGGTTGCGTCGGCGCAGCGGCGGGAGCCCCGGCGCCGTCCTTTACGGGAATCTACTCGCTCACCAACCCGTTTCCGAATGGGGTGGTTCCGACGATCAGCTCGCCCAGCGGTTACGGCAATGAACTGGGTACAACGCTGAACACGGTGTTGCGTTCGGAAAAGACTCCTACGACGTATGACTTCAACCTAGGGTTTGAGTGGCAGATGCCGCATGAGGTGGTTCTGAGCATGGCCTATGTCGGCAGCCGCGGCCTGTTTGTTCCGTTCTTCTCGATCGACCTCAATACGCTCAGCCTGGCAACGATTCAGCAGTACGGCGCCTCGCTTTGCGTGAACACCGCCAGCCCAAGTTGCCAGATGGTCAACAACACCTGGCAGGCGATCCAGCCCGGCACAAATGCCAACTACGGCTCCTCCACCGTTCCGCTATGGGTCTCCCTGCAGAAGTATCCGCAGTTCGGGAACGGCAGCTACGGCTCCGGCAACGGAGTCAATCTGGGTGGGTACCCCGGCGGAGACTCAGAGTACAGTTCGCTGCAGGTCAAGGTGCAGAAGCGGCTGAGCCACCACGTCACCACTCAGAGCAGCTTTACATGGGGAAAGCTGATGACCGATGACAGCCAGGTTCCGCTGAGCTTTGTCGGCAATCACCTGGGCGTGCCTCAGGATACCCAGGACCTGCAGTATGAGCACTCTGTAAGTCCCCAGGATGTCAAATATGAGTTTGTGGGATCGGCTTCGTATGATCTTCCCGTGGGCAGGAACCGGGCTGCGGATCTGGGCAGAGCCGGCAACGCCATTCTGGGGGAGTGGACCATCAACGGTATCGTCTACCTGAGCGATGGCAACCCCATCGCCTCACCGGTTGTTGGCGCTCCAACCTCCTACTTCAACCAGCGGCCGAACCTCACCTGCAATCCAGCCTCATCGGCTCCGCACAGTGCGACGACCTGGTTCAATCCAAACTGTTTCGTGATTCCAACCAGTCCGTTTCTGCCCGGCAATGCTCCAGCCTATCTGGATCATGTGCGCGCGCAGGGAGCCAGGGAGTTGGATCTCTCCCTCTACAAGAACTTCAGCATGGGTGGCGCCCGCAAGCTCCGCTTCGAGTTCAGTTGCTACAACGTCACCAACACGCCGCAGTTTGCTCAGCCTTCTGTGCCTTCCATCTATGACGTGGAGACGCAGCCGGCGGTAGCGGCGACCTTCGGGTTGATCACCAGCGATGTGAACACGCCGCGGCAGTTCCAGTTCGGCAGCCGGTTCCAGTTCTAAGAAAGGAAGGCGAGATGCAGGCTGCCTCCATCAGAAGAGAGTCTGGATGACGTCGATCACCTGATACTGCTTGTCTAAAAGGGGCAGATAGCGCCATTTGTCGAAGGTGAGGCAGGGGTGGCAGATGTTGAACCCGATCATGTCTCCCACCGCGATCCGATCGCCGGGGTCGATCTGCAGATAGGCATGTTGATCCATCATGCGGGTCAGCTTCCAGTGGGCTGGCGCATCCAGCAGTTCTCCGCTGGCTGGTGAGAGGTGCAGTGCGGGCAAGGGGAGACCTGAGTCAAAGGATGCGTCTCTCTTTCCCATACCGACGATGGCCTTTGTCGGCTCCGGGATGGATTGCACGTAGGCCCAGATCTGCATCGCCTGCTGCAGGGAGGAGCACATCTGACGGGCCACCGGATCTCTGGTCTGGATGCCGGCCTGCGCGACGGCGTAGGCGCCGGCATCCAGCGTGAGATAACACCCGGGACGCAGGACAATCTGTGCCGGCGCGCCCGCATCCGCTGCGGAGAAGGCCCGGGCGACCACGTCATACCAGGCGGAGCCTGCTCCGGAGAGCAGGAACGGAGCTCGCTGGAAGAGCCCTCTGCGGGCCAGATCATGGGCCAGGTCGATCGCGCGGTCCAGAAGTCCGCGGATGGCGGACTCCTCTTCGCTGACACCCTCATAGATCTCCACGCCACACAACAGAATCTGATCCCGCCAATGGGAGATGGCCTGGAGTACGGCCTCTGCCTGCTGCGCGCTGCGTACGCCGGTGCGGCCGCCGTCCATCCCCACCTCCAGCAGCACCTGTAGTTTCTTCCCGGAGGCGCGGAAGAAGCGGCCAAGCTGCTCGACGTTGGCAGCCGAGTCCACCAGGCAGAAGAACTCGAAGCCGGGGTCGTCCAGCAGAGCGGCCACCATGGCCATATTCTGCCGCCCGACGAGTTGATTGGCCATCACGATACGGCGCACACCGTGCTGGTACGCTGCCGCAACCTGTTGCACGGTGGCCAGGGTGATTCCCCAGGCTCCCGCTGCAAGCTGCATGGAGAACAGCTTCGGCGCCATGGTTGTCTTGCCATGGGGAGCCAGAACTGCGCCATAGTGGTCTGCGAACTGCTGCATCCAGGCAAGATTGTGGTTCAGCTTGTCGACGTAGAGAACAGCGGTGGGCAGGCTGAGATCTTCGTGAAGAAGGTTCCAGCCAAGGGCGGCAATCTGGGCAGAGGTCAGCGCAGCGGTCATCAATCCCAGACCCTTTTGCATGGGTGGAATCGGGACGGAAGGATGCTCTGGGGTAGAAGGATGCGCTGCGTAGGGAACAGCGCTGCGCTGTTGGTTGACATCAGCCATGGGATTCGCCTCCGGCTTGATCCACAGCAGAATATGCCTCCGGCGGGAGTTCTATCTGCCTTCCGTTCCGGAAGACATGATGAACGCCGGTGGGACGCTGTTCGGGTGAGTCATAGTCGGCTTTGCTGTCGATGGCCGCTGGGTCGAAGAGGGTCAGGTCGGCGTAGTAGCCGGGCTGGAGCAGGCCGCGATCCAGAATGCCGAATCGCTCAGCGGGTCTGCCCGTGATCTTGTGGACGGCGTCCTCCAGGGTGAGCCACCGCTTGCCGCGACATAGCTCGCCGAGGAGGAGGGGGAAGGTTCCGTGCAGACGCGGATGGGCCTTGCCGCGCACGTAGAGTCCATCGGTGATGATGATGGAGAGGGGATGGGTGAGCGTCTGGCGAAGGTTCTCCGGGCTCTGATTGAAGCTGATCATGCCGGCCTCACCGTGTTCTTCGACGAGCAGATCGAGCAGGGTCTCCGCCGGATCCTGCTGGCGCAGGTCACCGATGTGGGCCAGGCTCTGGCCGACCAGCGACTGGTTCCTGCCGGACGCGACGGAGGTGAGGATCACATCTGTCCAGGCTACCTCCATGCAGGAGCGGGTCTCGTCCAGAATCTCCTGGCGGAGAAGCGGATCCCGAAGCCGCAGGACGAGGGCATCAAGGCCGCCATCGAGAGCCCACTGCGGGGCTAACTGGGTGAGGGTGGAGCTTCCGGCCGTATAGGGATAGCAGTCGAAGGCGACATCAACGCCATGCTGCGCCGCTGCCTCGATGCGTTCGAGTACGGCCGCCTGCCGGGGCCAGTTGGCGCGTCCCACTGCCTGCAGGTGAGAGATCTGCAACCTGCAGCCGGTGCGGCGGGCCAGTTCCAGTTGTTCCTCCACGGCAGACTCCAGACCGGAGGCGTAGCTGCGCATGTGGGTTGCGTACACCTTGCCGTGCCGGGCAACCACACGGCAGAGGCGTTCGAGTTCCTGCTGCGGAGCACAGGAGCCGGGGGCGTACATCAGCCCCGTGGAGAAACCGATCGCACCCTCCGAAAGAGCCTCATCGAGCAACTGCTCCATGCGATCCATCTCTGCTTCGGTGAGGGGCCTCTGCTCGTTGCCGGCAACCTCGATGCGCAGGCTGCCGTGGCCGATCAGGGAGTAGACGCTGGCCAGGGGAGCGCTGCTGAGGGCTTCAAGATAGGCGGCGGCGCTGGGCCATCCCCAGTGCTGCTGGCCGCACAGAATGCTGTTGGCAAACTCATGCACGGCGTTGGCGTGCTGCGCCATGGGATAAGGCGAGAATCCGCAGTTGCCCACAATCTCCGTTGTGACACCCTGCCGCGTCTTTTCGGTCCGGCCCTGCAGCACCTGAAGATCGGAGTGGCTGTGGGCGTCAAGAAACCCGGGAGCTGCGATCAGACCGGTGCAGTCCAGGAGGCGGGCGCCGGATGGAGGGGTGAGGTGTCCAATCTCCGCAATCCGCTCGCCGGCGAGCAGTAGATCCGCGCTGCGTGCGGCTGCGCCTGAGCCGTCCACCAGGGTAGCGTTCTTCAGCAGGATCATATTGTTCGGTTGAACCTGTGCGTCGGGCTGTGTGCTCGGGACTGTTGCGTTGTGGTGGATCATCCGGTCTACAGAATAGTCTCTGCGGGGTACAGGCATCTTCCGGGGGAGCGACCCCGTGTTGCATAGCATCCTTTGCTTCAGTACCTCCGGGTTCAAATATCTCGGGGGTTGCCCTGCCTTCGCGCTCAACGCCACGCTAAGCAGTGGCAACCGGCCTCATCGGTACCTTTCTCAAGGGACGGGCATACGCCCAGGACGGGGCTGGCCCGGAGGAAGGCGACGCTGCTTTCAAGACCTGGATCCACTTCTACAGATCCCATCGACCTCTTGGTCGCCTCATCTTCAATCCGCCCATCAGCCGCTCCAAATACTGGAACAAACCCTTGATCACCTGCAGCCGTCGATCCGGCAAGCCGTGAACAGGAGGTGCAGCCCGGTATCTGTGAGCAGAGTCACAATCGTTCAGCCGATGGAAGATATACTGGAACTTCGTGCAGATGCAGTGTGCGATGCTGGACGTATGACCCTGGTTTGGCTTCGAGTTGCGGTGATTCTTTACGGCGTGGCCGCGCTGGCGGTGCTGCCGGCAGCGCTCTATAACCGTCCTCGCTGGCGGCACATAGCACTCCCTTCTGCATTCACCGGGGCGTTCTTCCACTTTGTCTCCATCACTGAGACGTTGTATGCAGCCCACCGCGCCCTCCCCGTAGATACCCACGAGACGCTCTCCATGCTGGGTTTGCTGCTGGTGGTGGGGTTTCTGGTGTTGGCCGCCCACTACCGAACGACGAGCTTTGGAATCTTTCTGTTGCCGATTGCGGTCTTGCTGGCGATGATTCCGGCGTTTCGTCCAGGAGATGAGCGGATCGCCTTCCCCCTGGTGCGTACCGGATGGATTCTGCTGCATATTGCGCTGCTGCTGGCGGCCTACGCGGCCATGTTCCTCTCCCTGATTGCCAGCCTGTTGTACCTGATCCAGGAGCGACGGCTGAAGATGAAGCTGATGGAGAACAAACGCGGCTGGCTTCCTCCCTTGGAGACCCTGGACCAGATCGGGCTGAACTCGCTGCGCCTGGGCCTGCCGTGCATGACCGCCGGACTTCTGATTGGGACCGTGCTGGCGCTGGATACGATGGGTACCGCCTTCTTTGCGGATCCCAAGGTGCTGCTCTCTTTCGCCATGTGGGTCGCCTATGTGCTGATGATCTTCATCCGCAGTCATAGCGGGCTGCGCGGGCGGCGGGCGGTGTATCTCTCGAGCTTTGTGTTTCTGGTAATGATTGCGGTATGGGCGGCGAACTCCTTCTCCGCCGTGCACAGGTTCAAGACGCCATGAGTGATCTGAAGCGTGATCTGAAGCGTGAGACGCATGACGACCGGAAGACGGAGATGGCGGCGCGAACGTCGACGCAGGCATCCCGGCTGCTGCTGCTGGGGGTGAACCATACCACGGCTCCGGTGGCGATGCGGGAGAGGCTGGCCATCCCGACCCACCGGCTTGCGGATGCCACGCGCACGCTCGTGGACCAGCCGGGAATTCGCGAGGCGATGATTCTTTCCACCTGCAACCGGGTGGAGATCCTCACCGTCCAGGACGGCTTTCAGGAGGCGCTGCAGTCAGGGCAGGGAGTTGGGGAAGGTGTCCGGGCAGCCGCCCGATTCGAGTCGGCGACCAGCGTCATTCGCTTTTTCAACGAGTATCTGCAGGTCGGCGCCACCGACATTGAGCCGCACCTGTATCAGTACCACGAACGCGAGGCGATCCGGCACCTCTTCCGGGTAGCCAGTTCGCTGGATTCAATGGTGGTGGGTGAGCCGCAGATTCTGGGGCAGGTGAAGCAGTCCTGGACGGTGGGCCGCGAAGTGGGCGCGGTGAAGTCGATGCTGGATCCACTGCTGCAGCGGGCCTTTTCCGTAGCCAAGAAGGTGCGCACCGAGACGCAGATCGGCAATTCCACGGTGTCGGTGGCGTCCGTGGCGGCGGAGTTGGCGCGCAAGATCTTCGGTTCGCTGGCGGGCAAGACTGTGCTGATGGTGGGCGCCGGCAAGATGAGCGAACTCACGGCGCGGCACCTGATTCAACAGGGCGCCACGATGCTGCTGGTAGCCAATCGCACTGAGTCCCGTGCGCAGGCCGTCGCCGACGCCCTGCGCACGCCCAGCATCACCACCGGCGTCATTCCGCTGCACCAGTTGCATGAGCAGGCGCATCGCGCCGATATCGTCATTACCAGCACCGGCGCCGGACAGGTGTTCAAGGCTGAGCAGGCGCGCGGCCTGATGCAGCGCAGGAAGAATCGGCCGATCTTCTTCATCGATATCGCCGTGCCGCGCGACGTAGCCCCCGAGGTGAACAAAGTCGAAGGCTGCTTTGTCTATGACATCGACGACCTGCAGCAGGTGGCGGTCCAGAACAAGGCGGTGCGAAACCGCGAGGCGGAGGCGGCTGAGTCGATCGTAACCCGTGAGGTGGAGCGTTACACCTCGCGGATCTCGCAGGCGCCTGTCACGGAGGCGATCAAGGAACTGCTTCTGGGCGCCGAAGAGGTGCGGCAGCAGGAACTCGCGCGGATCGCTCAACAACTCTCGCGTCACCCACTCACCGCCGAGCAGATGGCCGCGGTGGAGCGGCTGACAAAGTCACTCACCGGCAAACTGCTGCACCCACAAATTGCGGCGCTGCGTGAGTCGGCAGAGGAGCGGGAGTTAGAGGATTCACACAGCCACGAAGATGACCATCCCCGGTAGGGCCTCTCCTGCCGCTGGCCGCGGGATGAAGGCGGAGATTGTTCGCAGAATTATGCCTGCCGGACTCCCTGTGCCTCTGCCTCTGCCACGGCCCTGGGCTTGCGGGTGAGTAGAAAGATCATCCCGGCAAGGATGAAGAGCGTGACCATACCGGCCAGGCCAAGGATCCGCAGGATGGAAACAGAGTAGCGGCCCACGGCCGGGCTGTAGCTGCAGCAGTAAAGAATGAGCAGGTCCACCGGGTTACTGATCTTTTTGTCGCCAGCCTCCAGCAGCGCCATGCGAAGATCGCGCGGGGGGTAGTCGATGCCGGCCAGATACTTGGAGAGAACGCCCTCGGGCGTGGCGAACATGATCACGCTGGAGTGGGCAAACTGGTCCATCCTGCCGTCAGGACCGGGTACGCGAACGTAGTGGAAGCCGGTGGCATCGCTGATAGCGTCGATGCTGGACTGGTCGCTGGTCAGGAAGTGCACGGCGTTGGCCGCAGTGGCGTTGGTGGTCCAGCCGGCCTCGCGGAGAAAGGTCTTCTTTTGTTCGGCCGCGGCCTCAGGCTTGTCCATCGTATCGATGCTGAAGATCAGTACCTGGTAGTCTTTGCCGGGGGTGAGTGTGGTGCCGGCCAGCCCTGTGGCGAGCCCGTGCTGCACCTGCGGACAGAGCATGGCACAGCTATAGTAAACCTCGGCCATCACCACCGGCTTGTGCTGGAACCAACTGCGCAGAGGGCCGGTGCGTCCGGTCTCGTCGGTAAAGATGGCCGCCATGGGGAGGGATTGGCCCAGGCGCTGAGAGATACCGGCGTGGGCCAGATACGATGGCCTCTGCTGGGCGGTAGCCCCGATGGGCTGGTCTGCCGAGTAGCCTTGCGCGCGCAGCGTGGGTGAAACGGCGAGGCATCCCAGAGCCAGGGATGCCAATCCTCGGGCCCAGCTTCGCGACCAGTTGCGCGACAAACGGATCTCCAGCCTCACCGTGTGGACCCTCCTCTGCAACGGATCCATGGTACCGCCAGCGATTGGGTTTTGTCTGGCAGACTCCCCGGCGCAGGACGGTACCATCGCAGATCTGGCCGGTGCGGTGCAGGAGACCGGTGTTCTGATGGAGAGGAGATGCGCGTATTCTAGAGGACGTGAATACCTACACCATTCGTATCGGATCGCGCGGCTCCCAACTTGCCTTGTGGCAAGCCAACCACGTTGCCGCACAGCTTCGCAGCCGCGGACATAACGTGGAGATCGATGTGATTCGCACCGTGGGCGACCGTATGCAGGAACCCGGGTTTGTGACCCCGGCTGCCTATGAAGACGGCACGCCGCTGGACGCCAAGGGGATCTTTATCAAGGAGATTGAAGATGCGTTGCTGGCCGGACGAATTGATCTCGCCGTGCACTCCCTGAAGGACCTGCCGACCTCACTGCATGATCGGTTTACCTTGGCGGCCATACCGCCGCGGGTGGACGCGCGCGATGCCTTTGTCTGCGAAAAGTACTGGGGGCTGCACATGTTACCCTCCGGTGCGAGCATTGCTACAACCAGCCCCCGGAGGCAGGCAATGCTGCTGGCGCTGCGGCCGGATCTGCGCTTCGTGGAGATGCGGGGCAACATCGATACCCGCCTGCGCAAGTGGTCAGAGGGCCAGGCGGACGCGCTGGTGCTGGCCTCGG